>RDXM01000047.1 GCA_004292595.1 Candidatus Kapaibacterium sp. | reverse complement strand
CCGAAGGTCGCTTTTGTATGATTTCCGAGCCATTCTGTACCTTCTTTGGTTGAACAAACCTTGGGTATTGCCCGTGCAATATGGCTCGGTTTTTTCTCTTTTTCAATTTTCAGACGCTTTCTTAACGGTTTGGTGGCGTAGAAACCCCAACGCGGTCAGACATAATGCCGTTACGCTGGGGAGCATAGCGGACAAGAACAAAATATGATGGTGGCAAGTCCTCAATGAGGTACGCTTCTGCACTATTGACGCGCAATGCTGCACCTGTAAACTCATACCCACCAACAATATTGGTATCTCTCCGTGTCGTAATTTTTATCCAATTCCAATCTGGTCTCTCAAGCGTTTCTCCCGTCCCGACGAGCTTACCTTCCCATACTAAATCTGGGCGAAGGGGTATAATCAATGCGCAAACTTGTTCGCTCTGCCATAAATACGCGATTGGCAGACATATTGCAACGTAGTTTGCGAAATGCAAAAAGTGAATCCGCACGAGGAAAGGGTTAGAAACAGTATGATTTGATATTATGCAATCTTATTCATATATTGTCAAAATGAATAAATTACTTACCATAGAAGAAGCCGCCCAGCAATTAGGCGTTTCAAGCATAACGCTTCGGCGATGGGAAAAAGCGGGTAAAATTACCGCTACCCGCACCCAAGGCGGTCATCGCCGCTATGTACTTGCCGATATTGCTCCGCACCTAGCCCACCAGTCCGCCGTTGTGCGTTCCACGCTTGCCTACGCTCGTGTGTCGAGCCACGACCAGAGGGAAGATTTGGAGCGGCAAAAGCGCGTTTTGGAAATGTACTGTGCCGCACAAGGCTGGCAATTCCAGCTTATCGCTGACCTTGGTTCGGGCATGAATTACCACAAAAAAGGTCTGCGAACATTGCTCAACACCATTATTGATGGTACGTGCGGGCGTTTGGTTCTTACGCACAAAGACCGACTCTTACGCTTTGGCGCAGAACTCGTTTTTGCTGTGTGCGAAGCAAAAAATGTTGAAGTGGTCATCATCAACAAAGGCGCAGAGACGACGTTTGAGGAAGATGAAGATTTAGCGCACGATGTGTTAGAAATAATCACCGTTTTTTCTGCACGTCTCTACGATTTGCACTCGCACAAAAACAAAAAGATTATTGACGGTATCAAAGAAGTTGTCGAACAAACGCAAGCCCAAGAATAACAACATTCAAGTATGCTCCGTAGCCATAAAATAACGCTCAATCCGAACAACAAGCAGCGCACGTACTTTGCCAAAGCGTGTGGCGTGTCGCGGTTTGCCTAATAACTGGGCGTTGGCGCGATGGAAAGAACGCTATGAAGCAGGCGAAAAAGTGGGCGAAAGCGCACTGCGCAAGGAACTCAACAGTATCAAACGCGAACAGTTTCCGTGGATGCTGGAAGTTACCAAATGCGCCCCACAGCTTGCGATTATGGATTTGGGCGAGGCATTCAACAACTTTTTCAAAAAGAAAACAAAGGTTCCTCGCTTCAAGAAAAAAGGTGTTCGGGATAGCTTCGAGCTTTCCAATGACCAATTCAAAACCGATGGCAAACGGTTATGGATTCCCACCTTAGGCTGGGTGCGAATGCGAGAATCGGTGCGATTTGTGGGCAAAGCGATGAAGGCGACTGTTTCAGGTCGTGCGGGCATTTGGTTTGTGAGCATTACCGTTGAAACCGACGACATTCCGAAGGCAAGCGAAAACCAAGCTGTTGTTGGAGTGGACGTAGGAATAAACGCGCTGGCAACCTTGTCGGACGGCAGAAGCATTGCTGGTGTGAAGGCGCACAAACACTTGCTTCCGCGTTTGCGCAGGCAATCGCAAGCAGTATCACGGAAAGTGGTACGGTCGAACAATCACCGCAAAGCCGCACGACGGCTTGCGCGGACGCACTACTGCATCTCGTGTTTGCGTGAGGATTGCCTGCACAAACTTACCACTGACCTTGTTCAGAACTATAGCGTAATCGCTATTGAAGACCTGAATGTCTCTGGTATGCTCAAGAACCGCCGTTTGGCGCAAAGCCTGATAGATAGCTCGTTTGGCGAGTTTCGCCGTCAGGTGGAGGAATGTACGGATATATTCTTCGCAATGAATGACTGGACGTTTTCATCGGTGTCGGCAGGCTTGGCGTGGGTAGCGAATCCTCGTACCAGCACGATTGGTCTGCTTCTGGAAGGACAAATAGCGGCGAAAGTGCCAGTCATTGGTCTGGGACTAAAATTATCAGCAAATATCAACGCTTTGAATCCGTACGGCGCACTCACCGCTGTTGTGCTGTTGGGATGGATGCCGTAATTTTTTAACGAAAAAGCTCAATCGTAATGATGTAATACCGTTTTGGTTTTGACTGTATTTTGAATACTTTGATTTGAGCAAGGCAGCATGCTGCCTTGTTTCGGAGAATTGAAACTATTCATTTTACAATCGAAACGGTATAAGTATTTCGCTCAATTTAGTTTATGTTTTATAAAATTGATTTTTTATTATTTTTTCAACAGCTTATGGCTGAGAATAATGCAAAGTAAATCTAGCGACGTACTTACACCGAATCAATCACTATCAATTCCGAAATACGCTTCGGAAAGCCTTGTATCAAAGGTACGTGCATTGTTGTCCATGATATTTGGGGCTGGTTGGCTTCTGGCGTAAGTGTAGAGAAAATTTGCACTGATTTCCCTGAACTTTCGGAAGCAAGTATTAAAGTAGTATTGAGTTATGCGGCGGATAAAGAACGTCGTACTATTCAGACTTTATGAGGATGTTGAACATTATTATCAAAAATACTTACCTAAACGTACTATGTCGCATTTAATACTAACTGGAAACGCTCTTGATCACATATCTTCACTGGAAGCAAGAGTGGATTGTACTTTTCTTGATCCGCCGTTTAATCAACAAAAAAATTATGCGCTTCATAACGATAATATGCCAGAAGCCGAGTATTGGAGCATGATGCAAGTGGTGTGCAAAGCCATTTATGAGCGCACGAGCGTCGGCGGCGCAATGTATTTCATGCAGCGTGAAAAAAACGCCGAGTATGTCTTACGCTGTTTGCGCGAAACGGGGTGGGAATTTCAAAATTTAATAATTTGGAAAAAGAAATCTTCTGCCGTTCCTGTCAGTGGCAAATATGGTAAGCATTATCAAATTATTATCTATGCTACGAAAGGCGCGAAAGCACGGGTTTTTAATCGCTTGCGCATTTCACCACCGCTTCCTGCTCACTACAAATACGAGCGCGACAATGGGGTGTTTGTTACTGATGTTTGGGACGATATTCGTGAACTCACCTCCGGCTATTTTGCTGGTGAGGAGGCAATTCGCACTGAAAATGGTGAACGGTTCCATAAGCAACAAGCGCCGATTGCTTTACTTACGCGCATGATTCTTAGTTCTACTAATGTTGGCGATTGTGTTTTAGACCCATTTTCTGGAACTGGTACAACCTCTGTTGTCGCACAGCAATTACGCCGTTCCTCAATTAGTATTGAAATTGATCCTGCAAATGTACGTTGTATTGAAGAACGCATGAAAACTCTTCGCGCCGCCGACCACATCGAAAAATTATTCCATGATTATCTTTACACGGAAAATCTTCCAACAATATGGGGACAATCATTATTCACAGAACAATCTGTATCTTCCCATACACAGGTGCGGCAGCAACAGAAAACCTCAAAACCGAGTGCTTTGACGCAGCAGAATAGATTGGCGACACTCTTTGATACTACCTTTGATGCGCTTCCATGATAACTTCTATTTATCATTTTTTTGCTACGCTTGTCCTCAACAAGGAAGAATTCAAGACAGTTCCTACCTTGGAGGAGTTTCCGTTTGATGAACGCATGATTTCGTGCCGCAACGCAGGACAATTCCCTGATATGGCACTCAGAGTTTCGGGTGATGACAAGATATTCACAGGTGGTGAGTTTATTGAACTCAAAGACAGCGATAGTTATACAGTATCATCATTTAACTCTACCATCCCCACTGGCACGAAACGTATTGCAGACCTTATTAAAGGTGAGCAAAGCAGTATTCGTGAGCAAATGCTGGCAGCAGGTGATGATATTGAACGTGTACGCGGTACGCCAAGTATTTTATCTTGTGCGAGGCAAGAAACGAGAAAGTATCAAGGTTGTACTAGTGCATGGAAGTTTTTTTGAAACGGTCAAAACGCCCGAACTTATCACGCAGTCGTTTTCACAAGTGCTGGAGGAACGCTTGCGACAAAGCGGTTCCGAGATTGACGAGGCAACCAAACAAATATTTTTGGCAATGTTTTCTGAACAAAATGCCTTTAGCAAAGTGCGGAATGTTGAGAAAGCATCTGTAAAACTCCGCTTTCGCGTTATGACAGAAGTAAAAGCTGAGGGTAATATTTTGAATGCAAGAAAGTACCCCGAATTTCGTGATAATACGCTGACATTTGTTGTACCGTGCCATGATGACAATATACACCAGCAAGAAATAGAAAAAATGCTCAAAGCCTTTGGCGAAAAGAGGTTCAGGGCATTACGAGTTTTTCTTGTGAAGCATCATTTCAACGGTCATTTTCTCGCATTTGAAGCACAACTATAGAATTTTGTACGCGCCCGATACCACACCAAATACGCAATTAAAACAAGCAATTCTCATTTATCTTTGATATTGATTAAACTATGCCACAAACACTCTTTGAAAAAGTCTGGAACAAGCACGTTGTTTCGCAAGAACCCGATTGCCCCGCCGTTTTGTACATTGACTTGCACCTTATCCACGAAGTAACCTCGCCGCAAGCATTTTCGGAACTGAAATCGCGCGGCTTGAAAGTGCGCCGTCCCGACCGCACTCTTGCGACGTGCGACCACTCCACACCGACCATTTCCCGCGATTTGTCCGTTGCTGACGCAATGGCAGCAAAGCAAGTCCAGACGCTCTATGCCAACGCAAAAGAGCATGGAATCAGGCTCTACGACCTCACGAGCGACAAACAAGGCATCGTCCATATGATTGGACCCGAACTCGGCGCGACGCAGCCTGGAATGACCATCGTCTGCGGCGATAGCCATACTTCGACGCATGGTGCGTTTGGTTCGCTGGCGTTTGGGATTGGCACAAGCGAAGTCGGACACGTGTTGGCCACGCAATGCCTCTTGCAGCGCAAGCCAAAAACCTGCCGCATTCAGATTGACGGAACACTGAAAAAAGGTGTGACAGCAAAAGATATTATTCTCGCGCTCATTGCCAAAACAGGCACCGAAGGCGGCACGGGATATGTGTACGAATACGCTGGCTCTGCCATTGGCGCACTTTCGATGGAAGGGCGCATGACGATTTCCAACATGAGCATCGAAGGCGGCGCACGTGCAGGTATGGTCGCGCCCGACGACACCACGTTTGAGTACGTTTCTGGGCGCGAATTTGCACCAAAAGGCGCGGATTGGGACAAAGCCCTTGCCTACTGGAAAACGCTCCCCACCGACGACGGCGCACACTATGACCACACCGTTACGCTGGACGCAAACTCCCTCGAACCAATGATTACCTACGGCACAAATCCTGGCATGGGCATCAGCATTACGCAGCGCATCCCCGACCCAGCAACCATCGGGCATTTGGGCGAAAAAGCAACATTGGAAAAAGCATTGGCATACATGAACCTCACACCGGGCGCACCAATACTGGGGCAGCCCGTAAACGTCGTGTTTATCGGCTCTTGCACGAATGCTCGTATTTCCGATTTGCGCGAAGCCGCATCAGTGCTGAAAGGTCGAAAAATTGCTGATGGTGTGCGGACGCTCGTGGTGCCGGGTTCAGAGCAGGTAAAGCGTCAGGCAGAAGCCGAAGGTTTGGACAAAATTTTCCGTGAAGCGGGCGCAGAATGGCGTTCGGCTGGCTGTTCGATGTGTATTGCGATGAACGGCGACGACGTGAAGGCAGGCGAGTATTGCGTGAGTACGTCGAACCGTAATTTTGAAGGTCGTCAGGGAAAAGGCGCACGGACATTGCTCGCTTCGCCGCTTACGGCTGCTGCGACGGCTGTGGCTGGGCGCGTGGCAGATGTACGAGAATTACTTTCGTAGCTTTCGTAGTTTTCGTAGTTTTCGTAGCATCAATCGGTATGAGGATTTTCGCAACTGAGCATAGTGGAGTGCGGAATGTATTCCGTCATCACACGAGAAGTGAGCAAATATGCGGAATTAAAATTCCGCACTCCATCTGTTTTGCAAAAGTCCTCAATATTAGGCAAGAAGTTCATGGACGGACGGTCAGTTGCAGCGAGCGCGATTGCCCAATAAACAGCCCAATACCACCGCCAGTTACATTCCATAACGGATTTTGTCCGCTGCTTCCAAAGGGGCTGCCTCCTGCTGCATTCCTCGCTTGTGTTGTGATAAAATTCAACAGTGCCTCGTCGTGGGCAATGATGTTCACTACTGTTACCGTTGTGCGTGTGGAAAGCGTGAAAATCGTTGGTCGGAAGATAGAGTCCCCCGCAATAAAAAATCGTGTTTCTGATTTCAAGGTGAGCGGCATTCCTGCGCTTGCATTTGCAAGGTTCGTGGGGTTGAGCGCAATCTGACTTGTGGTAGAGCGTTGCGTCATCGTATCACGCGCCACAAATCCTTCGATGCGATACGCCTCGCCGCTTCGCGCCATAACGGGAACCTGCACACTTGCGAGCATGGACGGTACAATGCCCGTTGCAGGAAATGAGCGTGGGCGGTTTTGCACATAGCGAAACGGCTCTGGTCGCCACGTTACGAGCGGTGTCTGAGCCGCAAGTATCGGCATCTCAGGAATGCGCGTTGTTGCGTTTGCTTGCTTGCCATTCCACGAAACTTGCAATGTGTAGGTTTTACCTGTTTGTGCTGTCAGCCCGACGGCTTGATACAGGCTTGGCTGGTTTGCTTGGTCGTAGTTCACGCTGTCTAAGCGGGTTACAGGAATCACACGCGGCTGAAGAACGAGCGGGTATGCCGTGCCATCCACGGTGATAGTGCCTTGAGCATTTTCAATACGACTGCGCTCAACGTTGAAGGTGTCCAAGGGCGGCAAGGTCCGTGTGATTTGGATATTCCGCACCGCTTCGCCCGCAACAAGCGATGCATATACGACAATCTTCTCATCGTGCGTCAGATCTACGCCAGTAACGGTCGTGGGCATACAACTTTGCAATATCCACGCAGCACCGATAAATACTGCCGTGAGAGCAAGTGTGAGAATGATATTTTTGAAAAATGAAGTCATAGGTTGAAAAGGGAAATCGTTGGTGTTTCGTTTTGAAATAATTAAACTTAGTACCATACAAAAAAATTTCAGCAGTGGCACAGACATTCTTGTTTGTGAGTGTTCATGCGGGTTTCAGGCGACAAACACAGACAAGAATGTCTGTGCCACTAAAGCCTGATTTTATAAGCCCTACAAGAGTTTTATAGGGTATTTCGGGAATTAAAACTTGAAGCCAATGCTCAAGGTCGGAACAATGCCAAACAAGGTCGTTTGCTGCACCGACGGCAAGAGCGTATTTGCCGAGCGAGCCGTCAGAGCGGTTTCGCCGCCCATCGGTGTTGGCGCGGTAGCAGCTTGTCCGTAGCGCACCACCCATTGGAACGGGTTTTGGCGATTGTAGGCATTGTACACGCTGAGTCCCGCATTAAACGGCAACCCCAGCCACGTGAAGTAGTGCGTAATGCTTATGTCGAGTTTGTGAAAATCTGGCAAGCGGAAACCATTGCGCTCGGTGTAATTCACGCGCTGACTTTGGATAAGTGGCAGCGTTTGAGCAATACCGCCCACTGTTGGGAAGGAATACTGCCCTGAAGGCATCGTAAATGCTTGTCCCGTTGCATATGTCCATGTTGCGCCCACATCCCAGTCTTCGGAAATTTTGTACGTGCCGACAAAGGAAATATCGTGCCGACGGTCGAAGCGCGGGAAAAATGGACGACCGTCGTTCAACTCAGCAAAGGTGCGGGTTGCCCATGAAAGCGTGTAGCCAATCCATCCCGTAAATGCCCCCATGCGCTTTTCAAAGAACAATTCTACACCGTAGGCATCGCCAATGCCTGAGGTAAGCACGGCTTCTGTTGGTGTGAGCAAGCCGAATGGCGCATTGTCCTTGAATTCATACAAATTCGTCATGGCTTTGTAATAGCCTTCAATGCTGAAGCCGTACTCACCGCCCAAGAGCTTCGTATCTACACCAAGCACGTATTGCACGGCGTTTGCGGGCTTGATATTGTTTGTTGCGGGAAACCACGTATCGGTCGGCAAAGCAACGTCGTTCCGAATAACGAGGTGCAAAAACTGATTCGCAATCGCAAACGCGCCTTTGACCGATACTTCCGAAAAGAGACCCGCACCAGAATCATCATTGAGCAAGCCATATGAGAACGACGCTCGCGGCTCAGGTAGAAAGCGGTTTCCAAGCTGAAAGTACGCAGCCCGCATTCCGAGATTCACCGACAAATTCGGGGTAATATCCCACTCATCTTGCGCATATACCGATGCTTCTAACGCCTCGACGGTGTTTTCCGCGCCAAGTGCCGCCAATGCTTGCTGAAAGGGTAGGCTTTGGGATTCGACCAGCGTCGTAAAGCGGTGGAACGTCGCATCTATGCCGAACTTCACCGTATGTTCTTGCACAGGAAACCACTGCGCATCGCCACGCAAGGTAATATCACGGATTTGAGAGAACGTCGTAAACCCAACTTCATTCGCACCTGAACCAAAGCCAATGTTGATACCGTTGCGGTAATCAGTATAAATCGCAGAAAAATTGGTAAAAAAGGACGGACTGACAATGTGCGTCCAGCGCAAGTTTCCTGTGGCATTGCCCCAGTCAATCCCAAAGCGCAAGCCGCCGTCGCCGTTTGCGTCGCCCGCACTGGAGGTCAGTACGTCATTCCCGAAATATCCGCTTGCAAAAATGCGGTCATTGTCGGAAATTTTGTAATTGATTTTAGCATTCAAATCATAAAAATAATAGTTCAACGCACTTTGCTGGCGCGTAATGGCGGTAGCGAGCGCAAGAATAGGGTCGAGATAGGTGCGCCGTCCCGATACCATAAACGTTACATCTTCACCAATCGGACCCTCGACTGTTGCTCGTGCGGCAATCAAACTGAGGTTCACCGTACCGCCAATTTTCTCCTTCGAGCCTTCTTTCATGGTCAGGTCAATGACGCTGGAAAGCCGCCCGCCGTACTCAGCAGGAAACGCGCCCTTGATAACGCGCACATCGCGTATGGCATCGTTGTTGAAAACGCTGAGGAAACCGCCCAAGTGCGAAGGATTATAGACAATCACGCCATCAAGCAGCGTCAAATTCTGGTCGGGCGAGCCGCCACGCACATACAAGCCGCTTGAAACCTCGCTCCCAGACTTGATGCCCGGCATATACTGAAGCATACGAAACACGTCCGCTTCGCCGCCAATCGTGGGCAGCCGCCGCACCATTTCAGCTTTAATTTCCACTGCGCTAATGTTGCTTGTGGGCTTTACTTCGCGTTCCGCCTGCACGGTTACTTCGCCAGATTTCGCGCTTTGTACAGCCAATGCCACATTCTGGCGAACAGCATCATCGGGCTTATCAATAACAACCTTTTTGACAAATTCTTTATAGCCAATGCCGCGCACAATGAGGTAAAATGTGCCTTGCGGGGCATTTGGAATTGAATAAAAGCCAAATTTATTTGTTCGCGCACCGCGTACAATCGCGCTTGCGGAAGCAGCCTTATCGTCTTTCGACAAAATTACATTCACGCCAATAACTGCCTCGCCCGATGCTGCCTCGTTCACAACGCCAGAAACGGTGGCGTTTTGTGCAAAACTTTGAACGGGCGAAAGGCTACAACACACGACACAAAGCCATGCAGAGACGACGAGAAATAACGAAACGTGCGTACGTGTTCGACGCATAAAATATGTCCTTAAAAATAGAAAGTGGTGATACATTACAGTTACAATGGTGGTGGTGTGGTGATGCTTGAATTCAAGCATTCTGAAGGTGAATACTAAAAAAAGGACGGTAAGCGGTAAAAAGTTACAAGATACCGCAAAACGATAATGAGGCAGTGTTTGTTTCTGCTCCAAGAACAAGACGCGCCCACGTTCTGCCCTCCTTCTATGTACGAATAATCTGGTGTTTTAGTGTAGATTCTTCATTGCAGTACGTTTGCACGACAACATAGTTGCAGAATCGTGGCAATAGTTTTATACTGCACGTCAGCTTTTTTCTCGAACACATTTTTGCAAAAGACATCTCATGCAGCACATCCTCAGCCCAGATTCCATGCGCCAAGCAGATGCATATGCTATCCATAAACTTGGCATTCCCGCCGCAATTTTAATGGAAAATGCAGCGCGTTCGGCATTTCAAATAATTCAGCGACGTTTGGATGAGTTTTGGGGCAATCGCTCAGGAACTCGGCAAATACTGGTTCTGGCGGGTTCGGGCAATAACGGCGGCGATGGTTTTGTAATTGCGCGGCACTTTTTTCATTGCCCAGACGTGCGCGTGCGCGTGGCGTGGATTGGCGCGAAAGAAAAAATGAGCGCGGAAACGTTGGCAAATTTTTACGCGCTTGAAAAGCACGGAATCCCGCTTCAGTTCTTGGCTTCGGAGGAAGATGCTCGTGCGCTCACTCTCGAAGCGGATTGCATCATTGATGCGCTCATTGGCACAAGCGGAAGCGAGAATTTGCGCGGTCTCGTGCTTGTTTTATTGGAACGTCTTGCGAATGAATTTTCAGATGAATTTTCGCCCAAAACCAATCTTCGCATTGCAATAGACGTTCCAACAGGATTGAATGCGCTGACGGGGAAAGCGCACAAATACTGCTTCCAAGCCGATTGCACAATAACAATGGCAGCATTGAAAACGGGCTTGCTTCTGAACGATGGTCGCCGCGTGTGCGGGGAACTTACGATTGTGCCGATTGGCATTCCCGAAGCATACATCGCCAACACCGCGCAGATTCACGCTTTGGAGCTATCCGACATTCGCACATTTCTCCCACATCGTTCAAATTACCACCAAACAAACAAGCGCAGTTACGGGCAAGTAGGCGTGATTGGCGGCTCGGCACAAATGCACGGCGCACCAACACTTACCGCAAACGCGAGTATTTATGCGGGCGCGGGGCTGGTGCGTTTGTATTCACCAACAACAATGCCACACGCTGCGCTCGCGCCAGAAATCATGCACACACCGCTCCACGCCACCGAAGCAGGCGGAATCAGCCTTGCAGCCTTGCCACTCATCCAAAAAGCTGCCGAAGTGAACGACGTACTTGTATGCGGTATGGGGCTTGGCACCGAGGAGGAATCGCTGGAATGTATGCGCCGCCTCATTGCCACACTTCCCGCAAAAACCGCACTCGTGCTGGATGCCGACGCACTTCGCGCTCTGCGCCTGCCAAACGGCGACATTATCAATCTTCCAGCAAATGCCCACAAAAACGTCATCTGCACACCGCATCATGGCGAGTTTGCGCGTTTGACGGGGCTTCCACGTGAAGACATTGCCGAAAATGCAGCCGTGCTTGCCGCAGAGTGGTCATCACGGCTGGGCTGCACGATTTTGCTCAAAAATGTTCCGACTATTGTAAGCGGCGTTTTTTTTGATGAGAATGAAGTCGCAACACCGCATCAGTACTGGAATTTGAATGGCAATGCTGGTATGGCAACAGCTGGAAGCGGCGATGTGCTTGCGGGCGTAATTGCGGCACTGCTCGCGCAAGGCGTGGAAGGTTTGCGAGCGGCGGCATTGGGGGCATTTCTCCACGCTGCGGCGGGCGATATATGCGCCGAGCAGTTCTCACCCGAAGGCGTAACGGCGAGCGGCATCATTGCTTGTCTGCCAAAGGTTTTTCCTCAGAAGTCTTGAAGGATGAAATTCTTTCCTTTTCGCAAAAATGTGGTGAAAAAATTGTAGCTTTGCAAGGTGTTATATTCAGTGGCACAGACATTCTTGTCTGTGAGGATTGATGCAGAACGGAAGAAAAGACACAAGCAAGAATGCCTGTGCCACTGAAGACCAAAAAATTTTAGCCAACATAAAGCCCCTTTCTTCCTTCATGAACTCTTCTTCGCTCAACTCCTCATTTCTCCGCAATGGCGCATTGTTGCTGCTTGCCAGCCTCGCGCTTCTCACACCGCTTCTGTTCTTTGGTTTGGACTACACCGACACTGGCTACAGCACCGCAATGGCGTGGTTACAAGCGAAGCATCCCGCCGCCGCGTTGTGGGATTTCAACAATTTCGGTAGCGCATTTTTAGCGGGATTTTGGTTCTTTACGGGCGCGGAATCGCTTCTTTCCTATCGTGTGCAATGGGAATTGATGATTGTTGGAACAACGCTCGCGTGTTATTGGCTGCTCAGTTTTTTTTACAACAATCACCGCGCAATCGCACTAGCACTCGTTCCGACGATGATTTTGGCGGTGTTCAATAGCGAAGAAGGATTGGTGGCGGAATACCACAATTTGCCGCCTTTTCTCTGCGCGGTGAGCGCGGCACTGTTTCTGCGCTATTTCTCACGTCAGCATCCTGACCAAAGTTCTGACTCTCCGCCAAAAACATCGCTGCTCATGCTTGGAAGCGGCATCGTTGCTGCCTTCATGGTCTTTGCACGATTGCCAATGCTGCTTTGGTGTGCGGCAGTGTACGCATTGCTGGTGTTTGTGTATCTTCGCGCAAGCAAGGAAAGTGCGTACAAACAAGATGTACTGCGCATTGCAGGCTTTTTGATGGCGGGATTTTTACTCGGCTGTGGCGTGTGCGTGGGCTTGCTGTATGCGCGAGGTTTTACGCTGAATGGAATCATTGCAGCAAGCATCAAATCTATGAATGCGGTCAATACTTTTCACGAATATGCGAATGCGCATCCCGAACTTGGCTATTACACGCTTCTGAAAAGCACGGCAATTCGGTATGCAAAAATTTTGGGCGTAGGTAGTACGGGGATTGCACTGGCGTTTGTGTGGCGCAAGATGCCGTTTTTAGCTCTTGGCTCGCGGCTTGGAAACGTTGTGCGCATCGGGCTTTTGGTGAGTTTTAGTATTCTCATTTTTGCGGTGGTTGTTGTATTGGCGGATAAATCGTTGGGCTTTCATTACGGACCAATTACCTCGCTGCTTTTGGGCGCACCATTGCTGGTGTTGGGCTATATTGTGCTAACGGAATGGCGTGAAATGGAGTTAGAAAAGCAAGTGTTATTTGGTGCAGCGTTTGCATTTTTTGTATTGGCAAGTTTAGGCGGTTCGGGCGTGTGGGTGAGTAACTTTCGGCACGGTGTGTGGTTGGTGTTCCCGCTCGCGCTGTTGGAAGCAGGGCGTTTTACCTCGAAGTGGCTGGAACTCCGCATTGTGCGCGATGTTCTGGCTGTTGGGGCAATCGCGCTGGGCATCGCACTGCGTATTCAAATGCCCTACCGCGACCAGCCCACATACCGCTTGAATGCTTGGTTTCAGTACCCGTCCTTGCGCGGCATTGCCTCAAGCGAAGGGCGCACACGCAACGCAGAAGAACTCCTCAGCGAGCTGCAAGAGCGCGGCTTGCAGGAAAACGACACGCTGCAAGCATACCCAAGTATGGCAATGCTCTATTTTGTGACGAAAACCATTCCTTGGTACAAACATCCCTGGATTGGGCAAATGTGGACCGTGCGAAACGACCTCCTCCAACACGAGCAAGTATGCGCTTTCCCAGAGAAATTCCCGCGCTTTGTCGTCCGCGCAAAATTCGACCCCAATACGTCGGTTTCGCTGGACGCAAATCGTCCAATGATTCGATTTGAAGCGGGTTACACGCCAGAGAAATTCTTTTATGGCGAATACAAATATTGCCACGACTGCGCAACGTACTTGGATTCGCTCTTTTTGGTGCAGAAACAATATGCCGTTGTGTGGGAAAATCAAGGTTTTGTGCTATTTGAACGCCCCTCCGACCCCAAAAATCCATTGCCAAATGCGCGGTATCATTTATCAGCAAAGTAATGTTCTCAAAGCCAGTATGTACGAGCTTTCCCGACCTTTATCCCTTTGCCTTCATCCTTTTGCCTTTCATTATGACTCTTCTTCCTTCCGATATTGCAAACTACGCGTGGAAAGGCGCGTGGACGGCAATTAGCAACGACGTGGAACGGCAATTTTTGGAAAGCGAACTCATGACTTCGCTCCAGGAAGGGCATCCGCTCTACAAACGTCCGCTTATGGCTCTGGCGGAGCGGGATGGCGGTGAGTGGGTGCTATTCCTCGTGCGCTGGAGCGTGTCAGAGCGAATGTTGGCAGAAGTTTCTTTTGCACAACCAATGAGCTTTACCGTCGAAGAGCCGCATAGTCGCTTGTTTGTAAGCATGGAAGAGTGGGAAAATGCGGTTGCGAATTGACAACAACAACCCGCCGCGCCATGCGCAAAAAGCAATATGATTTCCTGTGCAAATATTGTATTTTTAGGTTTCTCTACTCTCAAGTTTGTGGTAGCTTGTTGTATCAGTTGGAAAAGAGGTTATGTTCGCGCAAGCAGTAACCCGCTATTAAATGAGAATTCAGTTAATTGTTTGTGTATGACGTAATTCTTTAGTTTGCTGGATACTTGTAGAACTACTACTTGTAGAACTACTAAAGATGGTTTCGAGAGCTACATAGTTTGTAAAAGCACAGACAAATGTGTCAAGCTGTTACTTTGTACGGTCAAGCCAAAGCTCTCAGCATACTGGGCGAACTACAACGCCCTGTATCTCATCGGTAAAAGCGTTTGAGAATACGTTTGATGTTCTTCTGTGCGTTTGTTGATATGATTACCTCGCCGCTTGGCAACATTGCTTGATATGATTATAGGGTTTGGA
>RDXM01000046.1 GCA_004292595.1 Candidatus Kapaibacterium sp. | reverse complement strand
TACTTCATCAAACACACGAAGCCTTTGTCTATATTGCCATGACCAGAATCATGCTCCGCAGAATTCACAAGATTTCTTGATTTTTAGACGCTTTCTTAGATAAACTCTATTTCACGTTCCTTAGCAACTGAAAAAGAAACACTACCTTTACCTTTTCTTTTTTGCCTTTGCAGGACTTGTCGCGCTACGGCGAGAATTTTTTGTTGTGGTCATGGGCGATGCCGAAGATTGTGGTGTTGAGCGAGGTACAAGGCTTACAGACGGCTCTAGCACTCGTGCTGGATGCTGCGCTAGACGCAAACGAAACACTCGCGTTTCGGCGGCATCCAAACGCTCAAGAGTAAGAATTTGTCGCCACGAATTTTGCACAGACATATCTTGAAGAGCCCACCGTTGCTCGCTTGTGGGAAAACGAGGCGATACTTCGACACACTCTGCCACAATACTGCTGGGAGGCAAGGAAAGACGGACGTTCGCGGTCGTTACAAATTCTTGATTCGCGCCCCATCCTGCATAGCGCACCGTGCTTGTGGTCAGGCTTGGCGGCATTTCTTCGTTCAAACGATTATTCACAAGAACGCAATAGACGTAGCCGTCGTGATAGCGGACAATGCGCTTGATTGCTTGCGCGGCTGCCTTTCGCACACTATCGCTCGGATGCTCGACGGCAATGCTAAGAAATTCTTCGCCCTGCCAGTCAGGATTGATGCCGCTTTGCATCGCCATTCCCAGATTGTATTTCGCAAAAAATGCAATGAAATCTTGTCCTGCTTTTCGTTCTTGCTGTGCTTTTTCGGTTACTCCCCACGCGCTTGTTGTCGTGCCGTTTCCATCGGTTTTCTTCACTTTTGAGCTAAAAAAATCATAGCCAAATATATCAATGCCGCCAAGTACAGTTGGGCGCGGATAGTTTTGCAGCGCATGAATTTGCGTGAAGGTCGTAAACATCAGTTCTCCAAGCGTTGCAGGACGAACATTCTGCTCGCCGTCGCCTTCATATTTTTGACCAAATAATTTGAGAATAATACCACCGCCGCTCACACCTAGATTTTGTGCGGTTCCCAGAGGATGAAACCGTGTGAAATAGTCGCGCACATCGCGGTTCATCATTTTATCGTCTTGCGTAAGGCTTGTTGTCGGTGGTGCGGTGCGAAAATTGCGATAAAAGAAATTCCCATTGTCCGAGCCATTTTTGATGAGAACGCTGTCTTGAAGCGGCGTACAGCGTTCAAAAATTTCGTACAGCAAGCCAGTATTCGCCTTTGTTGCAGGGGAATTGTAATGCTCGGCAAGCGCGAAATCCCAGAACGGCTCGTTGGGATTGGGATAAAGATACAGCATTCCCGTCATTTCCAGCGCACTGCCCGCCTGAAACATTGTTCCTATCGGGTGTTTGAAGCCATCGGCAGCTTTTGCCATGCGATACCAACGGCTCATTTCGCGCTGAAGCGGGTAATACTCTTCCACCCGTGCATTGGCTTCCTGCAAGGATTTGAGCGGAGAAAGCGCACGGTTGTAGGGATTACGCTTGCCATCGAACATACTACTGAGAACAGCACCGTATTTGCCGACGGGTTCGGAGGAAATCCACCAGCCCAGCAACGACGGGTGGTTGCGGATAATGGAATCGCCAATAATCGCTTGAATATCGGTATCAGACAGTTTGCGCTCCATGAGTATTTTCGCGCCTGCTTTACCCGTTATTTCTCGCGCACTTGTTTCTTTGTAAGGATAGTATTCATAAAAGTTTAGTATCGTTTTTACGCCACCTTTTTGGCAGGTGTCCAAGTACCGACGTAGGTAATGGCGAATGGTATCGGGGTTGTTGTAATCGCGTCCGTCGGCTTTCCAAATGGACTGCCTATCGCCGCCCGCACCAACATTCATTGCGCCCATAACACCTTCATTTTCAAGAAAATTCACACCGCGTAAATCGGGATGTGTGCTTGCTTTGCCGACAGCACCAGTGTTGTCGCGTGTGCCAATTTGCGACCAGCCAAGCGGGAAAAATGCTTCATCGCGCACGTACAATCGCTCGTGTGCAAAGCGCACCGTTTCTGGGCTGCGAGCAATTCCTTCTCCAAAGAGCGGAATCAATACTGGTGCTGGCTGCGAGGCGGAACTTACGCGAACACATCCCTCGAAACGCCCTACCGATGCGGCTTTCCAGCGCAGTGTCAAGCTCAAAACACCGCTTGAGGATGGCACTATCAGCGTTTGTGTGGTAAAAAAACGTCCTGCTTCGCCGTTGGTGGAAAGAGAAATTTCTTGTGGAAGCAGCACAGTAAGGGGTGTTTGAGCTTGTGGAGTTTGGGCGTGAAGATTGCGCATTTGCAAAAAAAGCGTTTGTGTCGTGCTTTTGCCAAGGATAACGCTGCCAAAATGCACGGAACTCGGCAATGGTTCTATTTTTTGTGCTGTAAGTTCTGCAAGGCATTGCAGGAGACAAAAGAAAAACGGCAGAAGCACCTTTTTTATTGTTCTACACATTGTTGTCGGCAACAATATCTTTGCAAAACGAGCTACATTCGTCTTTGATAGAATGTCCATGCTTATTGCTGGTTGTGGAGAGGAAGTCATAATCATCCTTTTAATCCTTTGACAATGAAGTTTGGGTATGTAGTTTTGTGTAATGATGATGAGAGTGTATCACATAACTGAGTGTATCACATAACTGCTGAGAGTTTTCACACATTATTTTTTTGACCGTATTCTTTATGAAGCAGCATGCATCACCTTTTTCGCAGCAAACACCACGTAGTTTTTGGGGAAATCTTCAGCGTACGCAGCATCTGAACACAGTATTATTCCTTGCTCCGTGGGGAATTGTTCTGGGTGTTTTTTGGGTGTATCCGCTTGCCTACGCGCTCTATCTGAGTTTTACGAAATACGAAACCTTACGCAATGAATCTACGTGGATAGGGATTCAAAACTATGCACATATTCTCCACGATAGTTTTTTTTGGCTGGCACTCAAAAATACAGCAATTTTTAGTGCGGGAACAATTCCATTGACTACTGTATTTGCGCTGGCATTGGCGGTTGGCGTGAGCAGTATTCCTCGTTTTCAGGGCTTTTTTCGGGCGGCATTTTTTTTACCGTCGGTTACCTCGTTGATTGTCCTCGCGCTTGTTTTTTCGCGTTTGTACGCTGCCAATGGCTACCTTGCGAGTTTGTGTCAGATGCTTGGCATTCCTTTTCCTGCGCGGGGTTTGCTGCAAGATATTTCTACCGCACTGCCAGCAATTATGGCAATGGATATTGCGATTGCCACTGGATACTACATGGTTATTTTTCTTGCTGCGTTGCAGACCATTCCCCGCGACATATACGAGTCTGCGGAGCTTGCAGGCGCAAATGCGTGGGCGAAATTTTGGCGCATTACGCTGCCGCTTATGCGACCAACACTGCTTTTTGTGCTGATTATCAACACAATTCGGTCATTTCAGATTTTTGTGGAAATTTACATTATGACACGCGGCGGACCGCTCAGTAGCACCTCGACGCTGATTTATCTTGTTTATCAACACGCTTTCGATAAATTTGACATGGGCTATGCTTCTGCGCTTGCCTACATTGTTTTTGCAATTATTCTTTGTTTTTCACTCGTGCAAATGTGGTTTCTGCGCTTAAAGTAATACCTTGAATTCAATTTATAAGTGCGAAAGTTGTAAGCTCTTGAAAAAAAAGCCTCTGCTAGGGTTCGGAAGCCAAGAACCTTTCGCAGTCGGTTGCTTAATTTGTCCCTAATATTTTGGCGTAACGAGGTAGGTCTAAAAAACTGGAATAGAAATTTTATCGCAGAATTGACTATGTCCCGTCTAAGCCAGAGTGGATATATCGCGTATCTACAACGAAGGCGAAGAAGCCGTCGCCCCATGCGTACGGTTCGACAATAATCTTACCGAGCGCGGTCTCCAATATGGTCAAAGTGCAGCAAAAAGTTTCTGGCTCCTTCAACTCTTTGGACAGTGCGGAGGTCTTTTACTGCTTGCATGGATTTTGCTTCACTATCCACAAGAACGCCACCAACATCTTGGATGCCTTGAGTAATGCACCAATGGCTGTCATTTTCATTTGTCGGCGGCGATGACCTGACCAGTTATACCGTTTCGATTGTAAAATGAATACTTTCAATTCTCCGAAACAAGGCAGTATGCTGCCTTGCTACAATCAAAGTATTCAAAATACAGTAGAAACGGTATTACATTTTTATAATACCTGACTTTTACTTGACTTTTACAAAAAATACGCATAAATTTGCAGCGCAATACAAATTAGCACTCTAACCAAGAGAGTGCTAACAATATAAAAAACGCTTCCGCGTCTTTGATTGTATCTGACTCTCTCGTTTGACAGTCAATTTTTTGATAGTTTTTTGATTCACAGGACTTACGAAAAAAGCCTAGGCAAGGGGTCAAGACCCCTTGTTAAATAAAAACTTACGAAACAAGGGTTTGTAACCCCTTGCCCGCAAATGTTTCTTTTTCGTAAGTCCTAACTCAATTTCCCAATTTTTTTCATCTTCACTTTAATTTCGGAGGCTCATACCATGCCATTAACACCATTGCATGACCGTGTAATTGTGCGTGCAGCACAAGCAGAAGACGTAACCAAAGGCGGCATCATTCTTCCCGATACCGCGAAAGAAAAGCCGCAACAAGGCGAAGTTCTTGCTGTTGGTCCAGGCAAAGTCGGCGACGACGGTAAAACAATTTCTATGCAAGTAAAATCTGGCGACAAAGTTCTCTACGGCAAATACTCTGGCACAGAGGTCAGCATTGACGGCGAAGATGTCCTTATCATGCGCGAAACCGATATTTTCGCAGTGATTAAGTAATTGATTAAGTAATCAGCATTGTTCGTTACGAGCATTTTAATTCAACACTCAACATTCAAAACTTAACACCAAAGAAATCATGCCAGCAAAAGACGTAACATTCGACGTAGGCGCACGCGCCGCCCTCAAACGCGGTGTGGACCAACTCGCAGACGCTGTAAAAGTAACACTTGGACCAAAAGGTCGCAACGTCGTTATTGACAAAAAATTCGGCGCACCGACCATCACCAAAGACGGTGTAACGGTTGCGAAAGAAATTGAACTCTCTGACCCGCTCGAAAACTTGGGCGCACAGATGGTAAAAGAAGTTGCTTCTAAAACCAACGATATGGCTGGCGACGGCACCACTACTGCTACCGTCCTTGCTCAAGCAATCGTGCGCGAAGGCTTGAAAAACGTAACCGCAGGCGCGAATCCAATGGATTTGAAGCGCGGTATCGACCTTGCGGTAATAGCAATCACCGAAGGTTTGAAGAAAATCAGCCGTCCTGTGGGCGGTCAAAAAGAAATCGCGCAAGTTGGTACAATTTCTGCAAATAGCGATAGCGAAATTGGCAACTTGATTGCTGAAGCAATGGAAAAAGTTGGCAAAGATGGCGTTATCACTGTTGAAGAAGCAAAAGGCACCGAAACAACACTCGACGTTGTAGAAGGTATGCAATTCGACCGTGGTTACTTGTCTCCGTACTTCGTAACCGACCCAGAGCTCATGGAAGCCGTTCTTGAGAACCCGTATATTCTCATCTACGACAAGAAAATTTCTTCCATGAAAGACTTGCTCCCAATTTTGGAAAAAGCAGCTCAATCTGGTCGTCCGCTTTTGATTATCTCAGAAGACGTTGAAGGCGAAGCACTTGCTACGCTTGTTGTGAACAAACTTCGTGGTACACTTCGCATCGCGGCTGTAAAAGCTCCAGGCTTCGGCGACCGTCGTAAAGCGATGTTGGAAGATATTGCTATCTTGACCGGTGGTCAGGTTATCAGCGAAGAAAAAGGCTACAAATTGGAAAGCGCGACCTTGCAATATCTTGGTCAAGCAAAGCGCATCACGATTGACAAAGACAACACCACCGTTGTTGAAGGTGTTGGCTCAAGCGACGACATCAAGCGTCGTATCAACGAAATCAAAGCGCAAATCGACAAAACCAGCAGCGATTACGACCGCGAAAAACTCCAAGAGCGTCTCGCGAAGCTCTCTGGTGGCGTTGCAGTTATCAAAATCGGTGCTGCGACAGAAGTTGAAATGAAAGAGAAAAAAGCTCGCGTTGAAGATGCTCTTCATGCAACCCGCGCGGCTGTTGAAGAAGGTATCGTTCCTGGTGGTGGCACAGCGTACATCCGCGCCGTTGCTCACTTGGACAGCGTAAAACCAGCAAATCACGACCAAAAAACAGGCGTAGATATTATCCGTCGCGCTGTTGAAGAGCCACTCCGCCTTATCGTTGGCAATGCTGGCTTGGAAGGTTCTGTTATTGTGAATAAAATCAAAGAAGGCAAAGACGCTTTCGGCTTCAATGCTGCAACCGAAGAGTACGGCGATATGTTCCTCATGGGCGTTATCGACCCAACCAAAGTATCGCGTGTTGCTCTCGAAAATGCTGCATCTGTAGCTGCTCTCCTTATCACCACCGAAGCGGCTATCGTTGAGAAGCCAGAAGACAAAGCTGCTGCAGCAATGCCGCACTCACACGGTGGAATGGATTACTAAAAAAAGGATGAAGTATGAAATATGAAGGCTGAAATTTTAGCTTGATTATCTTGTATTTTGGTGCTTAAAAAATGTACAACCCCGCATTACAACTTGTGATGCGGGGTTTTATTTTGAAACGCACCGATTTTTGCTTGTAATCTGCGGTGATATTTTTTATGTTTGCATACTCTATAAAACAAAGTTCTCTATAAAAAATACATTAAAAAATACATTTTCATCCACACATCGTACCTGAAGCGCACAATGGAACAACGTTCACCAGAGAACGAACTCGCATTTATCCGCAACATGATGATGCAGACAAGGCGGAGAGCCGTTTATAGCGGATTGTCGTATATTGCGTGGGGAATATACATTGCCGCCGCCGCGACGGGAGCTTTTCTTGTGCGGCACTTTGAAATTCCGATAAAGCCCCTCTACATCTGGCTTCCAGTCATTGCCTTCGGCTGGGTGTTTACAATTCTGCATATTCGCAAGACACGCTCGCAAGCTCGTATTGAAACGCTTGCAGGGCGCATTCTTGCTGGTGTTTGGACTGGTCTTGGCATTATCTTGTCCATTACGGGCTTTATTGGTGGTTCAACGCTTCTGAGCAACCCCAATGCGCTTACGGGCGTGATGTGTCTCTGTATTGGACTTGGATTTTATATCACAGGTATTCTCTACGAAACGGCATGGTTGCGATGGTATTCCAGTTTGGGCTGGTGGGCAGGTGCATTGCTGCTCTTCTGTTTTCCGTCGTCGTATTTCATGCTCATTCTTGCCGCACTCATGCTGCTTTTTCATACTGTGCCGGGTATCGTTCTCTATCGGCAATGGAAAGCGGAGTATCCGCCAGAAGCCGCTCCTTCTCACGCACAAAACGCCTAAGAAGGAAGAATACAAGGAATAATACTATGAGCGCAGCAAGGAATAAAGCGGTACAGACAAAATCAACATCAAGCAAGAATGCGGCGCAGAGCGAAGAAGTTCGAGCCTTTGATTACCAGCAGTTGGATGATATTATCCACTCGCGGATTCGCCTCGCAGTAATGTCGCTCTTGGCGGCGGTGGAATCGGCAGAATTTACCTATCTGCGCGATACCATTGGTGCGACGGATGGGAATATCAGCATTCACCTCAAAAAGCTCGAAGAAGCAGAATATATCGCCGTTACAAAAACCTTTGTTGATAGAAAGCCCGTAACGATGTACACTCTCAACAAAAAAGGGCGCAAAGCATTTGAGCTGTATGTAGAGCGTTTGGAGCAATTAGTGAAACAATCTACGCACAGCTCTATCAAAGGAAAAAAGTAATTTTTTTGTCTATTTACTTTGTAAATTAAAGCACTTTGTTTTCAAAAAAATATTCACGACAAGAATCCGTAAAGGTTTGCATACTCATATGACTTTCGCACACGAGCCTATTGGGGTGTGGAATGTATTCCATAGTTACATGAGAAGCCAGTAAACACGCGGAATTAAAATTCCGCACTCCACGTACCGTACGAAAGTCCTCACGAAAACAATCTGGTATCGTCTCTTTGCTCTTGATGAACATTAGAGTTTATCTCGAATAAGGTTTTTAGGGTTTTGGAGCAAGGCAGCATGCTGCCTTGTTTCGTAAAAAAGTCTATTCCGAATAAAGTCTATTGTATTCCTTTTTTTGATTAACAACTTTGTAAATTAAAGCACTTTGTTTCAAACAATTATACTGTAACGCTATGAACACCTCCTCAAACACGCTGCGCCCGTATAGAACTACTTGTAGAACATTTTGTAGAATGATACTTGCGCTTCTCCTAACGCTGACGATAGCTCGTCTCCCGCTTCTTGCACAAACGCAAATCATTCGCGGAGCAGTGCAGAACGCGAACACCAAACAAGCCGTCGCGGGCGCACGAATACTCGTTGCAGAGCTTGACAAAGGCGCAAACTCTCAAGCAGATGGCGCGTTTCGTTTGCCCGCGTTGCCAGCAGGACGCTACACGCTGCGCATTACCGCGCTTGGCTACGAGGCAGTATCTATGCCCGTTGTTCTCACTTCTGGCAAGGAACTTATTCTCACCGTTTCGCTGGCGGAAAAAATCGTTTCCACCGAAGAATTGACCGTCATGGGCAGGAAAGACGGTTTTACGGCTATCAATGAGGCTTCGCTTGTGTCCTCGAATGCTTTTTCGGTGGATAATGCCTACCGTTTCGCGGGAGCGCGGAGCGATGTAGCCCGCATGGCATCTGCGTTTGCGGGCGTTGTTGGTGCGAATGACCAGCGCAACGACATTATCATTCGCGGTGGCTCGCCGACGGAATTGCTGTGGCGGCTGGACGGCTTGGATATTCCGAACCCCAATCACTTCGCAACACAAGGCGCGACGGGCGGTCCCGTGAACGCGCTCAACATCAATCTGCTCGACAATAGCGATTTCCTCACGGGCGCGTTTTCTGCCGAATATGGCGACCGCTTGTCTGGCGTGTTCGATTTGCGCACACGGCGCGGCAACGACGAAAAATTTGAATTCACGGGGCAATTTGCCTTCAATGGCATCGAAGCTATGGTGGAAGGTCCCGTGCCGCTTCAAGCCTTGTTTTTGCCCTCGACCAATGCGACCGTCAAAAGCTCATTTATGGCAAGTTATCGCAAATCTTTTTTGGATTTATTCGTTGGAGCAGGCGGAAATGTTGGCGTTTCGGGCATTCCGCGCTATGAAGACCTTTCGCTGAAATTCGACCTCAGCATCGGAGAGCGTCATAAAATCTGGCTGACAGGCTTAGGCGGTGTAAGTTCAATCACGATTGACCCCACACGCGGCGATGAAGTTTTCACAGGCGACCAGCGCGTTGCCAACAGCAATCAACTGGGAACGCTGGGGCTGCATTGGCAACATTTGCTGACCGACCGAAGTGTGGGAACGCTGACGCTGGGCGTGGTTGCGAATAGATTCGGCAATCAAATTGATTCCATCACCGCAACAAGCGATTTCAAACCAAACGGCTTCACACCTTGGTTTTCGGGCAATTCGCTCGAAGGCTACGCGACGGCGAAATATCGTTATTCGGTTTCGCCCGACGCACAGCATACGTTTGTCTTTGGCGCAGAGGCGCGGTCTCGCTTTTTCGACCTGCGCGAAGAACGCTTTTTCCCAACACGGACTGGGATTCTTTACAAACTGCAAAATCAAGGAAACGCTCTTCACACCTTGAGTTTCGCGCAATGGCTCTTTCGTCCGAATGACAATCTGAGTTTGAATGTGGGCATTCATTCACAATATCTTGGCGTGAGTAATCGTGCGACAATCGAACCACGTTTCGCGCTGAACTGGAGTATTGGCGCGGGACACAGCCTTTCGCTGGGAACGGGCATCTATCGGCAGTCGCAGCCGCTTTTGGTGTATTTCACCAACGACAATGCGGGTTTGGACTTCACGCAAGCCATTCACTACGTTGCAGGATATTCTTGGCAAGCAAGCTCTGATGCGCTTTTCAAGGCAGAAGGCTATTTCAAAGATTATTCGCTTGTGCCAGTCGAGCGCGAGCGCAAAAGCAGTTATTCGATGCTGAATGCGGGCGCAAATTTTGGTTCGGTGCGCTCTGGCGGGCTTGAAAACACAGGCGCGGGGCGCACCTACGGCGCAGAAGTGTCGTTTCTCAAGCATTTTGCGGGGTCGTGGTATGCGCAAACGGCGGTTTCGTGGGTGCGTCAGGAATTTCGCGCCTCCGACAGCCTGTGGCGGTATGGCGCGTTCGACAACGGCTTGGTTCTGAGCGTTCTGGGCGGGTATGAATGGAAAGTAACGGACTTTTTCACGATGGAATTTTCCCTGCGCTACACTCGCGCCGGAAGCGGTGCGCGTACTCCGATAGACCTCGCATCATCACGCGCTCGCGGCGAAACGGTGTTCAACACCAACGAGGCATTTTCGCTTCGCTATCCTGATTACGAGCGGGCGGACGGGCGTATTGATTTTCGCTTGAATTTTCAAGGTTGGTCGCTTATTAACTTCTTTTCCGTTGAAAATATCTTCAACAGACGCAATCTGTTGAACCAAAGTTTTTCGCCCAATACTGGCGCAATTATGGACAATTACCAACTCGGTCGGTTTTTTATTGGTGGCTTTCGGATTGAGTTTTAATCGTACAAACCGCATAAATACTCACTTTTTTCTTTACAGCTATGCTTCACACCGCAAATATTCTTCTCCACGTCTCATGCGGGACAATCGCATTACTACTGGGTTTCGTGGCAATTTTCTCGCGTAAAGGCGGGCGCGTCCACATCAAAAGCGGGCAGATTTTTCTCGTGCTGCTCGTTGTTGTGATAACAACGGCACTGGTCGGCGTATTTATTTTTGGGCGGAATACGTTTCTGCTCGTGATTACCCTGCTCGCAGCGTATCAAGGTTTTTCGGGAAATAGAATCCTTCAAACACGAGCAAATACGCCGCATTGGGCGGATATTTTGGCTGGCGTTCTTACGCTCTCGTCAGCGGCATATTTTGTGTACTTTTTGCGTCAAATCGGCATGATATGGTCTCCGACGGTGATGTATTCCACGCTTGGTTGGCTTTTCGGCATTATTTTGTACGATGTGGTGCGATATTTTATTCCGACAGAACTCTACAAGGAGCATAGAATCTGGCTTCTGGAACATATTGTGAAATTGATGGCTGCCTTTGGTGCGTTGTTTTCTGCTTTTGTCGGCACGGTTCTACCGAATTTTCAGCCGTATAGCCAGCTTCTCCCTTCGGTGGTTGTAACGCTGGGAATGGCGTATTTCCTTATTGTTTGGTCAAAAAAACGTACTCCAAGCAATAGGGCATTCGTCGAGCGCATCTCTTCCCAAGCATGATGCTGCTCAATATCGCAGTTGTGCTGTGTTCCAAAGTGTTGTAGCTTTGTGTGAGTTCTGCAAGAAGAAAGCGTTTTTTCTTGTCAATATACTGAAAAAGTTGGTGCTTCAGATGTAGTCCACCTCGAAGGTGGACTACATCTCAACTCCTTCATAGTATCACTTTTTTTCACGCCTTTGTCGTCGTAATTTGTCATCATAATTTGTCGGCACAAGGCACATACTTCACGTTATGGAACGCATGATTTCACGTCCCAAGGCGCAAGCGCAAGCATTTATTATCTTAGGCTTTTTAGCATTGGTTTGGGGAAGTTCGTTTATTTTGATGAAGCGGGCATTGCTCTCTTTTCCACCGTTCTACGTGGCAGCATTCAGGATTATGTTTGCAGGAATAGCACTTGCGCCCTTTGCATGGCAGTATCGCAAACAATTCGATAGACGGCTCTTGAAATATTACATACTGGCGGGTGTTTTCGGTAGTGCGCTTCCAGCACTGCTTTTTGCAATAGCGCAAACGCACATTAACAGCACAACGGCATCGCTCCTCAATGCGCTTGCGCCGCTCTCTGCCTTGCTTCTTGGGGCAATACTCTTTGGCGTGAAACCAGAGCGGAACAAAATTTTTGGTGTGATGATTGGCTTCGCTGGCGCGGTGCTTTTGGTGATTGCGGCTCATGGCGATGCTGCAACGCCAAGTATAACGTGGTATGCGTTGCTCCTTGTAGCGGCAACCTTGTGCTATGGCTTCAATGCAAATCTCGTCGGGCGGTATTTGCACACGTCGCCGCCCTTGCTCACAAACAGCATTGCGCTTGGAACACTGGCTCTGGTGTACGGTGTGGCATTGCTTGTTTTCAATCTTGCCCCCCGCGCAGATGCAGTTTTGCCAGCGTGGAGCAGCATTGCCGCACACCCGCTCTTTTGGCAGTCGTTAGGATTTTTACTGGTGCTATCGCTCATCGGCACTGCCTTCAGCAATGTGTTGTATGTGAAACTCATTCAGATCTCATCTCCTATTTTTGCTACGTCTGTAACATATCTGATACCGATTGTCGCCATATGCTGGGGGCTGCTCGACGGTGAAATTATCACGCTGCTGCACACGGTCGGCATTGTACTTATTCTTTCTGGAATTTTTCTTGTCAATCGGCGCAGTGCAAAGCACTAAAACCGTCTCATACCGTTTCGATTGTAAAATGAATAGTTTCAATTCTCCGAAACAAGGCAGCATACTGCCTTGCTCAAATCAAAGTATTCAAAATACAGTCAAAACGGT
>RDXM01000045.1 GCA_004292595.1 Candidatus Kapaibacterium sp. | reverse complement strand
TTATGCTTTGATGTTTTACGTTACCAAGCACAATCCCACATACTCTTTGGGTGGCTATTTCTTCGGTAACAACGCTGTACATCTGTCAAAGAGCTGGAATAAATATACGCACAACGGCAGAATAAAGCAATGTGGTAATGACTTATAGTACTCAAAATGTACAATAATGACCAAGATTGCATAACTTCAAATAAAACAGTTTTTAACCCTTGTGAAGAAGGCGGCTGTGTTGCTAAAGTGCCGATGTTGCTTGGATGTTTGTCGCAAGGTGAGACAATTTCCGAGTGCATGGAAGAAGTAGAAACTGTTCGTTCACTCTGGCTGGAAAGCACACAAATTCAGCATCGCAGTATTCCGAGCGTGGAAATGGTTACACAAAAATTACGCAGCATGAGTGCTGCATAAATCCAATTTATTTTGATGATATGCTCAAACTCCTGAAAATACGAGGCTTTCTCGCCTATCTTCTCATTGCCTTTCTCAATGCCTTTACCGACCTTGGGCATAAAATCATTATCCAAAATACAATTTTCAAATTCTACGACGGCACGACGCAAGTTGTCTTGACCGCGCTCGTGAATGCGTGTATTGTTCTGCCGTTTGTGCTGTTTTTCACGCCAACGGGCTTTCTGGCGGATAAATTTCCCAAGAACCGCATCATTACTATTGCGGCGGCATTGGCAATTCCACTCACCTCCGTCATCACGCTCTCGTACTACATGGGCTGGTTCGAGGTTGCCTTTGCAATGACGCTGCTTCTGGGCGTTCAGGCGGCGTTCTATTCGCCCGCAAAGTATGGCTACATCAAGGAATTGGTCGGTAAAGAGAACATTGCTGGCGCGAACGCATATGTGCAGGCAATTACGATTGTCGCAATTTTGGGCGGCACGGTTGCTTTTTCGGTGTTGTTTGAAAAATATATCGCCCCAGATGCCGCATCCGTACAGGCGTTGGTGCAATCTATCGCGCCGCTTGGCTGGCTGCTGGTGGCATTTTCGGTGATTGAATTTCTTCTCACCTTGCGCTTGCCCAAAAAGCACGATACCGACACGCGCCTTCGCTTCAACACAAGGAAATACCTGACTTTTGGCTATTTGCGGGAAAATCTGGGCAAAGTCCGCGCACAAAAAGTGATTTGGCTTTCCATCATCGCAATTTCCGTGTTTTGGGGCATCAATCAAGTTGTTCTCGCCACGTTTCCGTCGTATTTGAAGGACACACTCGGCGTTCACGACACCGTGCTATCGAACGGGCTTTTGGGCATCGGCGGACTGGGCGTGATTATCGGCTCGTTTATTGCGGGAAAAGCCTCCGAGGAGTTCATCGAAACAGGCGTGGTGCCGCTTGGTGCGCTGGGCGTAACGGTCTCGCTCTTCATTTTGCCAAGTATTCACTCACTCTGGCTGATAGCCGCATTATTCCTTGTGTATGGGGTGATGGGCGGCTTGTTTATCATTCCGCTCAATGCCCTCATTCAATTCAATGCCGACAGCGACGAAGCAGGAACGGTGCTGTCTGCAAGCAATTTTATGCAAAACTTGCTGATGACCGCATTTCTGCTCGCAACCGCGCTTTTAACAGATTTGTACAAGCTCGAAAGCGTCTGGATGCTCTACGCGATGGCAGTAATCTCCGCTATTGGTGCGGTGTTCACGCTCTCGCGCTTGCCGCAAGCCTTCGTGCGCTACGTGGTGATGGTAATGGCTTCGCAACGCTACAAATTGCAAGTTTTAGGCATGAAAAACATCCCCAGCACAGGCGGAGTCTTGCTTCTGGGCAATCATGCGAGTTGGTTCGATTGGGCAATGTTGCAAATTGCCAGCCCGCGTCCGATTCGCTACGTGATGCTGCGTTCTCTCTACGAAATGCCCGTTTTGCGCCCTTTATTGAACATTTTTGGCGTGATTCCGATTGCACCCGGCAAAGATGCGGAAGAATCGCTCGCAAATATCACCGAGGCATTGAAAAATGGCGATGTTGTGGCAATGTTTCCCGAAGGACGCATCTCGCGCAACGGACAACTTGCGAACTTCAAACGCGGCTACGAGCGAGCAGTGGCAAGCCTTTCCGCCAATACTGACGCTGTCATTGTGCCATTTTACCTGCGCGGACTTTGGGGAACAGCGTTTTCGTATGCCACAAGACACCAGCAACGAAGCGGCTTGCAGGATGGAAAGCGTTTGGTAACGGTTGCCTTTGGCGAGCGTTTGCCGCTCCGAACACCAGCAGCAGAGGTGAAGAAAAAAGTAAGTGAATTATCGCTCGCGGCATGGCGCAGCTACGCACAAACACTGGATTCTGTGCCAGTGGCGTTTATCAAAAGTTGCAAACGCTATGCGCTCGACATTGCGCTTGTGAATCACGACAAACGCCGCATGACGTCGATAAATCTTCTCACACAAACTATCAACTTCGCGCAAGCAATGAAGCGGCTTTCGGGGCAATCAACAGCAAACGCTTCCCACATTGGAATATTACTGCCCACAAGCGCAGAAGCCGTCATTGCGACATTTGCAACGATGATAAACGGAAAAACGGCGGTATTGCTGGATTACACCAATTCCGCCGATGACATTGCCGCAGGAATCAGGATGCAAGCCGTTCAGACGGTGATTTCGTCGCGGAAATTTGTGGAAGAATTATCGCGCCGCTTCCCAAATGCCGCACAAATACTTGCTTCGGTGAATGTTGTGATGGTGGATGATATTCTGCCAAAAATTCAAACAACCGTGCTGAAGGCAGCATTGATGCGCCTTGCACCTGTTTGGCTTGTGAAATCATTGTATTGTTCAAAAAATATTCCCACGACTCCCGCGCTGACCGTTTTTGCTGGAAATGCAGGTGCAATCAAGCCTGTGGAGTATTCGCATGGGCAAATTAAGGCAACCATCAAGCAAATGACCGAAGTGCTGAATCCGACAGAAAACGATACCGTGCTGGCTGTGCTGCCGATGTGTACTGCCTTTGGCGTGATGAGTTCGGTGATGATGCCGCTTTTAAGCGGTATTCAGGTCGTCTGCGCCGAAGAAGCCACCACGCATCAGGATATGATTGCGCTCGGACGCTTTTCGGCTCGCAACGAAGCATCGGTGCTGTTCGCAGACCCCGCACAGTTACGGGCTTTTGCTGAAGATGCTGCCTTGCATTCCATCATGTTCGCCTCGCTTCGCCTTGTGGTAACGGGCAGCGACGGCAGAAATGCTGGGCTTGACGAAGGCACGTATTCGCTTTTCCGCACCAAATTTGGCGTACAAGTTTATGAAGGCTTCGGAACACCAGAAAACACGCCGATTGCGTCGGTAAACGTGCCAGACGTGATTACGCCCGGCGAGTGGAACGTGCAAGTTGGAACAAAGCCAAACACTGTGGGAATGCCGCTTCCGGGCTGCACGTTTACAATTTTGGATGAAAAAAGTGGGCAAGAAAAGCCGTGCGGTGAAATTGGAATCGTGAGTATTGGTGCGCCCTTCACGGGTACGCCTTTGGCGGGATTCGGCGAAAATGCGGCAAGTACGGCGATACGCGGCAGTGTGGATGAAGATGGTTTTTTAACGATTGTACGATAAACATTACGCTTGTGGCGAGCGCCGATTATTCCACACACTGAGCGCGTAGCCAAGCGCAAAGGTGCAGACAATCATCGCAGATTCCGTTGGACGCTGCACCACGACTTGCGCGGTCATCCACAGGCTGATTGCTGCAAAAATAAGGGGCGTAATCGGATAGCCCCACGCCTTGTACGGACGCGGTGCGTCGGGCATTTTGATGCGCAAAACAATCACCCCAACAACTGCTAAAAGATTGAACAAATTCAGCAAGAATCCCGCATAGAGCAGAATTGTTTCAAAGGTCGAGGTCAAAACCATGAAAATAGCAATCGCCGCTTGGAGCGCGAACGCCTGTATTGGTGCGCCGTTTGGGGCAAGTTTTGCAGCAAAACGAAAAAGCGGATAATCCTCGCCCATTGCCCGCCACACACGCGGTGCGAGAATGGTGTAGGAACTCACCGTCGCCAGAAGAGCGCATGAAATCAGGGCATTCATAATCACCGCGCCTTGTGTGCCGAAGAGTGCCATAGCTGCATAGTTCCCCACATCAATTTTTCCCACAAAATCCTGCATTGGTGCGGTTCGTAGGAAAGCATAGTTCAAGAGCAGATATAACGCCATCACCAGCACAACACCCGACAAGACCGAGCGCGGCAAGGTTTTCTGCGGGTCTTTGATTTCATCCAGCACATAGATTGACGAGTTCCACCCCAAATACGCATAAATCACGAAGACAAAACTTACGGCATAGCTTGGAGAGAGCATCAAATCTATATCCTGTGCATTGGGCAGCAGTGAAACAGATGTATTTTTTCCCCACAGTAACGCCGCAATAATGAACGAAACGATAAGTGCGATGTTGAAAAAAGTTATGCCACTGTGCAATAACGCCCCCAAACGAATGTGCGAAGAATGCACAACCGTAACCAACACAACAACGCCGACACTCAGCACTACTGCCAGTGTTTCGGGCGCAAGCGTGGTAAAATTTGCGGCAACATTACTGGCATATTTTCCAAAAGCAACCGCCGCCACAGCGACGGGCGCGGCAATTCCCGCCACAAGCGTCGAAAGCCCAGCAATGAAGCCGAGTGTAGGATGATAAATTTTGGAAAGCAAGTGATATTCACCGCCAGAGCGCGGTAACGTCGCGCCAAGCTCTGCGTAGGCAAGTGCGCCACAAAGCGAGGCAATACCGCCCAAAACCCACAAAAGCAGCACAGCCGATGTGGAAGGAATTGACTGGAGTTGCAGCCCAAGCGACGTAAATACGCCTGTTCCGACCATTGCGGCAATGATGAGTGCGATTGCTTCGCGGAGACCAAAAATGCGCTTGTGCATAATGTTTGGAGCTTTGTACGAGAAATCCGCTCATCGCTTCAGAAAGCGTCGGACGGAAAGATGGTGTATGCAAATGCTTTTGTATGCTGTGTTGATGCGGCTTTGAGTGTTGCTGCGCAAGGAAATTCTACAATAAACGTTGCGCCTGTCGGAAGCACGCGACCGGCTTCGGATTCGCACCAAATCTTGCCATTCATTGCTTCGACCAATTTTTTCGCAATAGAAAGCCCCAAACCGCTTGAATGCTCGCCGCCCGTTGGTACGGCAGAAAGGCGCGTGAAGCGCTCAAAAAGCTGTGCTTTGTCTTGTTCGGTCAAGCCTGGTCCTTCGTCTTTAACGGCAATTTTTACTGTGTGCAAATCGCTTGTAAGGCTGACCAATACTTGCTTGCCGAGTGGTGAATACTTTACGGCATTCGATACAATATTCTCAACAACCTCTCGCGCTTTTGCAAAGTCGGCATAAATGTAGGATTGTTCCATCAATGCCGCATCGTATCTCAGTTCCAAGGAAATCGCTTTCTCTGCGGCGCGTTCCTGATATTCAGCAAGGACTTCTTCGGTGAGCATGACCGCATCGCAAGCATCCATGCGGAGTGTGAGCTTTCCTGATTCCAGCGCATTCATATCCAAGAGGTCGGAAATAATAGTGCGCATACGCATTGCGGTGGATTCAATTTGCCGCAAGCGTTCATGGACGCGCTCCTCAGGCATATGTGCAATGTTGGATTTCAGCAGTTCTGTTGAAAGAACAATCGTAGTGAGCGGGTTTTTGAGGTCGTGTGCCGCAATTCCCAAGAACTCATTTCGCTCGCGGTTGAGTGCTTCAAGTTCGTTATTTCGGGCTTGAAGCTGCGTGTTTATCGTGGCAATTTCCCACGCCTGCTCGCTGACGGTCTGGATGTGCTGCTCAATTTCAGTATTTGCTTGCAACAAGCTGGTATTCATGCTCTGCAATTCCAAAGTGCGCAAGCGTACAAGCCTCTCCAATTCTCGCTTACGAGACTCGGAATGCCGAAGATACCACCAAAATAGCACAATGCCGCAGCAGAGCATTCCCACGATAATACCGCACACAGTCTGGATTTCACTCATAAACACCTCAGATTGCAACATACCGACAAAATATAATTTTCGAGTTATCGCCCAATCTTGCCCAAAATCTTTATCATTTGAATCATATCACGTACATCTGTGCATTTCATTCCAATAAAAGCCTTTTGATGTACGCGGAGTTACAAAAAAAGATACATATTTTACGAAGAAGTTCGTGGAAAAGCAGAGAAAAGCAGAGAAAAGCACAAAAAAACCCGCTTAAAACTGAGCTTTTAAGCGGGTTGTAAGATTTTTTCTGCTTTGGAATTATGCTTACGCTTCCAAGTCCACGATATTGAGGTCGGAAGCCCGCTTGCCACCTGCTGCTGCAACGATTTCATCATCGTAATAATCAGAAATAATCGCCACCGAAGCCAATGCGGTGTGAAATTCCTCTTTATCCAAGTGCATTCCAGGAAATGAGTAGGAAAATGTAATCGTGCCGTCGAACAACAGACCAAATCCGCCAAAGTGCAGTTCAGCATTTTTGCGCAATAAAAATTTCATAATTGCGGGCGAGATTTCCGCGCCAGAAACAACGTTTGCCGTGCATTCTACGCAGGTTTCTGATTCGGTAAAGGGGCGCACAACCACGCTGACCAAACTCGAACCCTGACGAATAGTAAACGAACCATCACCAAAACTCGCATATTCGGGGTACGTGTCCTTCAGCATCGCTTCAACGCGCTTGGCTGTGTCTTTTATCATTTCTTCTGGGGTGGTAGAAGAATGGGATTTTGTGAGAAAATCTTGCGTTGTCATTATAATTGAAAAATTTTCGTTCAAAAAGAAAAAGGAATTAATGTCCGCTTGCAGGCGGAAGTTGCCCCATTTGCCGCTTCAATTCTAGCACGGCTGGGTCTTCTGCCACAGACGTGGCACTCGACGGCGCGGCGGCTGGAAGTTTGCCCATGCTGGCTTTGAGGGCGAGCAGTTCAGAATCCGTACCCGTGCGCTCAAGCTGCTTGAACTGGTCTTCCAGTGCGGTGTTGTCGCCCGCAAGCTGACCAAAGGCATCTGCTTGAGATTCCAATTGTTCCACTTTCGATTCAAACTTATCAAATTTGCTAAAGGCATCACCGCCAACACCGCTAAAGGCTTGAGCAATTTGCTTTTGCGCCTTTGCTGCTTGCGAGCGAGCAATAAGCGTATTTTGGCGGGTGCGGGCTTCGTCGAGCTTGGACTTGAGCGTGTCCAACTGCGCACGCATTTTCACAGCCGTATCTTTTGCTTGCTGATACGTCGGCTCAAGGTCTTTGGTATTGCGGTCGTAGAGTGCTTTTTTCTCCAACGCAGCTTTGGCAAGGTCGTCGCGCCCAGCATTCACGGCTTGCATCGCCTTTTGTTGCCAGTTGTTGGATTCCTCACGCGCCTTTAAGAGCTTGCGCTCAAGCGTTTTTTCATTCGCAATCGCATTACCCACCGCAAGCGTAGCTTTATTGACGGATTCCTCCATCTCAATCACCATCTGCTTGAGCATTTTTTCGGGGTCTTCGGCTTTGTCAAGTGTGTCGTTTACATTCGCCTTGAAAATATCCGACATTCGGCTGAATATACTCATTGTTCACCTCCGGAAATTGAAGAAAAATTTTGAAACGTTTTGAAAATAGCTGTTTGTTGAGCGTCGTTGTCATCGCATAACTGAAATTCTCAGTGCCATACAAAAAACCTTCATTAGTGGCACAGACATTCTTGTCTGTGAGTGTTTGTGCGAGGTTCAGGCGACAAACACAGACAAGAATGTCTGTGCCACTGAAGCCTGATTTTATGCGCATTGCCGAGAGTTTTGTATGGTACTGTGGCAATAATTATTACAATACTTGTTCTGAAAGACGTTCCTGCTGCGCGTTTGTTGCAGAGGATTTTTTTGTGCGAAATTTCATGCCGTACAAGATTACGCAAAAATACACTCCCAACGCAATTCTCCCGCATTTTTCTTCACAAAATCATGCAAAAAAATTCAGCAATATGCGTATTTTCGTGGCTCTTCCTTCCTTTTCTCATTTTCAATTCCCCGAACAATTATGAACTTTGGCAATCTGAATCTCGGCAACATGATGGAACAAATGAAAAAAATCCAAGCCGATGTTGCAAAAACACAAGAAGACCTCTCGCGCAAAACCGTCACGGCAGAATCTGGCGCGGGCATGGTCAGCGTAACCATGAACGGCGCAATGGAGCTGGTTTCGGTGCGCATTGACCCAAGTATTTTGAAGCCCGACGACGCACAAATGGTGCAAGACCTCGTTGTCGCGGCGGTGAATAAAGGCTTTGAAGAAGCACGTGCGCTGTCGGAATCGGAATTGAAGAAAATTAGCGGTTTGTTTCCGAATATTCCTGGTATGGATTTTTTGAAATAAGAGTGCTTCACCACAGTAACATCATCCACACATCGCATACAATCTCAGTCTCAAGCACTCATGCTCTACACCTCCGAAGCAATCGAATCCGCAATCGAATCGCTCTCATCCTTGCCCACAATCGGGCGCAAAACCGCACAACGCCTTGCGTTGCACCTTCTTCGCCAGCCCACAGAAGATGTAAAAAAACTCGCACACGCGCTTCTCGACATGAAGGAAAAAGTGCGGTACTGCTCGCAGTGCTGCAATTTGACCGAATCCGATCCGTGTAATATCTGCACCTCGAACAAGCGCAATCGCACCATCATCTGCGCGGTCGAAGAACCCAGCGACCTCTTTGCGATTGAGCGCACCAACGAGTATTCGGGCTTGTACCACGTGCTGCATGGTGCGTTGAATCCGCTTGAGGGCATTGGTCCAAACGACCTTAAAATCAAGGAATTGCTGCAACGCCTCAGTTCAGGCGAGGTGCAGGAAATTATCTTGGCAACCAATCCCAACGTGGAAGGCGAAGTAACAACGCAGTATTTGATAAAACTCCTGAAGCCGCTCCACGTCAAGGTTTCGCGCCTTGCTCGCGGTATTCCGATGGGCAGCGATTTGGAATTTGCTGATGAAGCGACGGTTTCACGGGCGTTGCAAGGCAGAGTGGAAGTCTAAAAGAAGGGAGGAGGGCTGAAATATGAGGGCTGAAGCAAAGTCGCACGACTTTCGTTAGCGATATTTTGGCAAACTTCGTCGTATTTTTGCTCCACAAATTTCATCCCTCAGCCCTCATACTTCATCCTTGAATTCATGCTCCTTTCCCTCTACATTCTCCGCGCCCACACGGGACCGTTTCTCTTCGGAACGCTCACTGTTGCGTTTGTTTTCCTGCTGAATTTCCTCATTGTTTTTCTTCCGCAAATCGTTGGGAAAGGCTTGACGCTCTGGGTAATTATCCAACTCATCGCGCTGAATATGGCGTGGATAGTAACGATTGCCGTGCCGCTTGGTATCTTGGTCGCAACGCTGATGGCATTTGGCAATCTCTCCTCCACGAATGAAATTACGATGATTCGCGCTGGCGGAGCGAGCCTCTTGCAAATGATGTTTTCTCCCATATTGCTCGGTTTGGTGTTATCTGCAGGCGTGTATTGGTTCAATGACGAAATTCTTCCCGAAGCAAATCACCGCGCACTTACGCTGCGTATGGACATAGAGCGCAAAAAACCGACCTTCGTGCTGGACAAAGGGCAATTTTCCACGCAACTGGATGGATACAGCATTCTCTCTCGCGCACTCGACACCACGCAAGGAATGATGCTGGGTGTAACGATTTACGACAATACCAAATTCGACCAAATGAGCGTCCTCTCGGCGGACACAGGTTTTATCAACTTTTCCAGCGATTATCGCAAAGTCGTGCTGATGCTAAAAAGCGGTGAACTCCACCAACTCAACCAGCAAAACCCCGCCGATTACCGCCGCGTCAGCTTCTCCAAACACCGCGTTCTCATGGATGCAAGCGGCTTCGACTTCTCCCGCACCGATGCAAGCCTCACCTCGCGCGGCGACCGCACCATGAAAATCCGCGATATGCAAAAAGTGGTGCAAGAAAGTCTGGAAAATTCAGCGCAATCCCGCGAGCGCGTAAAAACGATGATTGCCACGCACACCAACGAAATAAGCCGCACACAGGTTATTGCTGCGAAAAAAGATTCGCTCAAAGCAGCACCATTGCCTGCATCTGAACTCCGCACTATTCCTCTTGCCGAGACGAAAAGCACGATAGCAACAAGCGTTCTTCCTGCTCCCAAACGTTCACCCAAAAGAAAAAGGCTTGCAAAGCTCATAAAGACTAGCCCTGCGCCTTCTTTGACTGGGAATCTGACGAGTTCAAGCACCGCTACACTCCCCGCCCCCAAACCTCTTACCCGCAGAGAAGCCGCATGGCGAGCCGAAAGCCGCATAACAGGTATGTTTTCAACGCTCGACAACGACGTTTTTTCTATCCGAGACCGCGAACTAAATGCGGATAAATACGTGGTGGAAATTCACAAAAAGTATGTGATTCCGCTTGCGTGTTTTGTGTTTGTGCTGATTGGCTGTCCTCTTGGAATTGTCACCAAGCGAGGAAATCTGGGCGTTTCGGGCTTAATCACGATTGGATTTTACGTGGTCTATTGGGCATTGCTGATGACGGGAGAACGCTTTGCCGACCGAGGCTTGATAGAACCTCGTCTTGCGATGTGGCAAGCGGATATTACCTTAGCGTTGGTGGGAGTGTTTCTGATTGTGCGCGTTGGGCGGGACTTGCCGATTGTGAATGCTGCGCCGTTGTATCGGCTATGGAGGCGGCTTTTCTCTCGGAAAAACACCTCGAATTTGTAAATGCGGTACTTGTTGGATTTGGCGAGAAAAATAATGAGTATTCTTCTGTCGGTAGTGGCGCAGACATTCTTGTCTGTGAGTTTTGGTGCGGGATTCAGGCAGAAAACACAGACAAGAATGTCTGTGCCACTAATATTTTTTTCTTACTCCACACTTTATTTCCGACGCAATCCCATAAGCACATAAAAAACTATGCTCGACCGCATCATTCATTTCTCCATTCGCAATAAACTCATCATTGCGCTTCTCACGCTTGCACTCGTGGCGTGGGGCGCGTATTCGCTGACGCAGTTGCCGATTGATGCCGTGCCGGACATTACCAACAACCAAGTGCAAATCATCACGCGCAGCCCCGCGTTGGCGGCGCAGGAAATCGAGCGACTGATTACCTTTCCTGTCGAAACAGCATTGGCAAATATCCCTGGACGCGAGGAAATACGATCCTTTTCGCGCTTTGGTCTTTCGGTGGTAACCATCGTTTTCAAAGAAGATATTGATATTTACTGGGCGCGGCAGCAAGTTTCCGAGCGCATGAAAGAAGCGGAAGCGAATATTCCGAAAGGTATTGGTTCGCCAGAAATGGCACCAGTTACGACGGGTTTGGGTGAAATTTATCAGTACATCATTCAGCCAAAAGCGGGTTTTAAAGACAAGTTTTCGCTCATGGAATTGCGCTCCATCCAAGATTGGCAGGTGCGCCGCCAACTGCTCGGCACCGAAGGCGTAGCCGACGTTAGCAGCTTTGGCGGGCTGTTGAAACAATACGAAATCGCGCTCGACCCCGACCGCCTCCGCGCCATGAACATCAGTACCCAAGAGGTGTTCACGGCTTTGGAACACAACAATCAAAACGCAGGCGGCGCGTACATTGACGTAGCCCACAACCCGCAATCCTACTTCATCCGCACCGAAGGCTTGGCAAAAAATACCGATGATTTGGGGAAAATTGTCGTCAAAACGAGCGCAAACGGTATTCCCATTCTCATCCGCGACGTAGCAACGGTGCAGCTTGGAAGCGCGATTCGCTACGGCGCAATGACGCGCATTGCACCCAATCACAAAAGTAGTGAAGCGGTTGGTGGGATTGTGATGATGCTCAAAGGTGAAAATTCCTCGAAAGTCATTGCCCACGTAAAAGAGCGCATTGCAGAAATTGAAACGTCCTTGCCCGAAGGCATAGAAATCATCCCCTTTCTCGACCGCACAAAGCTCGTGAACAGCGCAATTTCTACGGTTGTGACCAATCTTGCTGAAGGTGCGCTCATTATTTTGTTTGTGCTAGGGTTGTTCCTAGGTAGTGTTCGTGCGGGTTTGGTGGTTGCTTCCACCATTCCCTTATCGCTCCTTTTTGCCATTTCGCTGATGAACGTTTTTGGCGTGTCGGGCAATTTGATGTCGCTGGGCGCGATTGACTTTGGCATTATCGTGGACGGCGCGGTGATTATCGTGGAAGCCACTTTGCACCACCTCCACGTGCGCACACGCGCCATGCAGACCGCACAGCATCTCACACAAACAGAAATGGACGCGGAAGTCTATGATGCCGCCTCCAGCATTCGCTCCTCTGCGGCGTTTGGCGAAATTATCATTCTCATTGTCTATTTGCCTATTCTCGCGCTCGTGGGCGTGGAAGGCAAGATGTTTCGCCCGATGGCGGAAACGGTTTCCTTCGCCATTTTAGGCGCGTTCATCCTTTCGCTGACGTATATTCCGATGGTCTCCACGCTGTTTTTGAGCAAAGATACGAATCCGAAAAAAACCTTTGCAGATCGCATGATGACTACCTTTCAGCGTTTCTATGAACCCGTTTTACTCTGGGCATTGCGCAATAAAACGGTGGTCGTTTCTGCGTCGGCGGCAATGCTCGCGGGCGCACTCGTGCTGTTTTTGTCCTTAGGTGGCGAATTTATCCCAACGCTCGACGAAGGTGATTTTGCCGTTGAAACCCGCGTGATGACTGGTTCGTCGCTTTCACATAGCGTCGAAAATTCATTAAAAGCGGGCGCACTTATTGTCAAAAATTTCCCTGAAGTGGCTTCGGTATTTATCGACCCGGACAACCACCACAAAGTCGCGGCTTAGATGCCTACGAAACACTCTATGCCGACGCCAAAAAATGGTTAG
>RDXM01000044.1 GCA_004292595.1 Candidatus Kapaibacterium sp. | reverse complement strand
GGTCGTCGCCTGAAGCCCGCACCAACACGCACAGACAGGAATGTCTGTGCCACTAAATATTGTTGAAGTTTATCCATTTAATTTTTGAGCCTTCCTTAGAAAACTCAACAATCCTTAGAGATGAAACATTTCCCGCAAAAACCGCCCCGTGTGCGATTCCTTCACCTTTGCAACATCTTCGGGCGTTCCTGCTGCAACGAGCGTCCCGCCTTTCGCGCCCGCGTCTGGTCCCATGTCGAGAATCCAATCTGCACACTTCATCACGTCGGGATTATGCTCGACGATGAGCAAGGAATGACCACGCTTGACGAGTTCTTGGAAGGCTTTGATGAGCTTTGCAATGTCGTCGAAATGCAGACCTGTCGTGGGTTCATCGAAAATAAACATGGTCGCCTCGCTTGATTTTTCCAGCAAATGCGTTGCGAGCTTCACGCGCTGCGCCTCGCCACCCGAAAGCGTTGTGCCAGGCTGCCCTAAGCGCATATACCCCAAGCCCACATCCTGCAAGGGCTTCAAGCGAGCAACGATGCGGTTTTCACCCTGAAAAAATTCCACCGCTTCGTCAATCGTCATATCCAGCACGTCAATCACGGACTTGTTTTTGAAGAGAATGCTTCGTGCTTCTTTTTTGTAGCGCGAACCGCCACAGTCCTCGCATTGCAGGTACAAATCCGCCAAAAATTGCATTTCAATTTTCACCATGCCGTCGCCCTGACACGTCTCGCAGCGTCCACCCGGAACGTTGAAGGAGAAAAATCCTGCCTTCCAGCCCAGTTGTTTTGCGGCTTGCGTGTCGGAGAAGGTGTCGCGGATGTAGTCGAATGCCTTCGTGTAGGTGGCGGGCGTGGAGCGCGGTGATTTGCCAATCGGCGATTGGTCCACCATTTCGATATGCGCAATATGCTGTGCGCCTTCCAGGCTCTCGTGCTTGCCGACGTTGTTCACGGGTTGCTGCAAAGCGCGGAGCATTGCGCCGTAGAACACATCATGCACAAAGGTTGATTTGCCAGAGCCGCTCACGCCCGTAACGACGACCATTTTGCCAAGCGGAATTTCTACATCAATGTTCTTCAAATTATTTTCATGCGCCCCTTTCACGATGATGCTTTTGCCATTGCCTGCGTTGCGCGTTTTCGGAATGGAAATCTCCAGCTTGCCCGATAAATACTTGCCTGTCAGCGATTTTTCATCCTTCAAAATCTCGGCGTGTGTGCCTTGAAAAATAATTTCGCCGCCGAGTTCGCCCGCAAGCGGACCCATGTCTATCAGCATATCGGCGCGGCGCATGATGTCTTCGTCGTGTTCGACGACAATCACCGTGTTTCCTAAGTTGCGAAGGCGTTCCATCACCGAAATCATGCGCTCGGTATCGCGCGGATGCAGACCAATACTGGGTTCGTCCAACACGTACAGTGCGCCGACGAGCGACGAACCAATCGAGGTTGCTAAATTGATGCGCTGCACCTCGCCGCCAGAGAGCGTGTGCGCTAGGCGGTCGAGCGTGAGGTAGCCCAGTCCCATTGCGTTCAGCAGGCTCAGGCGCGTAGTGATTTCCTTCAAAATGCGCTCGGCAATCGTGGCTTGGAACTCGCTTAGTTTCAGGCTATTGAAAAATTCGCCCGCTTCTTCAAGCGTCATATTCACAACCTCGCTCATGCTCTTCGCGCCAATAAACACGCGCCGAGCGGATAATTTCAGGCGCGAACCGCCGCAGTCGTAGCAGCGCGTGTAGCCCCGATAGCGGCTCATCAGCACACGGTAGTGCATTTTTTGGTAATTGTCCTCGACCATTTTGAAGAAGCCCGTTACGCCGTCGTATTTGCCCGCGCCTTCCCAGATAAAGCGAAATTCTTCTTTCGTGAAGGCAGCAATCGGCTTGCGCACGTCCATTTTACGCGCTTCTGCTTCTTTCAATAAATCTGTTTGATACTGGATGTGGGCGGGCGTTTGGAAGGGAGACACCGCGCCGTCCATGATGGATTTTTGCTTGTTCGGAATCACCAAATCCTCGTCAATGCCCATCGTGCGCCCAAATCCTTCGCAGGTCGGACACGCACCAAGCGGATTATTGAACGAAAACAAGCGTGGCTGCGGCTCGTCATAGACTTTTCCGCACGAGCATTGATTGCACTGATACGTCGTAGAAAAGCCAAACTCCGCACCAGTGCTGATGTTGCGGACGGTACATTTGCCATTGCTTGTTGCGAAAGCAAGCTCCAATGAATCGTTCAGGCGGGTTTGCGCGTCGGTGTCATTTTCACGAATAACAATCCTGTCCACCAGCACCAATACATCGCTTTTGGGTGTTTTCTTGGGCAGAGAATCGGTGTTGAGGTCGATGATGTCATTGTTATTTGCATCATCATTCTTGCGCATCACGACGCGGAAAAAGCCTTGTTGCTTGATGTTGTCCAATTCCTCTTCGAGCGAGTGTTGGTCGTGGTCGGCGAGCGGAAAGGTGATGTAGAGCCGTTCATCGGGCTTGGTTGCGGCAAGAATGTCGTGCAGGGCAGATTCTGGCGTGTCTTTGCGGACGTGGGCATTGCGCTCCTCGCACAAGGTCTCGCCGATGCGCCCGTAGAGCAGGCGCAGGTAGTCATAGACTTCGGTCGTCGTGCCAACGGTGGAGCGGGGATTGCGGGAAATGGTCTTTTGTTGAATGGCAATCGCGGGTGGAATGCCCGTAATCACGTCCACGTCGGGCTTGTTCATGCGCTCCAAGAACTGCCGCGCGTAGGCGGAGAGCGATTCCACAAAGCGGCGTTGCCCTTCGGCATAAATCGTATCGAAGGCAAGCGAGGACTTGCCCGAACCGCTCACGCCCGTAATGACGATGAGTTTGTTGCGCGGAATGTCGAGCGAAACGTTTTTCAAATTATGCTGACGCGCTCCGCGCACGGCGATAATGCGGCGTGGCGAGGGAGTTGGGGTGGTGCTTGCGTCTTCTTGCTTGGAATCGCTTTTGGTGGCGGTCTTTTTACTCACAAACATTCTGGAACTGTTGGTAAAATGTCCTTGTTGCAACGTTTGTACAACCGTTTCTACAAAAAACTGCAAGCCATCAAGATACGGAAAAACTCTGGTTTGTGGAAATTTTTGCTGGTGTCTTCGTGCAGGAAGTTTTCTGGCTTCTTTAAATGCCCAACAGAGAAATGTTTTGGGGACATTCCTCTGTAAACAGGGAAAGTATCGTGAAAAATAGCTTAGAAATTCACCCGCAGAAACGCACCAAGACTTGCGCCGTCACTGATTTGGGAGAATGAGAAAGGGGGAAACCGTGAGGGCAATGATGTCGAGGTTTTGTCAAATGGCGGTGCGTAGATACGCGCCTGTGTGCGGAAGACGTGCTTGTCAAAATACTCCCAAGAACCACACAAAGTAAACTTTTTCGCTTATACAGCAATCAAACAGTGGGACGAATGTTTGTTGTCTGTTTAGGAATAATTTTCTTTCTTCATAATTTCATCAAAATAGAGGTAATGCCATGAAAACCGCATCCAATCGCGCATCTGTGCTGCATCTGTGGTGGCGTATTGCGTTGTGTTTCGCCGTTGTTGTGCTGGCAAGTGTGCTTCTGAGCGGCTGCATCGTGTACGAATCATCGGTGCGGACGCGCTCGCAACAGCAGTTCCCACAAAACGGCTCGCCGCAAAATGGCTATAATCCGAATATGAATCCCAACGGTACTCCAAACGTCAGTCCGAGCTATAATCCGAATGTGAATCCGAACTACACTCAAGGAATGAACGGCAATGGAGGCGATATGGACTGGCAGCGCGGTATCAGTCGCGTTACGAATTTTCAAACGTTTTATGATGAATTATATCCGCATGGCGAATGGCTCAACGTCCCAGAATATGGCTTCGTTTGGCGACCCTACAATATTGATGCAAACTGGCAACCCTACCTAACCAATGGTCGTTGGATACAGACTCGTTATGGTTGGACGTGGGCATCGAACTACTCTTGGGGCTGGGCGCCCTTCCACTACGGACGCTGGCGGCTCGACCCCTATTATGGCTGGTACTGGGTGCCAGGGAGTGTTTGGGGACCGGCGTGGGTGGAATGGCGAGAGTTTGATGGCAATTACTGGTGGGTACCACTCGCACCAGAAGCGGGATTTGGTGCGAGTTTCAGAGGGAATTTTTCGTATTTGCCCCGCGCATGGAATGTTGTTCCAGCACGATTTTTCACCGACCCTTTTTGCCAACGCTACGCGCTGCCCTACTCGCAGTTCGGGCGATTTGTGAATAATACGACCATCATCAACAACGTCATTGTGAACAATATCAACGTAAGCAATCCCGTTACCTATCCCGCCGGACCCAGTATTGATGATGTTTCGCGCTATACGGGCGGGAAAGTGATGCCCTACGGGCTGCGCAATTTGAACCAAGCTGGAGCAAGCGTTGTCAATGACCAAATCGGCAATGTGAGTCTGTTTGCGCCGTCCTTTCAAACACCAGCCCAGACGGAAAATGCAACAGCGATGCGCCCTGTGAGCTTCACGCCCGCCGCTCGTGCGACAAAGGGCAAGGCAGGCTTCTCGGTGGATGGAAGTGATAATCAAAGCACTCCACCGCAAGACAACACTACTGTTCCAGTAGATATACGCCCCGTTCCAAATGCCGCACCAAATCACGGTTCATCGCTTGGCACGGACGGAAAATCGCGCCCTGTGGCGATGCCCGCGCCTGCCGATACGGAAATACCACGTGGCGGTGTCGGCAGTGGAAGCAGCGAAAACACTGACCCGCACGTGGGTGGTAAAAAATCAGCAAGTCCGCCAGATTTGTCTAATACGCCCATAACGCCTGATAATACTGGTGTGCGGCGATACGGAAAGCCTTCCAGCGTCGGCATTCCTCCATCCGAGCCAGCAACGCAGCAAAACCCAACGCCGCAAGAATCGCCTCGCACTGAAACAATTCCTGTGCCGAGCGCGGAACGAAAAGCAAATCCATTCGAGCAACCGCGCCAAGAGCAACCACGCTCCGAAGCTCCACGCCAAGAACAGCCGCGCTCCGAAGCTCCGCAGCAATCATCGGGCAAATCCAACCCATTCGGCGGGCAGCCGCGCTACGAAGCTCCACGCCAAGAGCAACCACGCTCCGCAGCTCCGCAGCAATCGTCGGGCAAATCGAACCCATTCGGCGGGCAGCCACGCCAAGAACAGCCGCGCTACGAAGCTCCAAAATATGAAGCTCCAAAATACGAAGCTCCACAGCAATCGTCGGGCAAATCGAACCCATTCGGCGGACAGCCACGCCAAGAGCAACCTGCCTCGACGACTCCTCAGCCCACTGGCGGCAAAAAAGGCGGTGGTGATTAGAAAAAAGGTGAAATCTGAGGGAAGAAGTTTTGAAGAAAAACAGCGCAAAACACATCGGATGAATAGCTCATCATTCCTTGTGTTCTGCGCTTTTTTTTCGTGTGCGCAGCTCGAATGATGAAATAGTTTGAAAGTTGCGCTTCTCTCTCGTAAATTTGCGCTTCTGTGGCAAAAAAACACAAGCTCTGATTGCCTCATCATCATCGCTCAATAATTCTTTGCTCACCAATGTTCGTATTAATTTTTTTTAACCATAAACCCATCGTACTGCTATGAATATCCATGAGTACCAAGCAAAATCGCTGTTGCGGAAATACGGTGTTCCCGTGCCGAATGGTCATGCGGTGTTTTCACCAGAGCAAGCTGGAGAAGTTGCGTATAAAGAATTTGCCTCGAAAGGCACGAAAGTCATTGTTTTGAAATCGCAAATCCACGCTGGCGGACGCGGAAAAGGCGTTGTGCATGATATTTACACCGACAAAGCACTCCAAGTAGATGACAAAGATGTGCGTGGCGTATCGGTGCTGACAAGCGGCAATCTTGCTGACCGTGCATACAAAATTGCGAAAGCAACGATTGGTAATAAACTCGTTACGATACAAACCGGCGCAGAAGGCAAAATTGTTCGCCGAATGTTTATTGAAGAAGGCGTAAATATTGCCAAAGAATACTATTTGAGCATCTTGCTCGACCGCAACACTTCGCAAAATCTCATTATGGCTTCGACCGAAGGCGGTATGGAAATTGAGGAAGTTGCCGAGAATCATCCCGAAAAAATCATCCGCGAGCATATCGACCCCGTGATTGGTTTTCGGGGTTTCCAAGCTCGCCGCTTAGGAATGGGTCTTGGGCTGACGGGCGACGCGCTGAAAAATTTCGTTCCTTTTATCCAAACGCTCTACCGCGCTTACGACGAGATGGATTGCGCAATGCTCGAAGTGAATCCGCTTGTGCGCACGGGCGATGACAAATGGATTGCGTTGGATGCAAAATTGAATTTCGATGATAATGCTCTCTACCGCCACCCAGAATATGCGGACTTGCGCGACACCAGCGAAGAAGAACCGCTTGAAATCGAGGCTTCTAAGTATGATTTGAACTACATCAAGCTCGATGGCAATGTTGGCTGTATGGTGAACGGTGCAGGCTTGGCAATGGCGACAATGGACGTTATCCAGCTTGCTGGCGGCAAACCCGCAAACTTCTTGGACGTTGGGGGTGGAGCCAATGTACATCGTATTGCAAATGCCTTCCGTATTATGCTTTCCGACCCGAATGTAAAAGCAGTATTTATCAACATTTTCGGTGGTATTGTGCGCTGCGACCGCGTTGCAAACGGCATTATTCAGGCATCGAAAGAAGTACAACTTACCGTTCCGTGCATCATTCGCTTGGATGGTACAAATGCTCCTGAAGCGCGTGAAATCTTGGAAAAATCAGGCTTAACCTTCTCTGTCGGCACGACGCTCGAAGAAGCTGCAGCAAAAGTAAAACAAACAGTGGATACATTGTAAAAACAAAAGGACTGAGCAACGGCTCAGAGGGCGAAGGGACACAGGAAAATTTCAGCCCTCAAATTTCATCCTCGTCCTTAAAAAAAATATCACACAAGCCCGTATTTGAAAAAATATGGGCTTTTTTTTGGAGATTGTATGAAAAATCGCTCCGAAGAAATTCTCGCAGCAGAATCATCTGCTTTCGATGTCCAATTTTTTCAGACGTACAGCTATTGCCGCTTGCTCTTGCCGTGTACGTTAGAGCATTCCGAAGAATACGAGCGCGGGCAAACGGAATTATTTCACCTACTCACGCAGAAGCAGCATAAACGCTTCGTTCTCGATGCAACGGGTATGGTGGAATACGATTCGTTTCTTGTCGTTTGGATAGCAGGAATCAAGCGTTTCTGCGCAGATGAAGCTATTACGCTGGATGTGCAGGGGCTAACACCGCAAATGGAGGCATTTATCACTTTGCTCGAAAAGCCTTTGCTGCGCCACATTGAGCCAGAAGCAGAGCCAACATCGTGGTACAGATACGTGGAAAGCGTTGGCGAGGCAGCACGAGAATTTGCGCAGGACTCCCGCACGTTGATTGAGTTTATTGGAGAATTTTCGTCGAGTTTCGTGCAAACAATTCTTCACCCAAAAACGATGCGGTGGCGGGACTTTCCAGCACACATCACCAAAGCAGGCGTAGGCGCAGTGCCGATTGTCGCGCTGATTGGTTTTCTGATGGGCGTTATCATTGGCTATCAAGGTGCGATGCAGCTTGCGCAGTTTGGCGCGGAAGTATATTTGGCAGATATGGTTGCTATTTCGATGGCACGCGAGCTTGCGCCCCTGATGACGGCAATTATCGTGGCGGGTCGCTCTGGTGCGGCGTTTGCGGCGGAGCTTGGTACGATGCAGGTGTCCGAAGAAATTGATGCCTTAAAAACAATGGGCTTCAGCGTGATGCGCTTCTTGATTATGCCGCGTGTGTTAGCTGTTACGCTTGTGATGCCGCTTCTGGTGTTATTTTCCGACCTTGCAGGAATTTTAGGTGGTTTGCTGATTGGCACAACTGTCCTCAAACTGAGTGTGAGCGGCTACTTGAACGAAACAAAAATTGCCCTCAGCTATACGCACTTGCTCACAGGGCTGATAAAAGGCGGTGTCTTGGGCATGATTATCTCGCTTGTGGGCTGTATGCGCGGCTTGCAGGTGCGCGGTGGAGCCGAAAGCGTTGGGCATTTCACCACTGCTGCCGTCGTAACGGGCATTTTCCTGATTATTCTTGCCGATGCCGTTTTTACGATGATTTTTCAAGCATTGGGCATTTGAGGAACATATTGACCGCACTTCAGCGTTGTATGGTTCATGCGGTAGCTGTTCTCAACTCCGCAAAGGCACACGCAAAAAAAGCCGTAAAAATGCTATATTTGCAAGCAGAAATATTCACCAATTTTGTATTCTAATACCGTTTTTTTGACTGTATTTTGAATACTTTGATTTGAGCAAGGCAGCATGCTGCCTTGTTTCGGAGAATTGAAACTATTCATTTTACAATCGAAACGGTATAACTCACATTATATCACCTTTTTGAAAAACCACTATGCACAAGCAAGTATTAGAAGGCTTAAACAAGCAACTCAACATGGAATTTTCGTCGGCGTATGTATATTTGGCAATGTCGTCCTATTTCGAGGAGATAGATTTAGAGGGCTTTTCGGCATGGTTCAAGGTAAAAGCGCATGAAGAAATGTTCCACGCAATGAAAATTTATGATTACATCGGCGACCGACGCGGCAAGCGCAGCATGACGGCGATAGACCTTCCGGCAAAATCATGGGAAAACCCCGTTGCCGCCACCAAAGACGCATTCAAGCATGAATGCAAGGTGTCTGCTTCTATTCACAGCATCGTTGAAATTTGCCGCGAGCATAAAGACCACTCGACCGAAGCCTTTTTGCATTGGTTTGTCATGGAGCAGATTGAGGAAGAAACACAAGCCGACCGCATCTTCCAAAAAGCGAAGATGGTTGCCGACAATCCAAGCGGAATGTTTATGCTCGATAACTATATGCTCGAACGTGCCAAGGCGGACGCTGCAAACGTCGGCAAAGAAGACGGCGAGAGCGAAGCATAAAAAACGCTCGCTGCACAGACAGAACATATCAGAAAGCTCGAAGAGTACTACGCTCTTTGAGCTTTTTTTTGCGTAAAGCAGGAAATTTTCCACGTGTATATTTCACATACTGTGTAGAGAATGTGTAGAGACTATGTAAAAATTATGTAAAAATTATGTAAAAACCACGCAGAAACTATGGGGAGACTGCGTAAAGAACATTCACAAAATGAAAAAAAATAAAAAAATCTCTTGTAATTCTCCCGAAGAAACAAGATTATTGTGATTCTGTATGCGTACTTTCTTTCTTGAGAGGGACTCGCAAGCTGTCGTCGCAGCATTTTATTCTGCAAGGCTTTCAGTGTAAACAGCTTCTTCATCGTTCTTGTGGAATTATTCCTCCTCCAAGCATACTTACCTCGTTTTATTTATTGAGCTTATGAAAAAGCGTCGCATTGGTATTCAGCAGAAATTTGTTTCCATTGTGTTGGTGCTGTTGGTCATTATTGCGGTGTTTATTGCCGTGTTCTTCCCGCAACGCCAGACCGCACAAATGAACAAATACATGAATGAAAAAATTCTTGTAACGACCCAGATGATTGCCTTCAACGCATCAACGGGGATGGCGTTCGATGATGCTGAAGCCGTTCAACAAACGCTTGCAATTTTGCCGTCGCTGTCGGGAGTGAAATTTGTCAGCGTCGTGAAATTAACTGGCGAAGAAGTCGCCTTCTATCGGCTTGATTCTGCCGCATACAATAGTTTATTGCCCAACACCAAAGCCGTATTAGCCGCAGCAAAGCACCCTGCAAACCTCAACATCACAAGCGTTGGCGATATTGCTCTCTATGCCGAACCCGTTATTTTCAAAGGCACAACATATGGAAAAGTAGTCGCAGGAATCAGCCGAACCGAACTGGAAAACGACGCAAAAGAAAGTATTATTATTGCCCTTGTCGTTGGTGCGGGAATTATTGTGCTGGGCGGCGTGATTATGATGTTCTTGAGCAGCCGCTTGGTCAATCCCATTCGCTTTCTTGCGCGGGCTGCAGGGCAAGTATCGGCGGGCAATCTGGAAGCCAGTGTGAAGGTAACCACCAATGATGAAATTGAAGTATTGGGAAATGCGTTTAATCATATGGTCACCAATATCCGCAAAGCATTGGAAGAAGTACAAAGTTCCCTCAAAAAGGCAGAGGACGCAAACTCCCGCAAAACCGAGCTTCTGAGCATTGTTTCGCACGACCTCAAAAGCCCGCTTGCTTCGGTGCTTGCAGCAATTAAGCTCGTTGAATTAGGTGATATTACCGCCGAAGAATTTCCCGAAATGGGCGCGATGATTCGCCAATCCTGCGAGCGCATGATTGACCTCATCGAAAGCCTCTTGGCAAGCTCTGCCTTAGAAATGGGGCGCATTCAGGTCAATAAAGCCGATGGCAACGCAAAAGAATTGATGCAGCGCGTGGTGGAAAGCAATTATCTCAAAGCAGAAGCCAAAGCGCAAAAACTGGTCGTGCAGCACAAAGGCGACCAATTCATCTTGTATGCCGACAACGGACTGATGCACCAAGTATTAGAAAATTTTGTTTCTAATGCACTCAAATACTCGCCACCAGAAACCACCATCACCGCACGGGTACTCGCTTCGCCCGAAACAATTCGCTTTGAAGTGCAGGATGAAGGTCCGGGCTTGACCGAAGAAGATAAACAAAAACTCTTCGGCTTTTTCCAACGCCTTTCCGCAAAACCAACGGGCGGCGAATCCTCGCACGGTGTAGGCTTGGCAATCACCAAGCGCGTTGTGGACTTGCACAATGGAAAAATCTGGGCAGAAAGCGAACTCGGTAAAGGCACAACCTTTGTCGTTGTTCTGCCGCGCAATACCGATAAAGCCTTGGCTGCATAAGGAGTTTCTGCACAATGGCTCTTCGCATTTCTTCCCCAATATCCATTTTCATTGACGAAAATATTCCCCTCCTTGCCGAAGCACTTGCGCCTTCTCTACCCTCACACATTCGTATTCACCGCTTTCATGGGCGAAGCATCTGCCGCCAAGACGTGCAGAATGCGCACGGCACCATGCTGTGTGTTCGCTCTACAACCCGCGTCAATGCTGACTTACTAGAAAAAACGCCCGTGCGCTTTGTCGGCACGGCAACAAGCGGCACCGAGCATATCGACACTGAATATCTCCGCGCCTCTGGACGAGAGTTTTACCACGCAGGCGGCTCGAATGCTCATTCTGTTGCGGAATATGTTCTCTTCGCGCTCTTGCATTGGGAAAAACAAACAAGCGAGCCGCTTCAGGACAAAACTATCGGTATTCTGGGCTATGGACATATCGGACGGCGTGTTGCGGAAATGGCGTATAAACTGGGTTTGCGGGTTGCTGTCTGCGACCCTGTGCTGCGCTCTGCGGGCGGAGAATTTGCTCCGTATTGCCGCGAAGTGAGCTTTGATGAGCTGTGCAGCACATCGGAGATTATCACCAACCACGTTCCTTTCGTGCAAAGCGGCGCACATCCTACCGTTGGCATATTCGATGCCGCAGCATTAAAAAAACTTCTCCCGAACAGTTTGTTTATTCACGCTTCGCGGGGCGGGATTGTGCAGGAAGAGGCACTGTGGGAAATGGTACAAGAGCGGAATATTGCCACTGTACTGGATGTTTGGGAACAAGAACCCCGCATTCATGCTGGTTTAGCACGGCATTCGCTGCTTGCCACGCCTCATATTGCGGGCTACTCCTACGACGGAAAAATACACGGTTCAAGGATGATTGCTCGTGCGTGCGGAGAATTTTTGCAGAAGAGCATCGCGCCAAGCATTGATGCGGATTGGAGTGTGTTTGAACGTGCTTTGGTGCATCCTCATCTGCCCGTGTTGAGTTTGAGCAATCATGCAACGTTGTATGCGGCATTGCAGCAATCACGCGCCCTTGAGCAAGACACCACACAACTTCGTGCAACACTTAATGGCGGAGCAACAACGCCAGAAGCCGCATTCGATGAGCTTCGCAAGCAATATCCTGTGCGCCGCGAAATATCACGCCTTTTTTGCCAAGCCAATGCTGGCGATGACGCTTACACAAAAATGTGAAACAGCATCAAAAAATCACACCATTTCTAGAGCTTCTTCGCGCATGGGCTTTGCTTTTGCTGCTTTCGGCGCGGTGGCTGTTTCCTCAGCAAAATTGCCGTCGCCGAGATATTGATTAAACTGCACGGTTACGATTTTCGAGATGCCTTCTTCTTCCATCGTTACGCCGTAGAGTGTTTCTGCGGCTTCCATCGTGAGTTTGTTGTGCGTAATCATGATGAATTGCGTGGTTTCGCTGAATTTTTTGATGAGACGCACGTACCGACCAATGTTTGCATCGTCGAGCGGCGCATCAACTTCATCTAAAATACAGAACGGGCTTGGTTTGACGAGGTAAATGGCGAAAAGAAGCGCAATCGCGGTCAAGGTCTTTTCGCCGCCCGAAAGCATTTCGATTGAGTGCGGACGCTTGCCGCGTGGCTTTGCGATAATTTTAATCGGTGCTTCCAGTGGGTCGCCTTCTTCAATCTGCAAATCCGCCTCGTCGCCTTCATTGAAGAGGGTTTTGAAGATGTGAATGAAGTTTGTGCGGACGCGCTCGAAGATGTCAAAAAACTGCTTTTGCGCGGTTTGGTTGATTTCCTGAATCGTCTGTTTCAGCGTATGTTCCGACTCTTGCAAATCCTTCAACTGCGCTTCCATAAAGAGCAGACGTTCGTTTTCGCGGTCGTATTCCTCAATCGCCAAGGGGTTCACCGCGCCGATGCTTTTGATTTGCTCTTTCAAAGATTTTACCTCGCTGCGCAAACGCCCAATTTCAAACTTACCATCCTCGAAAAGCAAGGTATTATCAGCTTTTGCAGCTTCCAGCAAGGATTCTGAAGTGATATTTTCCTGCGTAAAATCTAGCTGAAAATCTTCACTTGCCCGCTCGCGGTACGTCGTTACGCGGTTGGTGAGATTGCTCATGTCCAATTCCGCTTTGTGCAGACGGCTCGTCGCGCCTTCCAGCTCGCGCCGCGTGGAACGCGCTTCCTCGCTTGCTTCTTGGAGTTCTTTGCGCACATCGGTTTGTTCTTGCAAGACTGCATCACGAGCGATGCTTGCCGTGTCGGTGGCTTCCTGAGCGGCTTGTAGGCTGTTGTCCATGTCGGTAAAATGCGCTTCCAAATCCTGTTGCTCGCGTTCCGCGCTTACAGCCTCTTCCGCGCGTTTGTGCGACCGCTCTTCAAGTGCGATGATTTCTTGCTCCAAGCGTTGTACGTCGTTTTGCAAACTGCGCAAGTGGCTTTTTTCCTCAACAAACTGCATTTCCGCTTCACGCGATTCGTCCTGAAGCCGCGCAAATTCTTCCTCCACAGCCGCGAGTGCGTGCTGTGCGGCGTGGAGACGGCTTTCCGCCTCGCTTTTACGAGCGGTCAATTCTTCAATTTCCTGCCCGTCCATGCCCGCCGATACTTGCGCTGCCTGCAACGCCTGTATTTCTGAGGTGAAGCGGGAAATGTCCTCGTTTTTGTGGTCAATCGTTTCTTCAAGCGAATCTACTTGAAAGCCAAGCTGCGCAACGCTTTGCGCGTGTTTGCTCTTTGCGGCTTCGGCTTGGCGAAGTGCGTCCGCGATGCGGTTCGGGTTCAATTCTTTGCGCAGTGCCGTTTTTTCTTGAATCGTAAAGCGCACACCGCTCAAACGCTCCTGCAAGCCCTGTAATTCCTGCTTCAGCGTTTCAATTTGCCCTTGCTTGCCAATAGTCGCGCCTTCGGTCGGATTCGTGCCGCCGCCTTTGTGCAAGCCGCTTTTGCGAATACACTCGCCATCCAATGAAACGGCTGCATCCGCCAAACCCTGCTCCACAACACGCTTTGCAGCTTCGGCAGTCGTTGTTACGAGCATTCCCCCAACAGCACCGCGCACGGCTTGGCGCAAGTGCTGACGCTGTTCCTCGCTGAATGCCGCTTCATTGCTGATGTTGATGAGTTCGCTTAAATAACCCAATACGTCTTCGCCAAATTGCATCGTGCCAGAAGGCGCATCAATACTCGGTACACGGTCGAGACACAAAAACGTCGCTTTTCCCTTGCCGTGCGCACGAAGCGCAGCTATCGCGGAATGCGCTTCATTGCTGGTGTTCACAACCAAATAATTTGCCGCTTCGCCCAACGCTGATTCCAACGCAACGCGGTACTGCGCATCGGCAGAGAGTGCTTCGGCGAAAGTGGTGCGGCGCGTTGTGTGCCAATCGGCGGTTTTCATCAGGAATTGTGCGGTGTCTGCGGTATTGACCAAACCTTGCAAAAATTCCAACGAGGCACTTTTGCGGCTCATTTCGGCTTGAATGCTGGATGCGTCGCGCTCGGCACTGGATATTTCGGCTTGCACAGTTTCTAAGGTTTCCTGCGCATGGCGGAGTTCTTCTTCGGTGCGGCGAATCGTTGCGTCATGCTCTGAACCTCGCGCCGTTGCTGCTTCGTGGTCGCGTTTTGTTGTGAGCAATTTCTCTTCTTGCTGCTGAATGCTGCGCTCAGTTTCTTCAATCCGACGCTTCAAGGAATTGATAGAAGCAATCGTGCGCTCAGAATTGGCGCGGGCTGCGGTGATTTGGTTCAGGTAATTCATCACCGCATCGTTTTCGGCGCGAACATTCGCACGCGAGTTTTGAACCTGAGCATTTATCTCGGTTTCAAGCGATTTTGTGCGGTTAAATTCCGATTCTGCGCTTTCGCACTCATGTTCGGCGTTATCCGCTTGCGCACGGCTCTCGGAAAGGCGCACCGTTGCTTGTTCTATGCTGTGCGTGATGTCGTCCATCTCGCGCAAGGCACGTTCACGACTCTTCTGCAAGGCTGATAAACGCTCGTTTGCGACGGCGCGTTCTTGCTGTGCGCCCATCAGTCCGCGCTGCATTTCAACAAACACGGCTTCTGCGTTCTGGAGGCGTGATTGTATCTCGGTTTGGCGGGTTTCGAGGTCGGCGAGCATTGCTTCCGCGCCCTGTACTTCTTGCTCGAACCGCTCTTTTGCTGCGCTTTCTGCGCGAATTTGTTCCTCAATCGGCGCGACAAGTTTCAAAATTTCCGCGTACTCGTATTGCAACAAAACCCGCTCCACTGCTTTCAGCTTCGCGCCAATTTCCGCCGCAATTTTTGCCTTCGCCGCCTGACGCGACAAGGAACGCACGGTTTTTTCTACTTCAATCACAATGTCGTTGATACGCGAAAGGTCGGTTTGAATAGACTCCAGCTTGCGCTCCGTCTCGCGGCGACGGGTTTTGTACTTCGTAACGCCCGCCGCTTCCTCGAACAAGCGTCTGCGCTCGTCGGTGCGATTGCTGAGAATTGTTTCAATCATTTTTAGCTCAATCACCGAGTAGGCATCAGGTCCCAAGCCCGTATCCATGAAAAGGTCAGTAATATCGCGCAAGCGGCATTCGGTGTTGTTCAGCAAATACTGGCTCTCGCCACTGCGAAAGAGACGGCGTGTAACCTTGACTTCAGCGTATTCGGAGGGCAAAACGGAGCGGTTATTGTCAATCGTAATCGAAACTTCCGCAAGTCCCAGAGGACGGCGATTTTTCGTGCCATTGAAAATAACATCGTACATTTTGTCGGAGCGCAAGGTCGAGGCTTTTTGCTCGCCAAGCACCCAACGAAGCGCGTCCACGACGTTGGTTTTGCCGCATCCATTCGGACCGACAATCGCCGTCATGCCGGGCTTAAACTTGACCTGCGTTTTATTGGCAAACGACTTAAAGCCAAGCACTTCAATTTGAGAAAGATACATGAAAAATAAACTAGTGGGGAATCCTGATTATGCTGCTGTGTTGCTCGTATTTGCTGCGCCTGCAGTGCTGCAAGGTGAGGTTTTACTCATGGCAAATGTTTTTAGTAGTAGCACAGACATTCCTGTCTGTGTTTCTTGCCCACAACCTGCACCAATACTCACAGACAAGAATGTCTGTGCCACTGAAGCCTGTTGCTATTACAAGATTTTTTTAATGCTAAAGTTTAGTCCTTCACACGAGAAGTAATGAGCATCGGAATTAAGGAAATAACCGCCGTGTAGAGCGTCGTAAACACACCATAACGGAGAAAAAACTGAATAAAATTGATTTCCGTCGGGCGAAGGTAGAAAAAGTAGTAAATGATATTATGCACAAAGCCGCACAGCAAGATAATAAGCGGGAAACGCAGACTTCCCGTCATTTCTTGTTCGCGGGTTTCGAGATAAAAATATCCCGCAATAAAAATAGCAATCACCTTTGCAAGCGCGTTCGAGCCAAGCACGTCGGCGGAGACAATATCCAGCACCAGACCGCCGCCAAAGCCAGCAATCATGCCAATCATCTGCCCTTCCACAAGTGCCACCCAGACCGCCCAAATAAGAACGACATCTGGCACGATACCTTCAATCGCAATAAACGGCACCAGTACGTCTGATGCAACCGCCAAAAGCAACGCCACAATTGCGTAAGCAACGTAGCGCAGAAGCGGATTGTTCATCGTCGCTTCGGTGTCGGTAAATGCTTGCTGTGTGCGGAAAAATGATGCCATTGGTTTAGTTGTTTTTAGTGGCACAGACATTCTTGTCTGTGAGTGTTGGCGCGGGTTTCAGGCGGACAACACAGACAAGAATGTCTGTGCCACTGAAGCCTGATTTTACCTATCTATTCAGAGTTTTTGCCGTCTACGCAAGGGAGCCTCACGCAATGCGCTTTAAGGAATCCACACCGAACTGCCCAAGTTGGCTTTGGAAAACGAGTGATTGTGCGCCTTTGCCGCCACCGTTTTGCTGCGCTTGCGATACACCTGTAATCACGTGTTGCAGCGTGTCATAAACAGCAATCGCGCCATTACCATTCTCGCGGAGAAGCAATCGCTTCACATCGCGGAAATAGGCGTATTCAGTGCTGTTTTGCGAACCCGCGCTATTCGGCGTTTGCCCTTGCACATCGGCAATATTCGACCACCATGCAAGGTTTGAGGAAAAGCTGAAACTGTTGAAACTCATGCCAAATCCTTGTGCGGGAGCAGCAGGAGCAGCAGTCATTTTCGATAATTCCACACACAGTCCGTCCACTTTCGCTTTCAAGGCATTGTTGAACATATCGCCCACCATCACCATGCCGCCTTGCTGCCATTGTCCCATACCACCGAGTTCGGGATGATTAAATTGTGCCATTGTGCCACCACCGCGCTGTAATGCTTGTTGCAGCGTGGAAACAGCTTCGATACTTACGCCGAAGCGTTGTGCGAGTTGTTGGAGGTCGTTGGTCATTGGTTGTTTGATTCTTGGTTGTTTGATTCTTGGTTGTTTGATTCTTGGTTGTTTGGTTTGGTGAATATACAGTATTGGTGGGGCTTAGGCAAACGACCTACGTAACCACGCACCAAGTAACCAGCATACCAAGCCTAATTTGCCTCACTCGTGTCGCGTTGTTGTTCTTCGCGGCGTTCACGCTCTTTGCGTTCTTTTTCAAGTTTTTCTTTTTCGCGGAGTTCGCGGAGTTCACGCTCGCGGGGTGTTTCGCGGCGTTGTTGGGGGCGTTGAGCAGGCGCGTCGCCTTGTTTTAAGCGGCGCTCTAAGAGTTCTTCCACCATCACGCGCTCAGGGTCGGGCTGTTGCAAGCCGATAAATACATACTCAAGTGCTGGAAAATTAACGGCGGGTTCGATACGAAGTTTCCAAAAAAGTGTGTTTGCCTCATCGCGCTTTTCCACAATACGCCCAATGGGAATATCGGCAGGATAGCGCGTACTGTAATCCGACGTTGTAACGATGTCGCCTTCCTTCACGTCTTCAGTTTTGGAGATGTTGGTCAAATACAAATTCGTACCGCCTTCCCACGTAACAATTCCATTGATACGGGTGCGCTCAACTTTTGCCGCAATCCGCGTATCCTTGTCGAGCAGGGTTTGAATAATTGCATAGCGATTCACTGCCGAAAAGATAAATCCCACCAAACCTCTATCATTGACAACGGGCATTCCACGACGGATGCTGTCGGCAACGCCAACATTGACCGTGAGATAATACCGTGATTTATCCATAATCCGCCCGACAACTTGTGCCGAATGCACGTTGTAATGCGGGCTGACGGAATCGCGGAAGCGTAGGAGCAACCGAAAACGCTCGTTCTCTGCAACAGCACGGCGTGTTTGCGCTACTTCGCGGGTGAGATTGTAGTTTGCTTCGCGTAAATCTGCATTTTCGCTTGCAATGGTCAGTGGATTTGGCAGCCACGCAAAGGCTTCCTGCAATAATCCCACGCCACTAATGACAACCGTCCGAAAACCGCGTAGTTTGGCGGTGTTTCCGAAGGTCATCAGAAGAAGGCTCATCGCAATCAAGACGCACAAAACAGCGTATTCCTTGAAGCGGATAATAAATTCCAGAAAACGCACCATTGCTACAAGTGAAGCATGGAAGGAAGTAGCTTGTTGAAATGTGAGCTACATGAAATATTTACCAAAGATGCGCAAAATACGACTTCCTGCATTTTTGTACAACCTTTGCGTAGAAGCTCGTGGAATAGTTTTCCACAGCGTTTTCCACAGCAGAGCGAGATTCTATGCTGTTTGTTGGCGGCAATGGCAGGAGTGATGCCTCGTATCAGGAATTATCCGCATTTTGGGGAAAATATAAAAAAATGCTATCTTGATATTCTGCATTGTTTTAAATGTTTACCAAATTCAATGCTCATTTTCTCATATTTTCCAGCAACTATGTCTATGTCGCAGTCTATGTCGCAAGCAACCGCAACGCAAAATTTGAACGTTACCAGTGAATACGGCACCTTGAAGGCTGTTATCATGCACAAACCGAACACGGAAATTGACCGCCTTTTGCCGGACAATTACCGTACGTTTTTGTTTGAAGATATTCCCTTTTTGACAAAAATTCAAAGCGAACACGACCATTTTGCGTCGCTCGTGGCTTCGACGGGGGCGAAAATTTATTACACCGAAGAACTCCTGCGCGAAACGTTGCAGAACGACACCGCCAAGCAAGCACTCATCGAAGCGACGGGCGCATTAGAACGCTGCGAAGGCATGATTGACGACCTCACGCGCCAAACGCCCGACGAACTCACCACCATTCTTTTTGCGGGCATTCGCGCAAACGAAGCACGGGCGCGGGGTTTCAAGATGAGTATGTATCTGCCCGACGACCGAATGCTGATGCCACCTTTGCCCAATTTCTACTTCATGCGCGACCCCGCCGCAATCGTTGGTAATGGCATTGTTTCCTCGAATATGTTTTATCCCGCCAGAGCGCGTGAATCCGTGATTATGGAGCATATTTTCCGCTATCATCCGCTTTTTGCGCACAGCGTCGATTTCGTGTACGGTGTGGACGAAAACGAGCGTTTTTCCTCGATTGAGGGCGGCGATATTATTGTTATCAACGAAGAATCTGCTGCTATTGGATGCAGCGAACGCACGAGCAGCGAAGCCGTGATGCGCCTTGCAGGGAATTTGTTCAAGCGCGGGCGCGTCAAGCGATTGTACGAAGTCTTTGTGCCGCCAAAGCGAGAATATATGCACCTTGATACAGTGTTTACGATTGTCGCCGCGCAAACGATTTGTGCGCACAAGCGGAGCTTTATGGAATCCCCACAAACACGAATGTACGAAGCTGCCGACAACGCCGAAGGCGCACAGTTACGCGGCGAAGGACGGACGTTTATGGATGTGTTGAAAGATGAATTTGGCGGATTGAATATCATCGAAGTGGCTGGTGGCGATAAATACTACGCCGACCGCGAACAGCGCACCGATGGCGCGAATGTGTTCACGATTGCGCCAGGAAAAGTGGTCGGCTACGACCGCAATCAGCGCACCAATGCTGCCCTGCGCGAGGCAGGCGTAGAAGTGCTGGACTTTGAAGGTTCGGAACTTGTGCGCGGCTTAGGCGGTGCGCGGTGTATGACGATGCCGATTGAACGCGCTACGGCGTAAATTGCCGTGAAAAAAATAGAGAAAATCTTGAAAAAGTCGTATTTTTGCTGTTCTGTAATCTTGAGTTTTTGCGGACTTTTTCACCAGCAAAATCTTTGAATTGCAAAGGAGAAATCAGGCTTCAGTGGCACAGACCTGAGGGCTTCCCTCAGCTTGTCTGTGTTCTTTGCCTACTCTTCTGCTATTGTTCACAGACAAGAATGTCTGTGCCACTGTCAAGGAAACTTTGCTAGGTACTTGAAGACTCAGAACAATTTTTCTTCAACCTCTTTGTGATGCTATGTCTCAGAAAAAAACAGCACTGGTCTGTGGTGCAGGTGGTTTTATCGGTAGTCATCTTGTGCGTCGTTTGAAGCATGAGGGCTTTTGGGTACGCGGTGTGGATGTGAAAAATCCCGAATTTTCTGCAACCGCCGCCGATGACTTTATTGTTGGCGACCTCCGCGAGCAATCCGTTTGCCGAAACGTCGTAGATATGCCCTTCGACGAGGTGTATCAGCTTGCGGCGGACATGGGCGGTGCGGGCTACATTTTCACGGGCAATCACGACGCGGATGTGATGCACAATTCCGCAACTATCAATCTCAACATCGTTGAATTAGCGCACAAAGCGGGCGTAAAGAAAATTTTTTACTCCTCGTCGGCGTGTATGTATCCCGAATACAACCAAAACGACCCCGATAATCCGAAATGCTCCGAAGATTCCGCCTATCCAGCCGCGCCCGACAGCGAATACGGTTGGGAAAAGCTCTTTAGCGAGCGGTTGTATTTGGCGTATCAGCGCAATTACGGCTTGAATGTTCGCGTGGCGCGGTATCACAACATTTTCGGACCCGAAGGAACGTGGACGGGCGGCAAAGAAAAAGCTCCCGCCGCAATGTGCCGCAAAGTCGCTGAAGCACCCAATGGCGGTGCGATTGAGGTTTGGGGTGACGGCAAGCAAACACGCTCGTTTCTCTACATCGACGAATGTTTGGAAGCAATGCGCCGCCTCATGGATTCAGATTTTATCGGTCCTGTGAACATCGGCTCGGAAGAAATGATTTCGATTAACGGTTTGGCAGAAATGGTGATTGGATTTTCTGGCAAAAACGTCGGCATCAACAACATTCCCGGACCAACAGGTGTGCGCGGTCGCAACTCCGACAACGCGCTTATTCGTGAGAAATTGCAGTGGTCGCCCTCGCTGCCGCTTCGCACGGGCATGGAAAAAACGTATTCGTGGATAAATGCGCAGGTAGAAGGAGGGCTGTTGCATCTAAAAAAAGCGTATATTGCGTCAAAAAAGGCTTAAAATTTATGGAACGCGTATCCTTGATAGAACTTTTGGAGAAGAATCT
>RDXM01000043.1 GCA_004292595.1 Candidatus Kapaibacterium sp. | reverse complement strand
GGTACAATACTGATAACTGGCAGTCCTACCGTAAGGTGCTACCAGCAGAGAAGCATCGTGTAAGTAAAAAAGGGACGCAACGGATTGAACGACAGAATCTCAGTTTTCGGATACACGTGAAGCGCCTCAATCGACAGACTATTTGCTTCTCCACGTCAGAAATCATGCACGATGCCGTCATAAAACTCTACATATACCGCATCAATACTCGAAAGCAATACTTTTAGGACACGACCACACCATGATACACATATTTTTGGTGAGTCTTTTTCTCCTCTTTTCCCCGCCTTCTCAAGCCCACACCGCCGATGCAGACAGCATCGCTCTGTACTTGGAACGCGCTCAAAAACTGACCACAAATCAGTCTGCTACGGGGCTGCGCTATGCGCACCAAGCCCGCGAAGCGGCATTACACTCGCATGATAGTGCTTCGCTTGCCCGCAGTTACACGATTTTGGGCATTATTTATCGGTATCAAGACCACTACGATTCGGCGATGCTCTACAATACGCAAGCCTTGAGTATTTTTGAGCAGCGCAAGGATTCGATGGGAATTGCCGAAGCATGGCTCAATCTGGGAAGCGTCTATCACAGCCGTGCCGATTACGCGATGGCATTGGAGTATTACTTTCGCGCATTACAGGTCTTTCAAACGTTCAACAATACCGCCAAAGTGGCGCGGACACACGCAGGAATCGGCATTGTTTATCGCCATAAAGGCAATCATGAACAAGCCCTCGTGCATCAACTGACCGCGTTGCATTTGCGCGAGAACACAGGAAATAACTCACCTTGGGCGCACTCTTGGCGAAATATCGGTGGGATTTACGAAAGTCAAGGGCGCATAGATACGGCAATCGCGTGTTATCACAAAGCCTTGTCCATTTTTGAAGATGTTGCCGATACGCAAGGAGTCGCCGTTACCTTGAGCAGTCTCGGCAGTGCCTATAATCGTTCTGGTGCATATTCAAAAGCACGGGCGGTACAATCTCGCGCTATTGCATTGTACGAACAATTAGACGATAAACGCGGATTAGCGATGCTCTACACTGCGATTGCGCAGCGATTCTTCGGCGAGCGCAACAGCCGCAAAAGTTTGGAATACGCCACAAAAGCGCGAGATATTGCCGAAAGTATTGGCGCACTGTCCGAGCAAAAAGAGGCATATTTGCATATTTCTGAAGCACTCCGAGCGCAAGGAAGCACAGATGCGGCATTTGTGGCATTTCGCCGATACACGGTGCTGAAAGATTCCATTTTCAACATTCAAAACGAGCAAATCGTCGCCGCATTGCAAATGCGCTATGAAGTGGTTGAAAAAAACAGGCAACTGACCACACTGCGCTATGAACGCGATATTAACGCTCTGAGTGCAAATAATTTACGGATGATGCTCCTTGGCGCGACGCTGTTTTTTTGTGTCGTGATTGGGTTTATTGCCAACAGCTATCGCCTGCGCAAAAAATCGGAAGAAGCACTGCGCCAGCAGAACACAACGATTTTAGCGCAACGCGAACAACTTGAACAAGAAACCCGCAAAACTGCACGGGCAAATGAACTTTTGCAAGAAACAAACACGCTTTTAGAGCTGACAAATGCTGACCTTGTAGAACTTGACAATGAAAAAAATGAGTTTTTGGGCATTGCCGCGCATGATTTGAAAAACCCGCTCACGAGCATTATGCTTGCCGCCGAATTAATCGCAAAGTTCCTACAACAGAATAATACCGACAAAGTATTACAATCGGTGCGGTCTATTACAGTCTCTGCCAAACAAATGTTGCACATTGTTGCAAATCTTTTGGACATTAACCGCATCGAACACCATGCCTACGAACTTGATATGCAGCCCATTCAAGGCATAGAGCTGTTTGCTATGGCAGAAAAGTATGTACACATTGCTGCTGAAAAATCCATCACGCTGCACATTGATTGCGGCGACACACCGCCACCATTGCTTGCAGACCGCTCAACATTGGAGCAAATAATGGACAATCTTCTTTCCAATGCAGTGAAATATTCCCCACACGACAAGCACGTATTTGTGAGGGTTCGAGAGCATACCTCTACCGTGCGCGTGGAAGTACAAGACCAAGGACCAGGAATTTCTCCCGACGATATGACGAAACTTTTCGGGAAATTCGCCCGTCTTTCCGCACGTCCAACAGGCGGTGAACACAGCACCGGTCTGGGCTTGAGCATTGTTAAAAAGATGGTCGAAGCAATGAATGGCAAAGTCTGGTGCGAGTCGGAACTTGGGAAAGGCGCAACGTTTATTGTGGAATTGCTCAAAGCCTGATGTATCAATTCTCTCACCGCGCATAATCTGCGGAATCTTTTCCGTAGGAGCGGCATTTTTACTATATTGTACGCTACTCAACGTCATTTTTCTTTCCAACTTCTTGGGAATAGTTGATGAAACAAATGGTTGTGGTATGCGCGTGGTCTCTGGTGTTCACTCTCTTTTTGCCCGTATTCTGCTGGAATGACGGCGGAACGGCGGTACGTGTTGTTGCGCGGCAAACACTGGAGACACTTGCCCCAAAAGCCGCACAAAATCTTGCTTTGACGAAACTTTTTTTTGGGCAACCGATTGTTTTTTCGGCAGAAATCGCCGCCGAATCTGGCATTTCAGCACAAGAGCTGCGTTTGGTGTACAAGTTTTTGGGTGATACAAAAATTGACGTGCCGTACCTTCCAATGCAAGCAGGAATGCGCATTCCGGGCTATGCACGTAAGGTAGATGTGGAGATTATTCGTGTGCAAAGCGATGCAAAACGTGAAAAAATAGTGCTGTGGAAACAAATCTTTGAACCCGAACAAATCCCCCCAGATTTCATTCTTTCACAAATGCGTGTCGAACCCACAAGCCGCGCCAAATCTACTCTTTCAAGCGAATGCGCTTTCACCGTGCGCACCATCAAGGTAGATTTTGCCAAGCCCGTCGATGCTCAGGGCGAGAACGTCATTACTGCGCTTGTGGATGATTTGCAAGTCTCAGAGCCCAGCATTGATACGGCTGCCACGCACCTTGCCTTTGAAACGGCAGGAAAAATAGATAACGCACTGACGCAAGCAATAAAGCCAGCAAACATCACGTGTACGGGCTTTTTCAACAATGGATTTTTTCTCATCAACGCGGTGATAGGAAAATTGCCCAAAGTGTCATTGAAAGGAAAAACCTTGCGCGGAACGCTGGGGCTTCGGCTCTCTGTAACCTTACTGAACCGCCGCGCCTCGCGCTCGGCAGCAAAAGAAGAAACGATTCGGGTTCCAATTCTCCTCACATTTTAAGAACTATCCCTAAAAAAGACCGCACCGACCTTGACAATAAAAATGCTTGGACACCCGATAAATAGAGGCTTGTAGGCGACAGAGCTTCAAAGTGCAAAAAGCGAAAAAATGGCTTCAAAGCCAGACACAACCTTGAGTGTAGGCATGACAAAGAGTATTTCCATTATCCATTGAAAAATATCGTTGTTTTAATTTTATCACTTCTATGAAATCATTTCTTCTCCAAGCCGCATCAATCCTTACATTGCAGACACTATTTCTGTTCTGTAGCTGCCATTCTCTTTCCGCTCAAACGATTGCCGATTGGTTCGAGAAATTCCCCCACAAGCGCGAGTATATCTCGCTGCAAAGCGCACCAAACAATGCCGTGATTGTGGATACCAAAAACTACTATGTCCGTGTGGCGAGCGTCCTGAAAACGGGAAACTCACTGCAAACAACCTCAACAGTCTTCAAAATGTTTATCAACGAAGACGGAACGCAGCATTTCGCCTATCAATTTGTGGATGACAACAGCAACGGTTCGGGGTGCGTGAAAAGCGTTACCAAAATCTATACCGTGCAAGACAATGGCGAATGGAAAGACGTAACGCCGATGCTCCTGCCCAGTGTGCGTTTGTCAGAGTTCTACGGCAAAAAGAATATCCCGAACTTGATTGATATGAATGGTGTTATTTCCTTCACACCAAAACAGAACCAAGAAGGTACGGGTCTAGGCGTGGCATTGGAAATCCCGCAAAAAGGAACAACATTGCTTGCGCATTTGCTTCCACGTTGCGAAAGCTCGGTGCTGCCAGAATACGCAACCCTGCTCCAAGAATGTAAGTATAAAACCATTGAACTGCTCTGGGACACACAACATACATGGTTTATTATCGGGAAAAAATTGGAAAAATAACGGCAAATGCAGCGTTGGATAGGGGTTGTTGAAATTTCGGCTGCATAGATTCCTCCTGCTATGAACGGTCTCATTTGCTCTCTACAATAGACTTTATTCCGAATAGACTTTTTTACGAAACAAGGCAGCATGCTGCCTTGCTCCAAAACCCTAAAAACCTTATTCGAGATAAACTCTAATATCTCTACAATATCTCTACAATAATTGGCTCAAGGACTTCACTCCTAACCCAAAAATCGCTCAATATATTATTAAGTACGGGACTGAGTATAGTGTTGAAGATGCTTCGACAGGCTCAGCATGAGGTCGGAAGCGGTCTTGACCCTGAGCTTTCTCGAAGGGTATCATGCAAACTATATTGAGTGACGTACTTATTAGTAATGAGACAAGGAGTCGCGTACTTTTTAACAGTAAGCGACTCTTTTTGTTGTAATCTCACACAGTTTATTCTACGGATTGATATAGATGGAATCTACATTGTTCGTATTTATTTGCAGGTTATCGCTACGGTATCTACAAAGGCTTTTGAGCTTATACACTTGTATTGAAACGTACTGTTTCAGGGCTATTACATTGAAAGTTTTTTTGCTCATACTGGCTGTTTTTACACCGCTATCAGCACAACAACGCAAAGCAGATAGTCTTGAAACTCTGATAAAAAGCTATTCCCTCCCGAGTGTACCAACCGTGCGGGATAGCGTCCTTGTGCAACTTTATGCCAATCTTGCAACAGCACTGTACGCCATTTCGCCCGATAAAACCTTGAAAGTTGCCGAACAGGGATTAGCACTCGCACGACAAATTCGCTACCGAGCAGGCGAAAGTACCTGTTTGCGGGGTATTGGTGTTGTGCAAATGACAAAAGGACAATATGACTTAGCATTGCAAACATATTCTGCCGCAAAAACCATTGATGAATCTACTGGCGACAAACGCTCGTTAGCACGAGTACTGAATAATATCGGGCTTATTTATGGACGCAAAGGGAAATTTGGTGTTGCCATTGAGCAGTATTTTCAAGCTCTGCCGCTTGCTGAAGCTGTTGGAGATAAGCAAGCTGTTACACTCATTATCAACAATATTGGCATTGCATACAAAGAACTACGAAAGTTTGATGATGCCTTAGAGCAGTTTCGGAAGTCACTCGGCATGGCGCGGGCTATCGGCGATAAACGCGCTGAGGCAAATGCGCTCGGAAATATGGGGAATATTTTTGAAATTCAAAATAAGTATCAAGAAGCATTGGAATACAATCGCCAAATTCTTACTATTCGAGAGCAATTGGGTGATAAAATCACCGTGGGGATTACATTAGACAATATCGGTCGTAATCTCAGACGCCTTCGTCAATACGCCGAAGCCGAAGAATATAGCCGCAAATCACTACGCATCCGTGAGGAAACAGGAGATAAACTTGGGCAAATACTCTCGTTAGAAGGATTGGCAAGAATTCTGTACGAATCAGGCAAAACAGATGAATCTCTCGTCTTTGCTTTGCGTTCACTTGCCCTTGCTGATAGTATTGGCGCTACCGACAAAAAGGCGCAGGCTTTCGATGCTTTGACAGAAATTTATGAACGACGTGGTGAGTATGCGACAGCCCTCAAATACGAGCGTTTGCGTGGGAAAATAGCGGATTCGCTTCTCAATGCCGACGTTCTCAAGCAAACTGCCGAACTGCGTTTGCAATATGAAGACGAAAAAAAACGGCAACACATCGTGTTATTGGAAAAAGAAAATCAGGTACAGATTTTAGCACTGGCACAACAAAAAGCAGAAGGCATACGCAAAGCGCAGCAAATCAAGATTTTGAATACTCAACAGGAATTATCGCTCTTATCACTTCAGCAGCAAGAAGCGCAACTCACCGAAACCCGCCTCACAAGCGAGCGCGACAAACAAGCTCTCGCCCTTGCCGAAAAAGATGCTTCGCTCAAAGACGTAACGCTCAGGGAACGAAACACCGAAATAAGCCGACAGCGCGTCATTCAATGGTCGCTGGCAGCTATTTTGCTGGGCGCAATTATCGCTGCCGCATGGCTTGGACGCTTGTATCAGCAAAAACGCATTGCCAACCAAGAAATCCTCCGCCAGCAAGCTGTTCTCCAAGACCAAGCCACCGAAATCGAACTTATCAATACGGAACTTCACGAAACCAATATCGGCTTAGATACTGCCCTGCACGACCTCAAAGCCACGCAAAGCCAACTCGTCCAATCCGAGCGCATGAGCGCTATCGGGATGCTCACCGCTGGCGTAATGCACGAAATCAACAATCCCAACGCTATTGCCTATTCCGCCATCTCGCAAACCCGCGCAAAACTTGCCGAAATGACTGAATACTTTCTTTCGATGTTGGACGAGGAAAGCAAAGATTCCGCTGAAGTACGAAAATTCCAAGAACTCAGCAATGATGCGCTTTCGCGCTTGGAACTCGCCGCCGACGGCTCACAGCGCGTCAAGGCGATTGTGGCGAATTTGCAAGGCTTCTCGAAACATCAGGAAAACGACGTACTTCCAGGCGATTGGGCAAAGGAAATACGCGGCACGGTCTCGCTTTTTCAACTGCAATATCAAGCCGTAAACATAGAAGTCAGCATTCCCGCCACACTGCGAATGCAGGCAAATTTCGGCGAATTGAACCAAGTGCTGCTTAATATGCTGGTGAACGCCACACAAGCTGGAGCGACTGCCTTACGCATTCATGCAGAAGAGACCGCCGAGCAAGCAACGGTGAGCATTGCCGACAATGGCAAGGGCATTCCGCCCGAAGTGCAAGCACACATCTTCGAGCCGTTTTTCTCGACCAAAGGCGTTGGCAATAGCGGTTTGGGCTTGAGCATCTCGAAGCAAATCGTGGAGCGGCACGGAGGACAGGTTCGCTGTGAAAGCGAAGGAGAAAGCGGTACGACGTTCATTCTTGAGTTACCGAAGGAAGTGCTATGAACCAATGCGAATTTCGTTGTATAGTATCAATGGTAACTGTAGCTATGATGTTGCTTTTTTACCTCAATACGCCAACCTTTTCTCAAACTCTCGAAACCCGTCTCGCCCAAGCAACAGCGCAGAGGAACAACACTGCGCGGGCGATGCTCCTACGCGAACTTGCGGATTCGGTTTGGACATTTAATCCACCGCAAGCAGAAGCCTACGCACACGAGGCGGCAACGCTGGCAGAAACACTGCATTTGAGGTCGTTGCAAGCGTACGCCCTTTCTACGCTGGGCTGGTGTCGGTATGTACAAATCAAATATCCTGAGGCAATGGAAGCGTACTTGCAAGGGCAAATTATTGCCGAAGAGGAGAACGATAGCACGACCATCGCACGGATTCTGGATTTCAAAGGCATCATGTACAACATTCTTTGCAAAGATCCTGAGCGGGCTTTGGAACAGCATCGCCGCGCACTTGAATGGTTCAAGTCCGTTCGGACGAGGCACGACAGCGTGTTGCAAATGCGGCTCTTTACCGATATTGGCGCGGATTTCGCCGCTTTGCGCCAGCCAGATTCCAGTCTTCGGTATTTGCGAATGGCAATGACGCTCACGAAGCGTTTTGGCGATACCTTAGAAATAGTGATTGTGCAAAATTATATTGCGAGGGATTTGTTTCTGCAAGGTCACTTGGATTCTGCGTTGGTGGTTTATCGCGGGGCGCGAGATTTGGGGCAGCAGTATAATTTACTCCGCACTCTCACTGCTTCGCTCATCGGCATATCACGCATTCAGAACGCACAGGGACAGTGGAAAAGTGCCGTAGAAACTGGATACGAGGCTCTCCGCGTAGCGTTTCGCACAGGCTCAAAGGACAACATTCTTAATGCGTACGGTCAGATGGGAGAGGCATATCGCCGCATCAACGCTGATTCCACCGTGCATTATCAAGCCCTGTACATCAAACTCCAAGACACGGTCTATAGCAATACCACGCGCAACAGCGCACTTATTCAGCAGGTGGATTTTGAAATTTCAAAAAAAGAATCCCAAATACGGCGGCTCCAAGAAGACAGCAAACGCCGCACCATGATTGGCATTGGGCTGGGTGTTGCTGCCGTGATTTTTGTGATTGCCGCAATCGTATTTTTCCGCACTGCTCGCCGTGAACGATTTGCCACAAGAGAAATTCTGCGCCAACAGCAGGAGTTGAAAAAGCAGTCATACGCCCTTGCCACAAGTAACAGCGAACTTGCTGTAACGCTGGATAACTTCAAAGCTGCACAAACACAGCTTGTGCAGTCCGAGCGCATGAATGCAGTGGGAATGCTCACAGCAGGCGTGATGCACGAAATCAACAATCCTAATGCCATAACCTATACTGCTATTTCGCAGGCGCGGACGAAACTTCAAGAAATGACGGCGTATTTTCTTTCGCTTCTGGATGACGACAGCAAAGATTCCGAGGAAGTAAAGCACTTCGAGACCATGAGCCACGAAGCCACATCCACGCTGGATCTTGCGTCCGACGGTTCAGCACGAGTGCGGGCGATTGTGGCGAATTTGCAGGGCTTCACGAAACATCAGGAACACGCGGGAAAACGGGGCAATCTAGCGGACGAAATACGCTCAACGCTTGCGCTCTTTCGTCTGCAATTCAAGGCTGTTGCTGTTGAACTCGCTATGCCCGATGAAATCGTATTTGCAGGGAATTTCGGCGAACTGAACCAAGTATTTTTGAACCTGCTTGTCAATGCTGCGCAAGCGGGTGCAACTGCCATTCGGATTGATACGGAAATTCGGATTGATACGGAGATCTCGCCCAAGCACGTATCAGTGCGCTTTTCCGACAATGGCGGCGGCATTCCGGATGCGGTGAAGCAAAAAATATTTGAACCGTTTTTCTCGACCAAAGGCAAAGGAAATAGCGGTTTGGGCTTGAGCATCTCGAAGCAAATCGTGGAGCGGCATGGCGGACAGGTTCGCTGTGAAAGTACAGTGGAAAGCGGTACAACGTTTGTTATCGAATTGCCAAAAGCCTAAATTTGTGCAATTTCGAGCAGAAATAATATTGTTCTGTTTTAGTGAAAAAGTGTATATTGAACGCCGTAAGAACTGAAATACTCTATTGCGCTTGATATTTTACTTTTTCGCTTTATACTCTTATGTTGTGCAGTTTTGCTATTGTGGGAAACAATGTGCTGAATCGTTTATGCAGAGTGCGTTGTTGCTTTCTTTGTTGCTTTCTTTGTTGCTTTCTTTGTTGTTTTCTTTGTTGTTTTTTTTGTATTACATCTTCACTCGCCGCACAAAACCTTGCTTCTCCGCAAGTCTTGGGTGCGAGCATTCGTTTTAAGGTGGATATTTACAAAACAAAAAATGGACTTTCTGCCAACGCCACCAAAGCTCTCGCACAAGACACCAATAATATCCTCTGGATTGGCTTAGACGAAGGCTTGTCGCGCTTCGACGGCTCGCGCTTTCGGAATTTTCGGAATGATTTGCCGTCCCGCTATATCAAATACCTCTACCGCACTCGTTCCAATCGCCTTCTTGTTGGGCATGATTTAGGCATTGCCGAAATCCACGAAACACCCGATACTATCCGCTTTCAAGAGATTCTGCACGGCGAGCGAACCGAGACCGATTCCACTATCAATTACCCAAAGCAAATCTTTGAAGAGCAAGACGGCAGCTTGTGGATAGCCGAATCCAAATCCGTTGTGCGCTTGCACAATGGCACAATGCGCCGCTACGCCTTTCCTGTGCGCTGCCAGACAAACAGCTTTGTGCGCTCGTTTTCCTTTGCTGAGGACGGTTTTGGTGGCGTGATTGCTTGCTCGCAAACGGGATATTGCTATTACTTCAATCGCAGCACCAATTCCTTTCAAGAAATCATCTTGCCAAGCACGGATGCACCTTTGGAGGCTGCTTCCGATATGCTCTGCATTGGCAAAGGGCGGCTCTGGATTGCGTATTCTGGTGGAATTTACGAACTCCACACCAACGAAAAAGGAACACTCCAAGCAGCATTCAAGCGGGTTTCCTTAGATGGTGCATCTACGCTACACCGCACGAAAGAAGGCGCAATTCTGGTCGGAACATGGCTTTCTGGCTTATTTCTCATAAACAAGCGCGAGGCTCCGCCGCTTGAGATTGTAGAAAACACATCTCAAACACCCGATAAAAACTCATCCTCTCGCGCTTCGCTGACCGTGCATCCTTGCCCGTTGCCCTTTTCGACGGTGAATATGATTCTCTCTGGCAAGCACGGCGAAATCTGGATTAGCTCCGATGAAGGCTTGGCACTGCTGAAGCCGAGCGCGATTGTACCGGTTGAGCTTGCAAGCACCTCACGCGGCTACATCCAAGCAATTACCCAGGATTCTGGCGGCAACATCTATACCTCCGACGGTATGGCTGCATACCGCTTGCGGGCAACGATGACGACCCAAGCAAACGGTATTCGGACAATACGTGCTGGAAACAGCGTGAATACTGGTCTGGGAGGCAACATTCTTTCTGGTGGATTTATGGAAAACACTGCAGAAGCAAAGAGTGTCAGCGCAGAGCAGCTTCTCCGTACACGCGGAACGGATTTCCTTTGCCTTGCGCATACACGCACTGCGCTCTGGTGCGGCACCACCGATGGGAAATTATTCCGCTTACCCGCGCAGAACCTTGCTCTGGTGCGTCTTCCCTCAAAGGGCATTGCCTTCGATAGCATCTTCACACTTTCAAAAACCGAGCGCAATCCCACCTTGTTTTATCTTTTTGCAGATTCTCGGCAAAATCTCTGGGCGACTGGCGAACTTGATGCAGGTGCGCTGCGCATCTCGGAATCAGCAACGACGAGCCTTCCAAAGGTGGAGGTCTATAATGCTTCTCGCGGCTTGCCTTCTGTTATTCGTGCTTTCAGAGAAAGTCCCGAAGGCGTGGTCTTTGCGGCGGGACGAAGCCGCCAGCGAATGCAGTATTTATTTCGCTACGATGCCGCCAACGACCGTTTTCACGACATCAGCAAGCCTTTTCCGAAGGAGGTGCAGGATGAATGTGAAATCAACGATATTGCAGTGCGAAACGCAGACGACATCTGGCTTTGCACGGGCTTGGGGCTGTTTCATTACACTGCCTCTGGCGTGGTGAAAGTGCCTCTGTATTACGCGCCGACGGGCGAAGAAATTATCAACATGAAAGCGATTGCGGTGGATGAAAACGGTACCCTCTGGATTGGCACGAGCCAAGGCGTGGTGGTCTATCGCGGCAAAGGCGACTATTTCTTTTTGAATGAAAATGGCGGACTTCCCGCAAATGAAATTGCCTTTCGCGCCATTCTCTGGGGCGGGAAAGAATCAGGAATGTGGATTGGCACAGCAAAAGGCTTGGTCAATGTGCCAAACGCAGGAACAACGCCACCAGTAACGCCGCCACCAATGCCGATTTTTCTAAAAATTAACGGTAAAAAAGAGCCGCTCACCGAGATATATCGCCAAAACAATGGTGCTGGAAGCCTCACAAATACTGGTATTCAAGCAAATAAGAATGAAATTGTGTTCCCATATGGCTCGGATATTCAGCTTGGGTTTCTTTCGGTGGTTTTTGGCGAAGATATTGTCAGCTACCAATACCGCTTGCTGGATGAGCGCGAGGCAGATTCCATGCGCCCTGCCGAAGATGACCATGCCGATAGCACGTGGTCGGAGCCGCAGCAAGAAGCCGTCGCCACATTTCTCACCTTGCCAACAGGGCGGTATCGCTTGGAAGTACGCGCTATTGAGCCGGGAGCGTATCGCTGGAGCGAGCCAATGATACTGCGTTTTCGGATTGATGCGGCATGGCACGAACGCTGGTGGACGCGAGTATTCATGCTGCTTCTGGCACTGAGCGTGATTGCTCTTGCGGTAAAAATTTATGTGCGCCGTTTGGAAAAACAAAAACGAGCATTGCAGGAACTCGTTCAGGAGCGGACGCGCGAAATTGAGGAAAAAAACATTGAAATCACGCAGTCCAGCGAGCGTTTAGCCGAACAAAACGAGCAACTGCGCAGCCTTGATGCAGAAAAAAATGAATTCTTGGGAATCGTTGCGCATGACATTCGCAGCCCGCTTTCGGGTGTTCAGGGCATTGCGGAAATACTGTTGAGCGACGGCGAAAATATTGCACCAGAAATGCGCGAAAAGCTCTTGGAGCAAGTGATTGCTTCGACCAATCGCATTCTTCATCTTGCCTCAAATCTCTTAAAAATAAATGCTTTTGAACGCGGTGCAAACACATACCATTTCTGCGATTTTGATATTCTTTCCATCATGCACACTGCCGTTGCGACCTACCGCGAGCGCGCTGAAACGAAAAATATTCTCTTGCACGTGGAGCATCCCACAGAAGCGCGTGTGTACGCCGACGAAGCCCTCGTGATGCAGGTTTTGGATAATCTTCTTTCCAATGCCGTGAAGTATTCGCCGCATGGCAAAAATATCTTTGTTCGCCTTAACTCCAGTAATGATGCTGTCCGTATAGAAGTGCAAGACGAGGGACAGGGAATTTCGCCCGAAGATATGCAAAAACTTTTTGGGAAATTTGCCCGGCTTTCGGCACAGCCCACAGGCGGCGAAGACAGTACTGGTCTGGGCTTGAGTATTGTCAAAAAAATGGTCGAAGCAATGAACGGCAAGGTGTGGTGCGAGTCGGAATTAGGAAAAGGTGCGACGTTTATTGTGGAATTGCCTGCGGCTTTCTGATTAGAATTTATTCCGATTAGAGTATAGGTCTGTCCTGCCTGTGCAGACGGGCATCCAAAATTCGCGTGATTTCTAGATTCCCGTCTGCGCGGGAATGACATAAAAAATTATTCGGAATAAACTCTAATACCGTTTCGATTGTAAAATGAATACTTTCAATTCTCCGAAACAAGGCAGCATGCTGCCTTGCTAAAATCAAAGTATTCAAAATATAGTCAAAACG
>RDXM01000042.1 GCA_004292595.1 Candidatus Kapaibacterium sp. | reverse complement strand
CACCTGTCCCAATAAGGCGCAGCGTCGCACCTGCGACGGTCGCGCCCGATACATTCAAAAAGCCGTTGTTGGTAATCGTGATGCCGTTGGAAACTGCCAGCACCGACGGCGAGGTTACGTGCAGACTTACGAATGGACCAATCGCAAACGATGTATTCACCGTTGCCGTCACTGCGCCCGCAACGCCAACGTAAAAATCCGTTGCAGGGCTGGTAAATGCTACTGCCGGAGAGCCGCCACCGCCAGGAAGCGAGTTCCAGTTTGCGGGCAAACCTGCGTCGCCGCTTTGGTAGTAGAACACCGTCGGCGGTAATTGATTGAAGAGAATCGAAGCATTGCCAGTGGTATGATTTGCCGATACAAGGTCAATGTCGCCATCATTGTCCCAATCGCCTGCCGCACCAGAAAAGCTATTCGTGCCTCCGAGTGGTGTTGAGGAATTTGGAGCAACGGGAAAACGCCCCGAAAGCGCACCAGTACCCGTGTTCATGAAAATTCTTGCCGTTGCATCAAGAATGCTGGCAATGTCCAAACTGCCGTCGGCATTGAAATCTGCCACAACAACATCGCCGTTACCCGCAGCAGTGGCGCGGTTTATCGGCGCAGCAAAGCTCAGAACACCGCCAGAGGTCGTATTCTCAAGAATCGTCATCGCCGTAGAGCCGCCGGTATTGGAGACCACAATATCAAGGTCGCCGTCGTTATCCAAATCACCGACACTCGCAAATCCTTGTGCAGAGCCAACATTCACGGTGAAAGGTGTTGCCGAAAACGTCCCTGTGCCGTCATTTACCAAGATACCAACGTTGTTATCGTTACGGCAATACACAACATCCATATCGCCGTCGTTGTCGAAATCGCCCGTTGCACAGCCAAACGTTGATGCTCCTGCGGCAATGCTTACGGGCGTAGCGAAGGACAGACCGCCTGTATTCTGCGCTATGCGAATGTTTGTTCCACACGAGGCGACAATATCCATAAGCCCGTCGCCGTTGAAGTCCGCCGCTGCAATATGGTCTAAGCCTGTAAGTCCAGAAACAGAGCCGACATTGGTCAGTATCCCTGCGGGATTATTGCGAAAAATTGCTGCTGTGCCTGTCCCCAAGCTGCTCACGATAACATCCACATTGCCGTCGTTGTCGAAGTCTCTCACCACTGGAAAGCTAGGGTTGCCACCGGTGGGAATTGCTGCTTGCGCGGTAAAACTTCCCGAGCCGTTGTTCGTCAAAAGCCGAATGTTGTTTGGTCCGCTTTGATTGACCATGACCACATCAAGCCCATTCATATTGTCAAAATCTCCCACCGCCACAGCACGAGTATTGCCGCCACCGCCCGAAACGACTTGCGTTTGGACAAATGTGCCCACGCCTGGACCTGCCGCCGCCACACGGTAATCAAACACAAACGGACGAGTGCGAATGCCGACGCTGTTATTCGGCGTGGCAACACTGCTGGAAGCGTTGGTAACACTCACGCTCACAAGCTCGCCCACGCGGAAGTTGGCAGATGGCGTAAAGACCATACTTGAAGGACTACCAGAATACGAACCGTTCGGCGCACCAAAGCCCGATGCCCGTGTGCGGCTGCCCGTGAAGCCGCCATGCACTTGGAAAAGCTGCTGCGCGGGTGGAACGGAATAGCTATTGGTAGTGATAGTCTGCGGAGCGAGGAAATTCACCGTAACAGGTGCGCCAACGCCAGCAATGTTCGGATTTCCTGAGCCGTTGCCGTTGCGAGTAGGAATTACGCTGCTTATCGTCGGCTGCAAGCCATATTTCAGCACGTGAACAGAGCCGTTGTTTGCAGTTGCCGCCAAATCTACGTCGCCGTCGTTGTCAATATCTGCTGCCGCAAGGTAAAGCAAGTTCGGAAAACCATAAATCGGTGTTGGTGCGGCAAAGGTTCCCGCATTATTTTTGAAAAAGACCAAACGTCCGCCTACATCTTCTGTTGCAACGGCATCAAGGAAATTATCGCCGTCGGCATCGAACAACTGCACATCCGTTCCCCACGCGCCAAACGCCACTGTTTGCGAGGGTACGGCGGGGTATGTCGTTGCCATGCCAGAGTTAAGGAAAATGTGGAGATTGGACGGACCGCCTTGCACCACGACCAAATCCAAACGCCCGTCGTTGTTCACATCGCCCAAGCGCACCGAGCGAGCCTCTGCGCCGAAGACAAGCGTTTGCCCCGCGTAGAAATTGCTGCGCCCGTCGTTGATAAGTGTGAAAATTTCACCCGCACTCCAGCGCGTATAGGCAATGTCAATATCGCCGTCGCCGTCAATATCGCCCACATCCACGCCATAGATGTTTGGTGAACTTGCCGTTTGCTGCGCGGCAAGCACACCGCCGCCTGTGTTCCTGAGAACTGCGTAATTTCCATTGGCAACAGCACCGCCACACACAGCAGCCACGTCCATCAGCCCGTCAGCATTAAAGTCTGCAACGGCAAGGTCGTTGATGTTGTTTGCCGCCATTGGACCAATGCCCGTTAGCGGCGTAAGTGCCGTAAACACGCCCGCACCGCTGTTGGTGAATACACGGACGGTGCGTGTGGCATCATTGTAGCCACCAATAATATCAAGCGTGTTGTTGTTGTCCATATCCGCCGTTGCAAGCGCGAAATAGCCTGTTCCCGCCGAACCCGCAATCATGCCTGTTGAGGTAAATTCACCGTTTGCTGCGCCTGTGAAGAGTTCAATACCGCCCGAACCCGACACCGCCATATCAATAAACGCATCGGCGTTGAAATGCCCATAGACCACGCGCTTTGCTGCGGCAGAGGGAACGGCGGTGGTGTGGTGGAATGCGCCCGGCATGAGACCTGATGCAGCACGGAAACTCATCACAAAGGGGCGCGTACTTATGCCGCCAGGTGTACTTTGTGCGTTTGTAACCGTCACAAACACGCGCTCATTCGGTAGAAAACTGGAAGTAATGCCCGTAAGCGTAGCGGTATTGGCTGGACCAACGCCAGGGGTAGCGGTGCGCATACCGCGCAAAGTGCCGTGTACACGGAAGTTTGCGGCGTTCACCGTCGTAGGATTCACGTTTGCACTAAAAGGAATGTTGATATTTGTTGTGAGTGCCGCATTCATCGTGTTGAAGGTCGGCAAGGTCAGCGGTGGGGTGAAGGTAACGGGTCCGTTGTTTTGAACATTGAAGGGAACTGCATTCAAAAATACCGTCATTTGTGCCGCACCGAAGCAGTTCACAACGATGTCAATATCGCCGTCGCCGTCCACGTCGCCTGCGGCAATGCCGTGCGGATTAGTAAACGGAGTAGCGTATTGAGCAACCGAAGCAAAGGCACTGCCCGCCGTGTATGCTGCCGCATTACGCAGCAAGATACAGAGCGTGTTATTACCAAAGCCTGCTGCCGCAATATCCATGCGCCCATCCCCGTTGAAGTCTCCTGCAACAATGGAACGCGGTCCAGTTCCGGCGCCTGTGGAGTACGCATCGGCGGCTTGAAACGTGCCATCACCATTGCCTCGAAAAATAGCCACGTTGTTAGTACCCCAATTTGACACGGCAACGTCCAGATTCCCGTTACCGTCGAAGTCAGCTACGGAGATGGTATGCGTATCCACACCACCTGCACTGAACGTACCTAACCCTGTAAAGCGCGTTCCCGTTCCGTCGTTCAGAAGGCATTGGACGGAATTTGAGGGTGTAGAACCCGCATTGTAACTTACGATGAGGTCTATGTAACCATCATTATTAAAATCACCGCTTCCAATGCCATCACCATTGATGGTCGAGACCTGCATCACGCTTTGGAATGTGCCGTCGCCATTACCGAAGAGCATATCCACGCCGTTAGTATTGTTGCGTTTGACAGCAATATCCTGATTCCCGTCGCCGTTGAAGTCCGCTACCGTGATGCGCCCGTTTGCACCGTTGGTAGGATAATTGACAGAAGGATTGAAGGTCGCACCGATACTCAGCATCACGCGGACCGCCGCCGCGGTGAAATGCCCAAAGGCAAGGTCGGCACGCCCATCGTTGTTGAAATCTCCTGTGGCACCGGTGTAAGGAATAGCACTCAATGTATAGGGCGAAGGAGCCACTTGATTGTTGAATGTTCCCACGCCCGTGCCGTAGAGAACAGATGTGCTATTACCAGCATTATTTGCAGTAGCCGCATCAAGCGTACCATTTCCATCGAAATCGCCGAGAGTAGTCGTAAAAGTGTTGCTACCACTAATTGCGTAGGAATTTCCCACCACAAAGGTCCCGGGTGTCATCGTTGGTGCCTGCACGGTGAATTGCCACGTCGTTCCTTGTGCAAGCGGCGTAAGCCCCACGCCGACGTTTGCTGCCGACGAAATGACAATATCCACTTTTTCGCCCGGGAAGAAGCGGTTTGTGAGTGTGGGAAGGGTGTTCGGTGTAAAGATTGAGCCGCCCCACGAGCCTCCGCCAGTTCTATTCCGCCCCGCCGACTGCGAGCCATAGACACGGATTGGTCCCGTGAGCGTGGTTGTAGCGGCTGTAACGCCGAGATTGAATGCAGGCGTAATTGACGCTGTTGGCGAAACGTTGCTTGCATTCATGGCGGGAGTACCTGTAACGAGAAGTGGCGGTGCTTGGTTCAGCACGACTGCGACTTGGTTGTCTGGTGCTTTTGGAATGGCAAGGTCGAGGTCGCCGTCGTTGTCGAAGTCTGCTGCGGAAAAGGCGAACAATCCATTGACAGCGTTATTCCCACTGAAGCCGACAAGCGGGCTTGTGGCAAAGACCGTAAACGCGCCAGAGTTCACTCCCGTATTTTGCAAGGTAACAACCGCGTGTCCAAGCCCGCCCGTGTTGGCAGAGCGCACCGCCAGAATATCAAGGTCGCCGTCGGCATCAATGTCCGCAAGCTGCGTCGCGGGGCTGATGGCACTGGGAACAGCAATGGAGGTGGTCGTAAAATTGTATGCTGTGAATGGTGCTGTGCGCAGCATGACGTTCACATTCTGCGTTGATCCTGAGATAGTTGTATAGACAATATCGGGGCGGTTGTCGTTGTTCAGGTCGCCGACTTGCATATTGTACAGATCCGCCGTTGCTACTTGCGTTCCTGTATCAAATTTTCCTGTACCGTCGTTATTATACACGCGAATACCTACCCCGCCTCCATCAAAACCGTACACAATATCCATATCGCCGTCGCCGTCCATATCTGCCGTTTTGACGGGAACGTACCCTCCACCTGGGGTGGTAATCGTTTGCGAAAAGGTGAACGCCCCTGCACCGGTACCAAAATAGACCTGTGCGCCTGGCATACCAGCGCAGCAATTATTCCCAAAAACAATATCCAAATTTCCATCGGCATTAAAATCGGTAACGGCAGCGTAAAGCCGTGCGTAGGCACTGGTAATCACGCTGGAAGGCGTGTACGTGCCGTCGTTATTATTCCGCACAAACCAGACAGAACCTTGACAGACAACGATAATATCCGTGTCGCTGTCGTTATCGAAATCGCCTGTTTCCAAGCCAATTGGAGACGAACCGACCGTCACGGTAACAGTATTCGGCAGCCCGGGCGGGAAATTTCCTGTGCCGTCGTTGCGATGCACAGTAATCGTTCCTGCTCCTGTATTTGCAACGGCAAAATCAACGCCCGCAACGTTGTCGAACTGCCCCGTTACGGTATTCCAGGGCTGGGCACCCGTCGGATAGCGGCGGGCATCAATAAAGTTACCCGTTCCTGTTCCTGCCGCAATAACGCGGAAGCCATACACAAAGGGGCGCGTGAGTGCGAGGTCTGGTGCGGTGCTTTGCGCATTCGTAACCGTTACCCAGACCTGTTCGCCGCGCAGGAAATCTACCCCCGGATTGATTGTTGCCGTTGCTCCTCCTGCACCAAATGTTGTTCCGTCAGCGACTCTTCGTAGCCCCGTCATTCCGCCAAAAACACGGAAGTTTGCGGCATTGACGCTTGGCGCGTTCAAGGTTTGAGCAAAAGGAATAGTGATGTTTGTTGTGGGTGCGGCATTATTCACATTGCGGGCAGGAGAAACAAAAACGGTAGCCGTGAAGGGAGTAACGTTGTTTTGGACGTTCATGACTGGCATATTGCGCAATACCGCTACGCCGTTGGAGGAAGTGGCAAGGTCTAAGTCGCCGTCGCCGTCCACATCGCCCAAAGCAGCCGCCCAGCCGTTCACGGCGGGTGTACCTTGCGACCATGTGGATCCACCAAGAAAGCCACCGCCGCCGTCTCCGGGCAGAACATTGATAGTGTTATCCGATGAACTCGTCGTAATAACGTCGGGACCGTTTACGCCATCCACATCACCAATGGCAAGACCATACGGCGAAATAATGTTTATGTACGTGGTCCAGACGGTAAGCCCGCCAGCACCATTGCCACGAGCTTGCGTAACGCTATTCCCGCCATTATTCGCCGTAAAGACATCAAGATTTCCGTCGTTGTTTAGGTCCACGAGCGCAATAGCCACAGGCGTAGCCCCGCCCGTTCCGAGCGGCGTTCCAAACACAGAAAACACACCCAAACCGTTATTCAGCAAAACGGAAATGGTGCTGCTTGCTGCATTTGCCGTTACCACGTCGAGGTCGCCGTCGTTGTCCATATCGCCGATGGCAAGCTCTTGTGTGCCGTTGCCGCTTGTGGGGTAGTCGTTTCTTGCAAGGAATGTTCCTGCGCCATTGTTCAGGAACACGGAAATGCTGCCCGCCGCTCCCCCATTATTGTTGGCGGTAATAATATCCAACCAGCCATCGCCGTTCACATCGCCAACGGCAATGCCGGGCGGTAAATTGCCAGTGGTAAGCGTTTGTGTCGCTGTCATGGGCAGCGTTCCTGCGGCACTGATAAAAACCGAAATGCTGTTGGCATCAATATTTGCGGTGGCAATATCCAGCCAGCCATCGTTGTTGAAGTCGCCCAGCGTTACGTCGCGGGCGTGGAAACCTGCGGTGAGCGTTCGTACAAGCGTAAAGGTGCCTGTGGGATTGTTTTGATAGAGAAGCACTGTATTGGCACTGTAATTCGCCACTGCCATATCAAGGTCGCCGTCGTTGTCTAAGAAATCGCCGAGTTCGACGGAATACGACCCTGCTCCTGAAGCGAAGGGCGAGCCGGGGAGACCATTGGGGAAGGTGCCAGGGTCGGGACCCGTAGGAACTGCCGTACGGAACTGATACACAAAGGGGCGATTATTCGCGCCCGCCGCGCTTGTGGCATTGGTAACCGTTACGCTCACGATTTCATTTGGCAAGCGGGCTGGTGTTGCGGGGAAATTGACCGTTGTTGCAGGTATGGTCGTGTACGCGCCGTTGGTGCGTTTGCCACGCATATTCCCGTGGACGAAGAGCTTTGAGGCGGAGTACGTCCCCGTGTTCATGGTTTGGTCGAATTCGATATTGATATTCGCAGAAGCTCCGGCAGCACTTGCATGGCGCAAAGGCGCAAGCGTAGCGGGTGTGACGAGGGGAGAAGCCGGCGGACCAAAAGCAGCAAATCCAGCACGAGGGGTAGCGTTCACATTGGCAAATGCCCCGCCCACAAATACGTTCGACCCGCTAACAGCGATAGCACTTGCACCTGCGTCCGCATTCGGGTTCCATGCGGTTGCATTACCAGTATTGATGGTTGCGTCTAAGGCAGCAATGTTATTGCGAGGAAAACTGCCGGCATTGGGAAAAGTACCACAGACATAAACGGTTGTGCCGCTTATCGCAATACTGCTCACACTGCCAGTCGCTGTGGGATTCCACAGCGTTGCATTGTTCGTATTGACTAAGGTATTGAGCGCGGCAATACGAATACGCCCAAAGCCGCCGATATTGGTAAAATCTCCACCAACATACAACGTTGTTCCACTCAGTGCCATGCACAAGACAGTGTTGTTGGCAGTAGGATTCCACATGGTTGCCAAGCCTGTTCCGGCATCCAGCGCGGCAATGCGATTACGCGGCTGCCCGCCTATATTAGCGAAAACCCCTCCAACATAGACCGTTGTGCCATTCACCAACAAGGTTGTTACATCGGCATCAGCATTGGGATTCCACGGGGTTGCCAAACCTGCTCCCGCAGCAATAATAGCAGCAATATTGCTTCGGGGCTGTCCCCCGATAGCAGTAAACACTCCCCCCACGTACACCATTGCTCCGCTAACAGCAATGGCATTTACAGAAGAGATTGAGGCGGAACCTGGATTCCATGCGGTTGCCAAACCTGTTGCGGCATCAAGGGCAGCAATTCTCAGTCTTGGCTGCCCGCCAACATTGGTAAAACCTCCCCCTACATAAACAGTAGAACCATTGACGGTAACAACGCCAACATTATTATTTGCGTTAGGGTCCCAAGGAAGAAGCGCACCCGTTGTCATGTCAATCGCAGCAAGGCGGTTGCGCGTTACCGTCCCACCACCGTTTGCGGGTGCGTCTGTTGCTTGGGTGAACGCTCCACCAATATATATTGTTGTACCGGAAATAGCAATGCTACTCACGGCACCGTTAAACGTAGGGAAGTTCGTGAGCGGCGCGTTGCTTTGCGCTCGGAGGGAAAAAGCGCAAAAGAACATAAGGCAAATAAGTGTCAAAAATTTGACAACTTGTCGCACGCGAACAATACGAAAAAGTGAAGAGAGTATCATACAGGTCATAAAATAAGATGAACGGAGATGCGTAAGAAAAGCTCTCGGCATGAGCATTTATTGCTACCAAAATTTTACCGAACGAACAGAGACCACCAAAAAATGCCAGCGAGAGAAGAATAGATTATGTAAACAGAGTGCAAATATACGAAAAATTCAGGAAACATCAGCATTTGGGCGCGTCCGACTTTCTCGAATTTTGAGGGAAAAAGTGTCCGACTTTCTCGAATTTCAAAGAAAAATTGATTTTGTAGTTCTGCGCGTTGTCAGTAAATGAGTTTTGAGTAAAAAAAATTGCAAGGGTGTGCGCCAAATTATTTCCTGAATATTGTGCCACTTCAAAAGCAAATACCATCACATAAAAAAGCCCCGCACCGTAAAAATAGATGCGAGGCTTGGTATTTTTTTATATTATTCGATATGTATGCGTTGTTATTTTGACGTTTTTGACAGAGTGTTAAAAACTATTCGGATGTTTTGACGAGGTGATGAATCAACAAAAACCGTAACTGGTCAGGTCTCAACCATGAAGAGGGGACGCAGATGAAGATGATTGGATTGATGAAGGTGATATTGATACAAAAATAAGAGCGTGAATGCAGACTTCATCCGTTATTGATATTTTCTGCATTTTCATCATCTTCATCCATTCAATCATCTTCATCTGCGTCCAAAAAAAATCATGACCTGACCAGTTACCAAAAACCATGAATACAGGACGGTTTCCTACGATGACACACTCGAAATTACTTCAATTCCACCACCGTTACGCCCGCGCCACCTTCGGTCAGAAGCCCGTTGCGATGCGACTTCACGGCAGGATGATTTTGCAAATGTACCTGAATTGCCTGACGCAATGCGCCCGTGCCTTTGCCGTGAATGATGCGCAGCGAATGCACATTGCCCGTGAGCGCAGATGCAATCGCCTGTTCAACGTTTTTGATTGCTTCGTCGGAATACATCCCGCGCACGTCAATTTCCGTTTTTGCATCAAACGAAATCGGAACGCTTGATTTCTTCACTACTTTCAACTGCTTTGCCGAAATGCGCTGCAAACTCGCCAGCGACGTGCGCATTTTCACCGCATCAAACTCCACAATCGCGCTTGCGGTCTCGCGGTCAATCGTTACAATCATGCCAGGCGTTTCAAAGCCTTGCATCGTTACAAGGTCGCCTTCTTGCAATTCATCGGGCGTTTCGGGTTTTGCTTCCTTTGGCGCGGCTTGCTTTGCGGCTGCCTGCTTGATACGCTGCTTTTCTTCCTCAAATTCCTTGCGCACATCAGCGAGGGTTTTAGGTTGTTCGCTGGTGGTTTTTGTGCTTGCAGACGAGGATTTATCCTGCTTTTGAGGCTTCTGCCCTTTGCCTTCAGCCCTCATATTTCCGCCCTCATCCTTCAAAGAAACTCCCTGCTCCAGAGCGCGTTTTGCGATTTCCAATTCTTCTTTTGCTGCCTCGCGCACGTCGCGGATAGTGCTTTCCACGAGTTTGTTGGCATTGTTCACAATGTCCGCCGCTTCTTGCTTTGCGACGCGCATGAGTTCGCTATATTTCAACTTAAACTCGTTGAATTTCAGGTCGTATTCGTTTTTGCGCTTTTCCGCTCGTGCTTTCACGTCCTCAGCCTCACGGCGCAATTTCTCTGCTTCGCGGCGATAATTCTGGATAACCTCAATACTTTCCTCCAATGCCGAATGCTTGTCGCCCAAGTATTCCTGCGCTCGCTCCATCACCATCGGCGGCGTGCCAATGCGCTTTGCAAGGGCGAAGGCGTAGCTATTGCCCGGAACGCCAGACAAGAAGCGGTAGGTGGATTCCATTTTTTCGCTATTAAATTCCATGCTCGCATTGGAAATGCCCGCTTTGGTGAGCGCGTAGCTTTTCAGCGAGGATTGGTGCGTGGTGACGACGAAAAATGCTTGACGATTCAAGAAGCCCTCGACAATGCCGACCGCCAACGCCGCGCCTTCTTGCGGGTCGGTGCCAGCGCAGATTTCATCCACCAAAATCAGCGACGAGGCGGAAGCATTCATCAAAATTTCCTTCAAACGCAGCATTTGCGAAGAGAACGTACTAACGTCGTTTTCAATGGACTGATTGTCGCCAATCGCAGTGAAAATTTCGCGGTAATTTGTTTTGCAGTAGCCAAAAGGAAAGATTCCCGCCAGTGCCAGAGCCACGTTCAGCCCGATGCTTTTCAGCGCGACGGTTTTTCCGCCCGCATTTGGACCAGAAATCAAATGTCCAAAGACCGCTTCATTGCTGGTGCTAACGACTGTTCCATCAAATTCAATCGAAAGCGGTACAACGACTGCTTTCCCCGATTTTTTGTGCGATTGCACCAGCACAGGATGATGCGCTTTGGAAAGGATAATCACGTTTTCGTCGGTAATGTCAGGCTTCAAAGCGTCGTATTCCTGCGCGTAGCGGGCTTTGGCGTGGCACGAATCCACGCGAGCCATAATGCCGACTGTTTGTAAGAAATCATCTGCTTCCGCGCCGATTTCGCCCGTCAAAACGGTCAAAATACGCTCAATCTCGCGTCGTTCCTCGCTGTGCAGCAAGGAGAGTTCATTATTCATTTCAAAGGTTTCTGCTGGCTCAAGAAATACCGTCGAACCCGTTTGCGACACGCTATGAATAATGCCCGGAATGTGGCGTTTATACTCGGTTTTCATGGGCAAAACAAAGCGTCCGTCGCGCTGCGTGATGAATTCATCTTGCACAACGTCGTCTTCAGCCACTTTCTTCAAAAGTTTTTGCAAGCGCGAGCGAAGGCGATTGCTGGTGTCGGTAATTTCGCGCCGAATGCGGGCAAGCTCGACCGAGGCAGTGTCTTTCACGGTTCCCGCTTCATCAACGGCATCGGAGATATGCTTTTCGATAAGGCGATTTTCGTGTAGAGGCAAACAAAATTCCGCCATGCACGGGAAGGTTTCGCGCCGCGTATTGAAAAAAGCACGAACAAGGCGTGAAGAGCGCATCACATCTCGCACCGAGAGCAATTCCGACGGCGATAAAAATGCGCCAACAATGCGGCATTTATGCAGCATCGAGCGAACATCGCTGAAGCTCTCCATCGGAAGCGGCTCGCCGAGATTGAGAAGGCGAATACACTCGTTTACGCGCTCGTGTTCCTCGCGGAGCCAAGCGGTATCAGGCGTTGGGCGGGCGGTGTGTAGAATTTCCTTTGCCTCGTCTGACCACGCAAATTCAGCAACGCGCTCAACGACTTTGTGAAATTCCAATTCCTGCAACGACCGCTCCAGAAGGTCGTGAATGAGCGCGTCGTGGTCGGAAATGGCGGTGTTTGCTTGGTGTTCGGTGGTGGTCAGAGGAGTGTTTGCCGTACTTGTTGTCATGCAGTGTGAATGTGGTGAAAGGTAAAAAATCGCTAAAAATGGGAGATATTACAAGTTTTATATCGGCTCTTCATGCGTCAAGCAATGCAGCGTCCCCAAACCCCAGACCAAATCTACGGCGTGGATGCCAATAATAGGGCGGTCGGTGAAGAGTTCCGAGAGAATACCAAGCGCAACGCGGTCATTCGGGTCGTTGAAGGTGGGCATGAGAACCGCACCATTGCTGATGTAGAAGTTTGCATAGCTTGCAGGCAAGCGCAAACCGTCGAAGTAGAGCGGCGCGGGCATGGGCAATGCAACAACGTTGATGTTGCTACCGTCTTCAAGGCGCATTCCTTCTAGGCGTTCGCGGTTTTCCTGCAAAGCGAAGTAATTTGCATCATGCGAATTTTTTTCCTGCACCAACACGACGGTTGTTGGATTGACAAAGCGGCAAAGGTCGTCCACGTGTCCGTGCGTGTCGTCGCCAGCGATGCCTTTGCCGAGCCACAGCACATTCGTAACGCCAAGATATTCCTTCAAACCCCGCTCAAAATCTGCTTTCGACAAGCCTGGATTGCGCACCTGCACCGTCGGGTCGAGATAGCATTCTTCGGTCGTGAGCAGCGTTCCGCGCCCGTTGATGTCAATGCCGCCGCCTTCCAAAGCGAGTTGGCGTTTGCCGAGCATTGCTTCCACAATATGCCAGCCAACATGAGGCGACAAGCGGTTTGCGAGGGCGTTATCGAATTGCCAGTTGTCGTATTTTGCCCAGCCGTTGAAGGTGAATTTTACTGCCAGCGTTTCGCTCATCACCTCACCGCGTGTGTTGATAAGGCTTCGCTGCACAAATGCGGGCAGACAATCGCGCATCCAGCCACGATTCATGCGGCATTGGAAAAATTCTACTTTTGTCAAATCTACGCCCGCTTTGGAAAGAACCAAGCGTGCTTGCGCTTCGTGGCTATCGTTGTCCACGACAATATGCACCGCTTCGCCACCGCGCGTGATTGCACGAGCAATTTCGCCATACACCCAGCGAATGGGGACAAATTTTCCGGGCCAATCTTCGGAATTGAGGGGCCAGCCGAGCCATGTTGCTTTGTGGCGTTCCCACTCGGCGGGCATGGAAAAACCTTGTTCAGAAGGAGTTTGAGACATGAAGAAAAGGAATGAAAAATGGAATAATCATTGCTTTGTGTGAGACTTTGATAGCACCGACCTACAAGTATCTAATACCGTTTCGATTGTAAAATGAATAGTTTCAATTCTCCGAAACAAGGCAGCATGCTGCCTTGCTCAAATCAAAGTATTCAAAATACAGTCAAA
>RDXM01000041.1 GCA_004292595.1 Candidatus Kapaibacterium sp. | reverse complement strand
AGAGCCAGTGTACCAGAAGCCCAAAAAACGTGGGCGACCGAAAAAACAGGTCAAGAACGAATAATGTTCATACTCCACGCTTGAGTGGGGTGCGACCACGACCCAGAGGGCGATGGAAAAACGAAAATCGACCATGTTCACGATATGTTTGCTCATACCATCACCTATAAGCGTCTTGATTTTTCCACCGTCTTGATGGATTCTTGGTATGCTGCCAGTGAGATTCTTAAACGCATTGAACGTGCTGGCAACATCTATTATTGCCCCATCAAAGGCGACCGCCGTGTTGATGAAACCGATGCGGCAGAGCCGCACGTGCGCGTTGATAGCCTCGAATGGACAGCACAAGAACGTTTCCATGGCAAAACTGTTCATCTGCGCACCATGCCGCATGGACATCGCGTCAAACTTTTCCGGCTCGTGATTTCTCCCAATCGCACGGACGACAGTATCACCAATGAGAGAGCGCAAGACTCTGTTGATGTTGTCAAAGAAATTCTCAGCATCCGATGGAAGATTGAGCAGTTTTTCCGCGAATCCAAGCAATGCACAGGGCTTGAACGCTGCCAGTGCAGACTCGCACGTATTCAACGCAATCACATCGGCTACGCACTCTTGGTCTGGCATTCGCTCAAAGAACGTGCTGAAAAAGCATCCTCAACGCTCTACCAACTCAAACGGGGCGTACTTGATGACTACATCAGACAACAACTCGCGCACCCGTCTTTGAGGTTTTCGTAAGTCCTATTGATATTTCTTTCCAGGTTGAAAGAAGCTCAATGCTAAAGAATCAATGTTCAGTATCATATTATACTCTGGATTAACTGTAACCGTTCCCGTTGTTGGGTTTACAATAGTATTGAGTATCGAATTCATTGAGATACGGGGAGAGCCAAGACTTCCCAAATACATGGGGTCAAATCCCCAAGGAAAAATATCCACTCTTAAAAAAGCATTTGCCTGTAGCAATATTTGGAATGGTTGATTGATAGCGGATGTAACCGATGGAAATACTTTGGTTATCGTTAAAGCTGGGTTAGGAACGTATGTTGAATATCCGGGCTGAATCATTGCACATTCTAGTTTACTCAAACCCGATTGATTGACCCAGTCATCCAATTCTATGATTTTCATGCTGTGTACATATGCGTACTTGGCTTTAGCGTTGATGAGTTCTGCTACTTCCCAACCTTCATCAATCGCTACCCAATAACCGACAGCGCAGATATTCCCATACCTGTCAATAAAACACGGGCGACGCTCATTAGTGTAATCAAGGTTTTTAGGAAATTGTCCAGCTACCCAGTATTCATGTAATCTATCAAGAAGGAAAGCGCGTTTTGCTTTCTGAGAGGTTGATAAATGGTCTATATGTGCAGATCTAAGAAGTCGTTCAACATACGCTAAATGTGTACGCAGCCGTACTTGTTCATTTGCCTTTGCAGTGGGCAATGTTCCAAAGGTTTTGAGGTAGGAAATATCACCAATCACAGCATTAACAGGTTGTAATCGCGTTGGGATGGCAAACGTACGCTGTGTCGAAGTGCTACAAAACAGCAGTACCAAGATAAGAAATTGTTTCATGGCAAAAACAGGTTTGAGTTAGTAAATCGTTAGTCTTCATTGGTTCTGCAGTGTTCGGCGGCAATTTGGCTTTAACGCCAACCACAAGAGCATCGCCAGACGCTTGACGAAAGAACCGCCGCCGAACTCTTCGCTCTGGCGCGAGGGGGAGATGCGTAGAAACCTTCGACTTCGTACAAAGCCAATAAACTCGTAGCCAGATGAACGCAAGCCTGAAGCCTCCGAGTCGCCAGTAGCTGAAGTTCGCGTCGTTCATAGTGATTAAGGTCGTTTTGCGGAAATAACTTCAAAAATGACGAATGAAAAACACTTTGACTTCATTGCAAGCGAGATATATTCTAGGATTGATGGCTGTTTTTTACTTTTTGCGCTTCAAAGCCACGTCGACTGCAAGCCAGATGTATTCTACACTTCAAGCATTTTTACTTTCACGGGCAGTAAATGCCCACGAACCGCTCAAATACTTACGCTCGACGGGAAACGCTCACGAATACTTGAATTTGAGATTGTCAAATGAATACTGAAGTATTTTTCACACATACACTGGAAAAGTATTATGAAGATACGGTTTATTAGTGGATTGGACGAATTTTTTCGTAATTTCAATAAAATAAATGTTTTAAGGAAATTTTGCGATTACCACAGTTACCAAAAATATGACAGACCAAACTACCGTAAACCGACGTGAACATTCGATGACGCACAGCGTTATTAACGACCAAGTAACTATCGCTTACTTTATTTTGGTGCATCGTTTTCCTGAACAATTCAAGCGGATGTTCAAAGCCATTTTTCATCCTGAGAATCACTACCTTATTCATCTTGATAAAAAAGTCAGTACCGAAATATACGAGGACGTGCAAAATTTTCTGAGTGATTTTCCAAATACTTACATTCTGGAAAGTGAAAACGTTGTCTGGGGCGGCTACAGTATGGTGCAAGCAGAACTGAATGGGATGAAATATTTGTTGTCTATCAATGCCGAATGGGAATTTTTTATAAATTTAAGCGGGCAGGACTACCCCTTAAAATCCCAGAAAATTATTCGAGAATTTCTTGCCAATAATCGGGGTAATAACTTTCTCAAAATTGCCAATCAAGCATCTGAGCGTCCAGAAACAATGAACCGCATTGAAAATTATTTTGTTGAGACAAATACTGGCTTTACTGGCACTCCCTACAAGCGCGCTTTTCTCAAAGATGTTGTTTCCTATATTGGTGGGCAATGGATGATTTTAACACGGACTTGTTGCGAGTTTATCTGCAATAGCGGCGAAGCAAAGAAGTTTGAGGAATTTTACTTGAACACGCTTATTGCCGACGAATCGTTTTTCCAAACTGTGCTAATGAATACTTCCTTTGACGGGAAACTTATCAATGATGATAAACGAGCAATTATATGGATTCCAGACGGCGACATCAAACTGCGCCCGAAAACATTTACCGAAGAAGACCTAGAATTTTTGTTGATGGTAACATTGTTGATAGCATTGAACCAAGTTTTCACCTGCCGCTTGAGTTCAAAATACCGTGACTTCAAGGTATTTGTACAAAAGCAGTTTGGGCATAACAATAAAAGATTTTGCTCAGAAAGCTCACCAATGCTCTGTATTGCTTGGCAACCGCACAAATACTTGGCTTTGCTCGGAAACCGCACGAAAGCTCGGCAATTACTCGGTTTTGAGCTGTTCGGCGGCGGCAAATTCGGCTTTAACGCCAACCGCAAGTACGCCGCCAACCGCGACGGGAATTACAAGCCGCCGAACTCTCAGCTCGGGCGCGAGGGAGAAATGCGATGACAGCCTCAAAATAGCACAAAGTTCGTAAAGATGCAAACGGTCGTACGAAACGCAGCAGCCCTGAAGTCGCCCGCAGCAAAAGTTCGACTTCTTTACGGCATATGATTCTATTTTTTGTACAACAACTCCAGAAAAGACGAACAAAAAAATCTTAGTAAAAGATTGGAAAATCAAGGACAAACTCTCAATGTCTATACAAAAATGCAATTGAGCATACGAGTACCGCTTTCATCAAGTCTGTGTTGCATGATATTTTTTATTCTTTCCGCATTATCACGATATATTCGTTGTTCATTGTTTCATCTTTTATTCCCGTTACGTTGGTAGGACTGTTTTTACTCGGCATACGTTTGTTAGGAATGTTACGAATAATTGTCTCTATATGCGAAAAACCTTGATTTTCAAAAAAGTCTTTAGTTATTTCATCTGTTGGTAAAACTTCACCTTTTACTTTTCGATTACCCACAACATAACAAGCATAACCGCCACTTTTAATAGTTCGGGCTACGTTTTCAATAGATTTTTGATAATCATAATAGAATGAAGAAACTTCTTTTGCTCGTTTTTCGTCGGCATTGCCTATTTTTTCAAGATGCTCTCTCAGTGCTAAACTATGAAAATTACACACTTCTTTTACTCGTTTCCCGCCCATTAAATTATTATCTACTTGGTTGGCGTTTTCTACGTCTAACCATTCGTTAGCAAGCCGTGAAAACTGTCCATATGCAACAGTTGTACGACTATCGCCATATGGTGGTGATGTTACAACAATATCAATACTCTCATTTTTAATATATCGAACTTCGTTAATTGTATTAAAATCATAGACTTGCGAACTTGCTTCTTGCTTCTGTTCTAAAAATGCTTTTAATCCTCTATGGTTTCGGGCTAATTTACTTTGCATTAAATTAAAAACATCAGGATTAAATTTCTGCATTTTTTCTGCTGTCATTCGGAAAAGTTTAAACTCGCTGTTGCGTGTAAAACTACTTTCTCTCACTGTTTCGCTAAATGCTATTTTGAAAAAATTACTTATATGTTCGTCTTCTATTTTATTAATAAAAGTTTTAATCATAGCTAATTTTTCTTGTACGGCTTTATCAAACCAAAAATCTATATTCTTAATTTCAGGGACAACGACGCTAGCTCTCTGTAATTCAAAAATGAGACTAAAAGAGTAGTCGTTAAAATCTCTAAGATATAAGTCTAAAACTTGCAAACTAATTTTTGCTGTCTTGGTTTTGGCGATGAGCCTTGCTAGTGGATTTAAATCTGTTCCAATAGCATTTATCCCTTTCAAATTGGCTTCTACCAAACTTGTTCCTGTGCCACAATAAGGATCAAAAAGCAAATGACTATCTGCACCATATTTCGTTAGAATTCTTTCAGCCACTTGTGGTATCATCATTGCTGGATAATTATGATAGCAATGTGTAAAGGTTTTCGTGTCTGCTTGGCGAAAATCCCAAGAATAATCTATGTATTTCATAAAAGTCTCTCTTTTTTGCTAAAACAGTTGATGAGCCTGCTTTCGTCTGTGCGAAAGGCTGTACCGTGATTTCTTACTGAGCCACGTAAGTTAATATGCATACGAACATCTACTAAAATTTCATCTTTGGAAATCATATTGAGCAGTTTTTTTTCGCTTGGCTCTGAAAGTAAACAGGCTTCGTTATAGAAAAATTCTTCTTTTTCGTCTGAATTTATCCTTGTATCTGCTTGCACAATTACCAGCGCAGGCATTTTCTTTTTGAAAGTTTCTGTTAAGTTGTCCGCTTGCCACTCTGCTATCAACGTGCCGTCATTGTGATACATTTGTAAACTTATTTTGGTTGTTTTTAAGTACAACCCTTGTGGATTTGGTTTGCTACTCACAAAACAATAAAGTGCTTGCCTACCTGTTGTGTCTTTGTATCCGTATGATTTTATTGCGTCAATTTGCTTAATTTTCCAAACTGCCTTGTTGAAAGTAAACATAGTTACAGGTGTCGAAGCTGTTTTACGTTTAGATTTTAATTCAATATTCCCAAAATCAGGTAGTTTGATATTGTTTTCTGTAATTCCCAGCAATGTTTCTAAAGTGTAACCAATTCCTGTGTTTCCTCTCCGTAGGGAAACGACGTAACCCATATTTTTTACTTTTTTTAACTTCTGTTGTAACGTATTCTTCTCCATATTGGTATTGGTTGATTGTTCGATAAAGTATCTGTCGTGCTAAGATTGAGTGTTAGGGCGAAATGTGAGTATATCCTCAAAATAGCACAAAGTTCCTAGAGATGCAAACGGTCGTACAAAACGCGGAAGCCCCGAAGTCGCCCGCAGCAAAAGTTCGACTTCTTCATCCCACGAGATGCTCTTCCATATGTGAACGCCCACAAGCCGCTTCCATGCTTGGTTTCTGCACAAACGAGCGGAAATACGTGTTTGCAAAACAACAAATACCGATGCGACTTCCCGCGCTTTTTTCGGCGCAACACCAGATTTCATGCGCTTTTCAGGCGATTGCTTGGCGAGCGCACCAATGCTTGGTTCTACGCAGTTCGGCGGCAATGCGGCAACCAACGCCAACCACACGAACAACGAAAGACGCTTCGGGAATTACCACCGCCGAACTCTTCGCTCTGGCGCGAGGGGGAAATTCGAATGCAGCCTCAAAATAGCACAAAGTTTGTAAATATGCAAGTGGTCGTACGAAACGCGGAAGCCCCGAAGTCGCCAGTAGCTGAAGTTCGCATCTTTGCTTACACCCATTACCATTACGCGACAAACTCAAGAGAATGTGAAGGAGAAAGATGTTTGTCTTGTAAGATGTACACATTGTCTGCATGGTCGATATTTGCTTGATTGTGCGTGATAAAAAGAATACTGCACCGTGATTTCAATGAATGGAGAAGCTGCCAAATATCTGCTTCCATCCGCTTGTCCATTGCTGAGGTCGCTTCATCAAGCAAAAGTACATCAGGGCGTTTGTACAAAGCACGTGCAAGAGCCAGCATCTGAAGCTGACCGCCAGAAAGATTTACGCCTTCTTCGCCGATAAGTGTTGCGTAGCCTTGCGGGAATTGAGCAATGTATTTTTCAAAACCATATTCTTGGCAAAACTCTACAACGCTCTTGCACTCTACTTCCGTTGGCTCTTGCAAGCAAATATTTTCCAAAACAGTGGCATTGAAAACTTTGATGTGCTGCGGCACAACACTCACTTTTCTGCGCCATACCTCAAGAGAAATTGCCTCAAGCGGAATATCACCATTGACCAGAATGCTACCGCTTTCTGGCGCATAGAATCGTTGCAGCATTTGAAGTATCGTTGTTTTTCCTGAACCGCTTTCACCCATAAGAGCAGTAATTGTGCCGCGTTCAAGATGAAGAAGTGCATTTTTCAAAAGCTCGGGTCTGCCTGCAAAACGAAAACTAATATTTTGTAATGACACAGCTTCTACGCGCTCTAATGGGTGTTGCTGCTTGGTATTTTCTTCGCTCACTTCTGGCTTCACCGATGCAAAAGCGTACATACGCTCAAAGGCAATCCGAGCTTCCTGCAAGCGAATATTCGTCAGCGCAATGCGAAGTGATGCGCTGTTGAGTTGCCCCGCCATTTGAACAATAGCCACTAACGCACCCGTCAGCAACGCGCCTTGCAAGACCAGTAATGAAGACCATCCCAGCACAATAAGTATCGCTAACATTCCTATCATTTCCGATGCAAAATTAAAATTTGTTCCCGTTTTTCCTAACTCAAAAACGTGCTTCTGGAATAGCCCGTAAATGCTGCGTGTTTTGGTAGCAAAATACTCTTCCGAGCCTGATGATTTGATGCTTGCTATGCCTTGAATGGTATCAACATAATTGCTTTCGTTCAATCCATACGCCGCCATCACGTTGCGCTGACCTTGCACAATCGGTGCGTGAAATCGCCACGCAAGTACGCCATAGAACATCATGGTTGCCAACAAAAATGCGCCTATCGGGACAGAGTAGAGAAAAATCACGATGACTGAAACAATAAAAAGCAAAACATCTATCATCACCTCGCCGACAAGATAGGTCAATGCTTGTTGTAAGCGGTGTGCGTTGTTCATACGAGCGGTGAGGTCGCCGATTTTTCGATTATCGAAAAAAGGCTGTGGAAGCCTGAGAAGAATAGAAAAGAAGCGGTTTGTAATGCGGTTGTTAAATGCAAACGTTTGGCGAATGACAAAACGTCCACGAAGGAAATTCAAGCCATTTCGCGCAATAAGCAATATCAACAACATACCCAATCCCAGCCAAAGCCTTGTTGTATCGTGCTTCGGAAGAATTGTATCTACCAGCTTTTGTGAAAAAATTGCCGTTGAGAGGCTGAGAACAGCAATGATGATTCCAAGCGCAAAGGTAACAAAAAGCAGCGTTGCATCATTTTCAAGGAACTCCCAGATAAGGCTTTGTTTCTTGAGTTTGTCGTCGTTTGCGAGAATAAAATCCGAATTAGGCTGCAAAATAAGCAATGCGTTTGACCGCCACACCGCATCAAGTTCCTCGTGAGAATACGACGTAATACCAAGTGCGGGGTCGCCAATCGTGAAACGTTGTGTCGCTGCATCATAGCCGTAGCAAACAACATAATGCTGCAAACGCTCTTCTTTCACAATGTGCAAAATACATGGATTGGTAGAGCTTTGGAGGTATTCCTGCAAATTACTGATTCCTTCGGCTTGCTGCACGGATGCCGTCAAGCCCAGTTTTTGCGCTGCTTGGAAGATACCGAGCAATGTTGTCCCTTGTCGTGATGTACCAGAGAGTTCGCGGAGTTGCTCAAGGTGTGCCGTGCCGCAGTGGAAGCGGATAACAGACAGAAGAGTCGCCACGCCGCAATCCGACTGGTCGTGCTGGCGTGTGAAGGTTTTGTGCAGTGTTTTCACAAAAAGAAAAATTACGGATTGGAAAGGGAAATGTGCGAGTGAGAACGTTCTGAAATGGATGACAATGCTTTATAAAGGGCTTGTGCGCTTGTTTCACCAGAGAATTGCTTTGCCAAACGATGCTGCGCCGAGTATGCAAAGGTAACGGGAACATTCACTGTTCCGAAGGTATTGCCAAAGTTTTTTTCGGTATCAGCAAGCAGCGTAACGCTTTGAAGTGTGTCTATGCCGTACTCACGCCCAAAGGCTCGTATTTCTTCGGTGGAAGCCATTGAAACCATAAGAATACGCGCTGTGCCGAAGAGTTTGCTATTGCGAGCGATTTCCCGCGCTTCGCCTTGACAGTAATGACAATCAGGCAAAAAATGGATAATCGCAACAGGCATGGAATCAGGAATATTGCGGTCTGTAAAGGTTTGCCCCGACAACGTTGTAAAACGAAACTCTGGCAACGTTTGAATACGCGCTTGAATGCGCTCTTTTTCAGCATTTCCGCGCACGAGTTTAAAGCCGAGGAAAGCAATCACGCCAACAACAGAAGCAATAAGAATGAGGAATAACAGCCGTTTCATTGAGGTGTAAACTTTTGTAAAAATAGTGAACGAATAACTTTACGACACCTGCAAGAGCAAAAACGCCAACGCAACCACCCACAAGAGCAATCCCAGCCCATATGACGCACTAACCAGCCCTAGAGTCTGCATAAAATCACGCTTTTTGAGCAAGGGCTTGAGGAAATATGCCAGCACAAAGCAATATGCAACTTCAAAGAGGTTTAATGTGCGGAGCGGGTGCTTCATCCAGAGTTTGAGGCTTGCGGGGTCGAAGAATTGGAGCAAGGAAAGTGGCGCAAAATCGGTGTAATCTTCAGGTACATACACATTCAGAACAAACAAGCCCCAGCCCACCTGTACTGCCATTGCGAGAAGGAAAATCACTTCCGCAGCAAGAGCAATTTTAAAAACTTTGCCGTATGAAATATCCTGACCAATCATAATCACGCCTACCGAACAGCAAATTGCCGTAAATGCCGCACGAATACTAAGAAGAATGGGCGGCAATACTGCCAACGACCACCAATATTCGGAACGCATTGCTAACGCTTCTTCGATACGTTCTGCGGTCAGTTTTTGCTCCATGCTATGCACATAGACTGTATCGGTCAGAATGAGAAAATAACTCACAACCGAAAGAGTGATATATGCAAGGCTCAAAAAGGCGAAAAGCGTCCATGCTGACGGAAGGGAATCGAAAAAGGAATTGCGAGAATGTTCGTGTGGCTCAGAAAGCGCGTAGTTAGTGGTGTATTCCATTGTAAAGGTTATATTTCAGGGTTGAGTATTGGAGAACAAAAAATGCCGAAATCGGCACAACAACGAGCGGAACAGCGAACGCATACCACGCCGTAGTAAAGGACAAGAAACTTATCGCCAGCATGATGGCAAACACCAACGCCATTCCTAGGGAAGAACTCACTTGGCGCATACTCACGAAAATACTTGAGGTCAGTTTTTCCACTTTAATCGGCTGCGTACAAGTAACAAAGACACCTAGCGCAAGAAACGATAACGCCGCCGCCAGCCAACACACAAGGTACTTCCACGCAAACATCTTACCCAAAGCGAGCGCAGATACCGTAAGAACTGCATCCAGCGCGAGAGCGAGCAACGCATGGCGAAAATAGAGTAATAATGAGGGTTGTAGGATAATTCGCCGTTGTGTGTTGTGCAATTCATTGGTTTGCCAAAGCTGCCAGTTCATTCCGTAGCTGTTGTTCAAAGCGTAGGTAAACCATGCTATTGGCGCAAGAAACATCCACTCAAAGTTGATATGGAATTTGCTCCACGTCTGCGCTGGATTTTTACTCCCCCCTTTCACAAAAAACACGAGCATCATAATTTTTAGCCCCAGTGCCATCAGGAGCATCGTGCGGACATGCTTCGCGCCAAAAAATGCTTTGAGTGTATAGGGCAATGTCGTAGAAGCCGCATGAATGCTTGGTACAGCGACAGAGTTACCCGAAATCCGCTCCGTTATCGGCTTCACTGATTCCAGTGCGAGGAAAAGCTGTATTCCCGCGCTTGCCACGAACAGAAGCGGCACAAATACTGCTTGTGCGGGGCGAAATTCAGAGGGGACAGCAATTCTTCCAACAAGCAAACCCGCCAACACCAGCACACACGCCACAAGCAGCCAACGGCAAGGAACGTTGTACTCCACCAATAAGCGCAGTGAGCGGTCAAGCAGAATTGCTGTTGCAAAAAAGACGAGCGCGAGGAGCATTTGTACGGGCGTAAGCACTGTTCCAGCAATGGCAAAGATAATTCCGTACAGAACAAGCATCATCAGCGGAAAGAGCGACAGCGCGTCAATGCAAATGCCCAAGAAAGCCCGCGTGAAGCGGCTTGCGGGATGAAATGCGACAAGTGCCTGGCTTGCGGGATGGAACGACGGAAAGAAACTTTTCGTCAGCGTCATTACGGCAATCGCTGTATTGATGGCGTTCAGAATGGTTTCTGTGCTTGTTTCCAAGCGGTCTGCGTAGTGGAATAGCATTCCAAAACCAACAGCATAGAGCAGCACCACTCCAGCGAACAGCACACGCCCAATGACTGAAAAGGTATTTTTGAACTGAAATAAGTGCGTTGTTTGTGCAGACAGCACAAAAGCAAGGAGTTTGAGGAATTTCATCGTTATATTTTTGAATTACACCAACCACGCAAGTTCGTTGATATTGTGTTCTTTTGGCTGCAATATCTGTAAAATGGACTCTTCCAACGTGTGCTTCGAGGAGGCAAATTCCTCCGCAGAGCCGACAAATTGGAGCGTTCCGCCTTCCAAAATGCCAATGTGCGTCATAATTTTCTGCGCATAACCAAGGTCGTGCGAGGAGAGGAAAATAGCGCGTTCTGGCGTGAGGTATTGCTGTAAAAACTGCACAAGTTTTGCTGCCGATACGGGGTCCAATCCAGCAAAAGGTTCGTCCAAGATAAGATACTGCGGGCGGTGCAGAAGCGCGGCACACAAGCCGATTTTCTTCGTCATACCATGCGAGTACGTTTCTATGCGCTTTCGGGCATCTTCGCTTTCGTCGAAAAAGTAGGAAAGAAGGCTATCAGCGCGGCGTTTGCACTCGTCGGGCGGGAGTTCGTGCAACAGCCCGACAAATTGCAAGTATTCCCAGCCCGTGAGCTGCGGAATTGCTGGGTTTTTATCGGGCAATACGCCGAGAACGCGCTTGATAGCGAGTTCGTCAGTTTTATACGACAGCCCGCCAAAGCTGACCGTTCCTGCGCTTGGCGCAATGAGGTCGGCGAGGATATTGATAAGAGTCGTTTTGCCCGCACCATTCCTGCCGACGAGCCAGAAACATTGTCCTGCTTCGACGCGGCAGGAAATCTCGTGGAGGATGGTTTTATCAGCGAAGCGTTTGGAAATGCGAGAAATATCTAGGCGAACTTGCACTACGAAATCTCCTAAGCGAAAGAAAAAGATAAAAAAGTACCGACGCAGAAAAGATTTCATGCGTCGGTACAGAATCAAGCATTAGAGGCAGGACAATGCCCCAATAACACCGCCAGCAACGCCCATGATGGGACCAAAGCAGCCACCAATCATAGCACAAGCTACGATATTCATTCCACAGCCGCCGCCTTCAACTTGAGCCATTTGCTCGAAATTCAATTCTTTCATGGAATTACTCCAAAAAATAGATTATTCTGCCCGCGAAAGTTTAGTATATTGCCTCCAAGATTCAAGGTACCAGCCAACGAATCAAGCAGGAAGATGGTTTGCTGTCGAGCAAATTTGCAGCAAACTGTCTTTTTGCATTTTTATCGGCTTTTGGCAAAAATGCCTTGATAGCCTTCTTTTAGGATGTACTGAGCATAAAACATCATCCACATCATTACAGCATACAGAACAATGAACTTTACTAGTGCAACACGCGGGGGTAGTCCGAAATCAAAAAAGCCCATGCCGCTACACACTGGAATATCATGTTGTTTGGTAATAGTTTGCGCAATGGGAACACCATATGTAAGAAAATTAGCACCCAATACAAAGAAAAGGGGTATTAATCCATTTCGGAATCTCAACAGTATCCCGCCAATAAGGATTTCTATTATTGATGCACCAATAGCGATTGTTCGAGGATTTTCTGGTAGAAAAATGCGAAAATCTTCCAGAACGTACAAGAAAGCGGGTTCTGCCGTCGTGGAATCAATAATTTTTCCTGCTCCAGCAAAGATAAAGTACACGCCGATAATGTAACGGCAAATGTCGAAAATACGCGCCTGATTCATAGCAACACCACGAGTGAAAATAGGGAAAAGTAAGGAATAATACGGCTTACTGAGCATTTTTCTTTTTTGCAAAGAAACCTTGCCAGCCAATACCATTGCGTTGCAGATAAAATGCCATCCACATAAGAATGCCGTACAAGATGACATTCCGCACCAGTGCTGCTTGCACGGACATTCCAAAGTCGAACACTCCCGAGCAGCCACACACAGGAACATTCAAGCCTTTGAAGAGAAGCTCGCCGAGTGGAAGCATAAAAACCAGCAAGAGCAGACAACTTGCCATCACAGCAGACGTGATGAGTTTGTTTGCTATCATCAAGCCGCCCACAACGATTTCCACGATGGAAAAACCAAGAGCGATAAGACGCGGATTATTCGGCAAAAAGGAACGGAAGTCTTCGGTTGCATACATCAACACTTTTTCCGCCAGCGAGGAATCTATGATTTTACCAACGCCAGAAAGAAGAAAGAATGCGCCAATCGCATACCGAAGAGCGAGGAAGATTTTTTCTTGATTCATAACGCGGAAAAGAATTCTCAAAAAGTTTGGAAGAAAAACATCTGCTGTGAACAGAGTGCGCAGATACAACAAGGACAAGGCAAAGGATTGATTACTTTTGTCGTTTGATGTGCTACAAAACTATCTCTTTTTCCCCGCGTATGCAAGCCGAAGGGAATGAACGGTCAGCAAAATGGAATGAACGGTCATTGCGAGAACAAACGGTCAGAATGAACGGTCAAAAACAGATAAAAATGCCCGTTCATTCATCATTGTGCCGATTTTTTCATAGCATCCCAAAATGCTTTTTTCTGCATCTTTGAAACCTGTGCTTTTCCGCCACCCCGCATCGTTACTTCGATGCAGCAGCCTTTCTCCTCGAAGGATTCCACAAGGCGCGTATTCAGAATATACGACTTGTGATAGCGTACAAGCGTTGTAGAATCAGGTGTGAGCAGCTTTTCAATATCCTTCAAAAGCTGAAAGCCAATCATTTCCGTAACACTGCCATTTTTCTCCAGTATACGCAACTGAGTGTTTTTACCTAATGCCGCACACGAAATAAGCGAATCGCTGGAAACCGTGATGGTTCCTTTATTGGTGCTGAGTTCTAACATTATGGGTGTCTTCGGATTATTGTCCGTTACGCCTGGTATAGTAACGTTTTGGGTCAACTGTTGAGGCGCGAGTTGCAGGGGAGCGGAAAACTCTTGAATGCTGGTATGCAGGGTAAGAATTTTCTTGTGTGCTTCATCCAAAAAAAGCAAGAATAGGCGGCGTTGCGCTTCATTGCGCAGTTCTTCGGTCATAAAAAAGGTCATGGCAGAGAGGAATAATAGTATAGAAAACAAGGAATTGACAGAAAAAGAGGACGCAGAATTCAGGGAAATACAGCATCACCTTAATACTTAAAAATACTTTTTTAGCGAAAGAAAAGCAAACAGTTTTTCGTGAACAGGGAGAAGGTCTTTATGGAAAAGGAGGTCTCCTTCCCTCTTGCGCAGTACTGCTCGGAACTGCATGAAAGCTCGGTAACTACTCAGCTTTGCGCTGTTCGGCGGCGGCAATTTGGATTGAACGCCAAACACACGTACGCCGCCAGACGCTTCGGTAAAGAAAGCCGCCGAACTCTTCGCTCTGGCGCGAGAGAGAAGTGCGTAGAAACCTTCGACTTCGTACAAAGCCGATAAACTCGTAGCGAGGTGAACGCAACGCTGAAGCTCCCAAGTCGCCAGTAGCCGAAGTTCGCACTACTCACCCACATTAATCCTTATTATGGTTTGTTGAAATAAAGTGTTACAGATGGAGATAGCGTGTCTTTGGTTGATAAAAAAAACTCTTTATCAGACACGAAAGTAATATCATACCCTTTACGAAATTTATTTATGTCAATGGTATCAATATTAGAACCGACCAATTCAGGATTATTTACCGAGTCTAGCGTAATTATAGTTCCTTGGATAAACTTGTCATATCTAGTTTCTCGTTGAAATCGTGCCTTAATCAACAAGCTGCTTTTTACAAATCGCCAGTTACCAGACAATAACTGTTTCGGAAAAATTGAATTTGATTTTTGCTCAAACTTATTATTTCTATTAAACTTCCAGATAATATTTGGTCCTAAAAAATACTGTTTATTTGCGTTATTGAATAAATCTAATCGCTTGTATTCTATCCACTCGGAAGACGTTAATAGCTCTGTAATCCTTTGTTCTGTCAATAAAGAATCAATCATTACTTCACCAGCAGGAGGTAATTCTGTACAACCCTTTAGACTAAAAGAAAGGCAGAATAATACAGAAGAAATAAAAAGTAGCGGGTTCATAATTAACCTTGAAAAAATTGAAAAATTGAGGAGGTAGTTTTTAGGCTACCTCCAAATTCTATAAAATTATCGAACAATTTGTAATGGCATTACCTCGCTTATGATTCTACCTTCGCGCAGAGTAGCAGTGCAACGAATGAAGTATGTTCCTGTTTGCAATGCAGAAAGATTTATATCGACGCTATGCTTACCTTGCTCTTGTTGTGTCATCGCAACAGGTGTTGCTAAAACTTGATTTAGCACATTTAGCAATTCAACCTGAACTACCGAATTTGCTGGCAAACTGTAAGAAACGCTTACTCTATCCGAAGCGGGATTGGGGGAGATTTGTAGTCCGAGACTAAGCGTTGCACTTGTTAATGAAATAGTTGCAGCGGTTACAGGGGCAACGGCTCTTCTTCTAGCCTGCGCTGCTTGTCTTGCTGGCAAACGAGTATTGTCTAGATTTCTTATGATAATGGATGTGGTTATTCTTTGACCATTAGCATCTATCGCAGTAACACGAACCTGAATGCTTTGGACGTTTTGCATCACAATGCTAAACATATTGGTACTGTTATTAGCGACAACATTCCACGCTGTTGGCCACTGTGTATCACCAACAGCAAGTTCACGATATTGCCATTCAAAAGTGTAAGGACCAGATCCATTTCGCGCTGTTGCTTCGCAAGAAATTGTCGTGTTTTCGGTTGCAAAATCATTATTACTTGTTAAAAATACTTGAAATGACGGTGCCGAGCAATTTGTGTTACTCATCACCATATCTCTACGACTACCTTGTCTCCACCACGCCTCGCGTTCATCTACAGTTGCAAGCAAAGTTCTTCGCATCCGTAAAACCTGACCACGTGTGAACATATTAAAGCAATCATCGAAATTGCTGTAATCCATATAGTTCATAAACATATTTCCACGTGAATCTTGACCAATTCCAAATAATTCACAGCTACTGCCTAAATCGGAAAAGTATGGAGTTCCTGCTGGTAAACACGCCGTAGGAGATGATCTTGTACTTCTTGTGTCGTGCCTTTGGATGGGAGTGTCGTTCACTAAATCGGTTCCGCAAAAAAGCGGTCGAACAAGCCTTCTTTGTAAAGCATCATACACAAGATCTGTGAAAATGTGATATAAACCTAACCAATGACCTACCTCATGCGTTAAGATTCTACCGCTATCGTAATCGGGAAATAAATAGGGGTCTTGATCACCAAAACTCCTGTAATCCATGGTTACGCCATCAATTATTGTGTTGTCACTCAACCGCCTATTTTGCCATGGAAATCTAGCATATCCTAAAAAGCCATCAAACTCTACAACCCAGATATTCAAGTATTTACTTGGCTCCCATCCTCTTGCAATGCGCTTCATATTAGGATCCGCATCCTCACCGTCTCCAACATTAACTACTCGCCAGCTTCCAACTGTACTTGAATAACGGACGATACCAGTCGTTGTAAAACCAAACGGGTCAGTTTGAGCAAGG
>RDXM01000040.1 GCA_004292595.1 Candidatus Kapaibacterium sp. | reverse complement strand
ACAATAATTCATTAAGAATTACTGTAATGGTTTCAATCCTTTTTTTCTTGGAAGGGGCATCAAATCCAGGATTTCTGGGCGCAGAAGATTTTGAGCATTTCCTGTTTCAATCCTTTTTTTCTTGGAAGGGGCATCAAATCCGAAACTATGAAACGCTATCCTATCGGAACTGCTGGTTTCAATCCTTTTTTTCTTGGAAGGGGCATCAAATCTCCCACACGGCTTTACGAATGATTTCCGAAAGCAGCGGTTTCAATCCTTTTTTTCTTGGAAGGGGCATCAAATCAATAATTTGATAGGAGTAGGAAAAATCCCCATGGGTAGTTTCAATCCTTTTTTTCTTGGAAGGGGCATCAAATCAAGGCGCATGAAACAGGGCTTATGCGCACACTGTGAGTTTCAATCCTTTTTTTCTTGGAAGGGGCATCAAATCAAGAATCATATCTACCGAGCCGTCTGGTATGCTTGGGTTTCAATCCTTTTTTTCTTGGAAGGGGCATCAAATCCCAGCAGTTCTTATTGCCCGTCCCAGAGACCATCAGTTTCAATCCTTTTTTTCTTGGAAGGGGCATCAAATCGCGCCAATTTTTCGAGAAGCGGCGCAATATGCTCCAGTTTCAATCCTTTTTTTCTTGGAAGGGGCATCAAATCATTCGCTCTTCCATGTAACTCTTGATTATTTTCTCGTTTCAATCCTTTTTTTCTTGGAAGGGGCATCAAATCTTATTGGCGCGTACCGAATGGATGCTTTCTTCGAGTTTCAATCCTTTTTTTCTTGGAAGGGGCATCAAATCCCTTTTGCGCGAGCACATCTCCTCTACGGAGTTGGGGTTTCAATCCTTTTTTTCTTGGAAGGGGCATCAAATCAGAAGTACCATTGAAAATACTATTCGCAGCGTACCAGGTTTCAATCCTTTTTTTCTTGGAAGGGGCATCAAATCAGGACATTCGGAATAGGAGCAGAATCCGCTATGAGGTTTCAATCCTTTTTTTCTTGGAAGGGGCATCAAATCCAGCTACACCCCTCTTACCTCGCACACGAGCGGCGGGTTTCAATCCTTTTTTTCTTGGAAGGGGCATCAAATCCTGCATCCCTGTATCGTTGGAAACGGTCCGCTGTTCTTGTTTCAATCCTTTTTTTCTTGGAAGGGGCATCAAATCCCATTTTTTGCCTCAAAACCTTCAACACCAATGATTTGGCATTGCGTTTGACGACCGAATATTTGATGCTGAAACTGTATCATACCCGTGAAACCGCAGTATTTTAGAATATTTCCGAAAACAAAAACTGCCTTGGAAGTGCCGTAATATGCGACTTTTCAGACTTTTCACCAACAACTATTTTATAAATTTGCCTTCGGAAAAAAGCCCCTTCCAGAACGTTTTTTAGATTGTCAAAGAACGAAGTTCGGTGTTGCCGAAAGATACTACCATTCCTCACTTCACACAAATATTTCTGTATGTGCATTCCACACACCGCTTCTTTGCTTTGGTTGCTGCCGGAAACACGTTCTCTTCCGTGATGCGCCGTATCGCCGCCGCCGCTTTTTTCACGTGATCTTTGTCCTCTGGCGTAATCGGCACTTCCACAAGTTTGTTTTTGCTGCGCGTGTAAACCAAAAAACCACGCCGAACTTCGCGTTTGAAATTCTCCTCAATCAGCCACGCATAGCAGAAAAGCTGGGTTTTGTAGGTGTCATAAACAATATCATCATACTCGGCAAATTTGTAATCCAAGGGCGACATCGTGCCGTCTTCCAAGAGCAAAACTTCATCCACTTCGCCGCGCAAAAGCTCGTTTGTCAGGTATTGCGCTTGATATTTTTCCACCGCGCCAATCCGCTTGCGCAGATATTCTTTGTTTTGTTCCAGACGGTCGTTGTGCAGTTCGCGCCCGCGTAGCACTTTCGAGTATTTTTCCTCGTTTTGCGGCACACACAACACCCGCTCGAAGTAGGTAAATCGCGGGCAGTAGAGGTGTTGGATAATGTCTGATGGCGTAATGCTCATGGCTTCTGCTCACAAAAAATAATTTCACAAAAATAAGGAACGAACTTCATCGGTAACAAGGTCTTTATCAAATGCCTGTCCAAGCAGCACCGTTGCTTGCAGTTCGTCTTTGCTCATGGGAAAAATATAGACCGAATCGTGTTCCTCGTTGATAAGGTCGGTGATGTCCAGTTTGAGCGCATCTTTTTCGTTTTCGGTCAGCGTTCCCAAAAAGACGGATTTCTGCACACGATACAACCCCGCTTGTTTACAGGCTTTGGCGACTTTCGTCCGTGCGCCGTTTGCTTGAATGTCGTAGAGTACCCAGCAAATCATACCGTTACGTCCTCCGCTTGCGTCGTGGTCGGGCTTTCAGGTGTTTCGGAAGATTCGCCTGCTTTGGGCAAAAGTGCGTTGGCAAAGGCGTGAGCATCGTAGAGAATCGCATTTGAGCGCGTGTGATTTTTCCCACGATAGCGAATGGTTTCTTCCTCAAAAAATTTATGAAAATGCTCCGAAAGCATCTGTTTTCCTTCTTTGGAGAGCGTAACACCACCCGTGATAGCTTCGGTATGCGACTGATTCACTTTCTTCGCCGAAAACAAGCGGAATACGACTGCATCTGCGTAGGGACGATATGGTTCGATAAAATCAAACACAAAGCTGATGTGGTTGTAATCGTCGCGGTGCAAAAAGCCCACGTAGGGGTCAAGCCCAGCAATCATCACGGATTTTTCGACAATGCGGTACAAAATTCCGTAGGCATAATTCAAAAACGCATTGAATGGGTCTTTTGCTGGACGGCTCGACCTGCCAGAAAAAGCGTAGTTGCTATTGGAAACGGTAATGAGTTCCGAAAGTGCGCCAAAATACACGCGCCCGGCGTTGCCTTCGTACCCGCGCAACGAATCCGCGATTGCGCCAATCGTCGCACCCTCCAAGGCAAGCACCGATGCGCGGTGGCGGTGAATAGCAGCGCATTGTTCGTCAATAAACTCGCGCTTGGTATCGCGGTGTTTTTTGAGGTCGGTGAGAAATTCCGTTTGGCGTTCCAATTTCAAAGCAATCCATTCTTTGACAAATCCAACGCACTCCGCACCAATACTCGCTTCCAACTGCCGTTTGCGAATTTTGGTGGTGGAGCCGAGTTTGCTATGCCAAAAGCGTCCTGCGGGCTGCCCGTCGGACTGCACGACGACAATATCCACATTGTGCGTGAGCGCGAGCAAAATCGCCTCAGAACTGAGCGACGTACCGCGCTCCAGCACAATCGTGCGGATTTTTTTGGGCGAAAACTGCTGTTTTTTCACGCCGTCGTCGGTGCGAATGCGGACTTCAAACATTGCCTCGCTGACGTGCAGATACGCGCCGAAGGTAGAGATGGTGAGGTGCATGAGGAGATTTGTGGAAAAGAATAGTGGGCAAAATAAGGATTGAAATGTAGCGAAATAAAATGTAAATTACAAAATGCTGTGAGGAATAACGCGGTTTCTGGCAGAATAAGGATTGAAATACCAAAAACAACATCAAATTCTCGAAAACTATGAATACATCGGCATTGTACGCTTCTGAAGCGTTAGTAAACACCTTGCAAACCTTAACACCAGCGCAGCTACAAGAAGTAGCAGCATTTGTAGAGGCATTGGCGCGTAAGAATGCTCAATCTCCCAAACGTGTTATTCAGCTTGCAGGCATTTGGGCGAATACGGCGTGGACGGATATGGATATTGAAGCGGAATTAAAAGAGGCTCGTCGGGAAATAGGGGCGGGAGTATTTTTACTTGCGAAATAAATCCAGAAGAATATGGGTTGAAATACTGTCTTAACGTTGTAAGGCACTGCAAAATATCCACTTAAAAAAAGGCTTTGATAATTGATTTGCGTATCGCTTGGAAAAACTGTAGATTGGTATTTATACTTTGACTGTATTAACATTGTAATTTCTCATCATGATCCATCAATTGGAAAAAATAGCCCGCCAACCCATCCCCGACCACCGTACAGCAACGGGGACACTGGATTATCGCCGTGAATACAACGACAAACAAATTATATTCATTGATTTTGACTTTGATGATACAACAGCAACTTTTACAGGTATTACCGTAACAGAATTCAAACCCAGCAATGCGGAATTATACCTTTGGCAAACGTATTCTGCAAACGCATCACCCAAATTTCCGACGCTCCAGATTTTCAACAAAAAAGCTCCGAAAGACCTCTACGACGAAGCAACGGGCGCAATTTCACTTTCGACGAGCAAAAAAGCGAAAAAACTTCTCAAGTGCTTAAAGGAATTCCCTAAAATCAATGCAATTACCGAACAAATTGAGCAAAACCAAGATATAGCACAAGCTGTAGATGCAGCTATCCAAAACATAGATGAATTTGTCCTGAGTCTGCGCATCAACGGAGAAATGGTCGGTGAATCAAAGCATTTTGCTGAAAGAAAAGCCTCCATGCAAGGCAGCGACATCAAAACCGAATACTTCACCGACGGCGGAAAATCGCACCTCGCACAAGAAAAACTCTGTTCCATAACACTCGAAAAAACAGAAGTTTTTGGGTATGCCAGCCTCTACAATTTCTACGCGCCGAAGACGTATCCATCCGTTGTTGCGGGCGGTTTTGATTCGACGCAGTCATGGCGTAATTTCCCAACTTCCAAAAATGGTATATTGGCATTGGAGAAAGCGAAAGCATTGATTGAAAAAGAGCTACGCTTTCGTTTTTGTGGATATGATTATTTTCTCTTGCCGACACCTGTGTTGAACACTCCCAATGCCAAATTTGCAAAAACTCTTGCCAAAATTCAGGGTTTTTCTCTCACTGACGATGCAGCAAACACACAGCGCAATCTTGAGGATAGGTTGATATTTGCTTTTCGAGAAGAGGAAAATATCCTTACTCTTACACTCTTTTTTTTCGAGCAAAACAAAGCGGAATTTAAGATTTTAGCCGTTATTGAGGATGTTTTTCCTTCGTACCTTCGCACCATCTACGATGCACGGGAAAACGTTGAAAAACTCTCAATCTTCCACAATTTGCCGGGTAAAGACAAAACAACGTACAGTGAGCGTTTTGATTTTGGACTGGTTAAACACTTCTTTAGTGATACTCAGCATTTTTTGGGTATCGTGCGCTCAGTTTTTATGCAAAAACGTCTTGATTATAGCTTTCTCCTGCAAGCAATCATGCGCCGTGTAAGGAGTTCATTTGTAAACGGCGAACGCTTTGATTTAGATACACTCAAGGGCTATATGCTCCTGTGTTTTCTGGCAAAACTCAATCTTCTTCAACCATTTTCACTTCAAACTATGAACAAAGAAATAAGCGTGAATGCGCCTATTGAAGCATTCTTCAAAGAACACGAAGGTTTCTTTGATTACGGCTCGCCCTTGAAGCGTGCGGTGTTCTTGGAAGGCGTTTTGGCACAAAAGCTATTAGATGTTCAATATGCAACCCGTCAATCAAAACCTTTTATCCCCGAACTAAAAGGCTTACAAATTGATTACGACAGATTTATGGGATTGTTATCCAAAATCCGTGATAAACTTACGCAGTATAAAGCCTTCTACGCCCATTATGAACTCATTGCGAAGGCTATTGAGCGATATACGCTCCATTCCACACCAGATGAACGAAAAAACCTCTCTCTCAACGAATGTAGTTTTTATTTTTCACTTGGGATGCTTGCTTCCGATATGTTCTACAAACAAGCAGACGAGGAAGCTGATAAACAAAATATTGAAGCAGAATAATCTATCAATTTCAGGAGCTATATTATGTCGAATACTATCCAGCACCGCGAAGAATTTGTCTTTGTCTATGACGTAACGGATAACAATCCCAATGGCAATCCAATGGACGAAAACAAACCCCGCATTGACGAGGAAACAAAATACAATCTCGTTACCGATGTGCGTGTGAAGCGCACAGTGCGCGACTATTTGTTTGAGTATGAGGAGCATAACGGCACGGGCCAAAAGGATATTTTTGTTCGCATGACCGAGGCAAAAGGCGGTGGCTTAAAAGACGGCAAAGCCCGTGCAAAAGACTTCAACGAAAAAGCAGAAATCATCATCCAAAAGTGCATTGATATTCGCTTGTTTGGCGGTGTTATTCCTTTAGAGAAAGATTCTATCCGTTTCACGGGAGCGGTGCAGCTTCGCATGGGACGGAGCTTGAATAAAGTAGAGATAATGCAAATTAAAGGAACGGGTGCTTTCGCCTCGAAAGAAGGTAAAGAACAAAATACCTTTCGCACGGAACACATACTCCCATACTCCCTCATCCGCATCTACGGCGTAGTGAACGAACACGCAGCAAAGCACACCAAGCTCACCGAAGAAGACTTGGAACTTTTCTACAAAGCACTCTGGGAAGGCACAAAAAGCCTACACAGCCGCTCCAAACTTGGACATTCGCCCCGTGCGCTCGTGCGGGTGCGCTATAAAACGCCAAACTTCTTTATCGGTGATTTGGACAAACGCATCTCCTTCAAAAGCGACCTTGCCGACGAGAAAATACGCGACATCCAAGACGGGAAGCTGGATTTGAGCGGTCTAAAAGCAGTGTTTGACAAAGAAGAAGAACACATTGAAAACATTACCCTCAAAACTGACGACCGTGTTGAAATCACGGGTTGGAGCTAATGTGTATGCAAACAGTCTATCGCCTCAATGCCGACGAACTCACCGAAGATTTTTTGGTGAGTTTACAAACGCTCTTCCGCCACAAACCCATTGAAATCGTTGTTTCAGAACTGCGCGGCGAAACAACTACGCCGTCATTGCACGAAATTCTCGGACTTCCCGCCGACGAGCCTTTGAACGAATCAACCGTGCATTTACTCGGAAATGAAGCAAATAGGCGGCATCTGGAGCGAGTGATGAGCGATTTTGAGCGTGGTGAAGAAATGATAACCTTTTCTTCTATTGAGGAATTGCAAGCCTTCACCCAAAAGAATGCGCTATGAAAAAATATCTGTTCGAGCCATCTGCCTTGGAAGATTTCGTTGCCTTCGGCAAAACAGACTACAAATTGCAGGAAAAAATCTTAGCGTTATTGAACGATGCCGCACGAAATCCGTTTACAGGATTAGGCAAGCCCGAACCACTGAAGCACGGCAAATACAAAGGCTTTTGGTCTCGGCGCATTACACAAGAACATCGTTTGGTGTACGCCGTTACCGATACGGCTATTTGTGTTCTGTCATGCAAACTTCATTACGAATAACTCCGTTTCTGCTCTTATCCATGAACAAAGCCCTTGTTTTCGACCTCTCCGGCGATTATGCCCATTTTCGGCGATATTATACAACAATGTCGCCGCTCACATTCTCCGTACCGCCCGGAACGGCTCTGCGCGGGATGTTGGGAGCAATCTTGGGCATTGATAAAACGCTTGCGCCAGAGTATTTCCACGATGTTGAGCTATCTTTGCGCGTACTCAATCCGATTAAAAAAGTAAATATTCCCATCAACTACATTCAAGTCAAATCTGCATCGGATTTTAGCCGCTATCCCGCTCACAAGCCCACGAACATCGAATTTGTGAAAGACCCCGCCTATCGGGTGTATCTGCGCACAAGCAATGAAGCGACCTACACGGCACTCCACGAAAAACTTTCTCGCCACGAATCAGTTTACAGCTTATCATTTGGTATTTCGGAAACATTAGCGAATTTTGCGTTTGTTGGTGAAATGGAAATCACCAAAATTGCTGCAAACGGCGTGGATTCTCTCGTTCCGCTTGAATACGTCAAAGCCTTACCGCAAACGGGAGATTTTCAATGCTTCACCGAAAAACTACCAATGAAAATGCTCAACGACCGCGAAGTGATTGAATACCGCGAGTTCCTTTTTGAGCGCACAGGCGCACGAATGCTACTGGAAATCCCTGAAGCGGTGCAGCTTTCTAATGGTGAGCGGGTTGTCTTTTTTTAACGTGTTTCATTCGTGAATAATGACCTTCTCCCTTCTCAGCCACCCGCACAAACTCCTCAGCGACCACGTTACCAATGTTCTGGAAAACGCTCGCACTCTTTATGCGCAACTGCCTATTTCGGACGACACAAAGCGGCTCATAGACATTTGCTGCCTCTTTCACGACATCGGGAAAGCCTCCACATTTTTTCAAGAATACATTCGAGACACAGACAACTTTCCTACAGAAAAACACAAGTATAAAAATCATGCTACCATCAGTGCTATAATGGCTTTTGGCATTACCATTGAACAGGGATTCGATGAAAAATCTGCTTTTTTTGCTTATCTGTGTGTGCTTCGCCATCATGGAGCATTGAACAACTACCAAGCAATGCTTCCTACAACAAAAATTGACGTAAAGATTCACTCTGAAATTAACCAAGCAATCAATTACGCTGAGTACGCCACAATTTTGGAAAAGTGCGGATATGCACATCTTACGCGCCTCTGCAATGCAGAGTTTTGCAAAAAGAATATTAATTTTTTGATATTATCCTTTGAGCCAGATGATGTAGCCATTACAAGCGATGATTTTTACACTCTCAGCATCATGTTTTCCGTGCTGCTTTCCGCCGACAAAGGCGAGTGTATTTTTGATGGAAAAGTCCGTGAACGCAGCGTCAAATCTCTTGCCACGAATCTTGTGGATGTGTACAAAAAAAAGAAGTTTGGTACGGTCTATCAAGGCTTGGATGCCACGCGCCAAGATGTGTATGAGTCTGTTGCACGAAATATCATCACGCACAAGGACAAGCATTTTTTGAGCATCAACGTTCCGACTGGCATTGGCAAAACGCTGACTGTTCTGAATGGCGCACTACAAATGCTTTCCAAGCGTTCAGACCTTGCGAAAATCATTTACTGCCTTCCCTTTACATCAGTTATTGACCAAAATGCTGCTGTGTTTGAAGATGTTTTGAAAACATCAGGCATAGAGCCAACTTCAGAGCATTTACTTGTCAATCACCACTTATCAGAACTGCGCTACACCACCAGCGATGATGAGCTTGGTAAGGCGGAACTGGAGGCAAATCAGGCGGAATACCTTATCACCTCGTTTGATGCCATGCTGAATGTTACGACCTTTTACCAATTCCTGCACGGCGTGTTTACGGGGCAAAATCGGGATATTCGGAAGTTGAACAGCTTCGCAAATTCTGTTGTAATTTTGGATGAAGTGCAGAGCATTCCCGTCAAATACTGGAAACTCATTCGGGAAACGTTCAAGCAGCTTGCCACACGCCTGAACATCACGTTTATCCTCGTTACGGCGACCATGCCGCTTATTTTCGATGAGAGTGAAGGGGAAATCACGGAACTTGTTGATGACAAACCAAGCATCTTTGCCAAGATGAACCGTATTCGGCTGGACACCTCGCTCTTGCGCTCTCCGATGACGATTCAGCAGTTTGCCGATGTACTGCAAAACGACATCGAAAAAGAGTCAACAAAAAGCCGTTTGGTCATCCTGAATACCATTGACGCAAGCAAAGAACTCTACAAACTGCTGAAAGAACGCGGTTATACGAATCTGCTCTATCTTTCCACCAATTTGCCGCCGCGTGTACGCCTTGCGCGAATACGCTGCATCAAACGCGCGAGAAAGCCGTACATCGTGATTTCGACGCAACTCGTCGAAGCAGGCGTAGATATTGACTTGGACGTGGTGTACCGCGATATGGCAACGCTGGATTCGATTTTTCAAGCCTGTGGGCGTTGCAATCGCAATGCTGGCGAAGGAAAGCAAGGTTTAGTGCGACTTCTATCATTGGTAAACGCTAATCAGAACAACAAACCATTTGCAAGCTATGTCTATGACGATTTTGACGTGAATAAAACGCGGGAAGTATTGCAGATGCAGGATGTATTTGAAGAAAGCGAGTTTTTCGCACTTGCAAACCGCTATTTTACTCTTCTCGGTGATGAACGAATGGGCAAATCACAAGGCGCATCCGATAGCATTTTGCAAGCAATGGCACAATTACGATACGAAGATGCTTTTGTGCCATCGAAGCAGAATCCACAAGCCTTCCAACTGATTGAAGAAGAAAATAAACTTCCCGTTTTTGTGATGCTCACGGACAAAGCCCAAAAACTTCATGACGAATACCGTGAACTGATAAAAAAAGCCTCCGAAGCAAGCGGTGAAGAGCATTTTGCTATCAAGCACAGCATCAAATCATGCCAGCGCAAAATGGCAGAATACATCGTAAACATCCGCCCACGAGACGGAGAAAAACTATCCGAAAATCAATCTTTTTTCGTCATTGCAGATTATCGTAAAGATTTTCAGTACGACCCTGAAACAGGCGTAAACAGAGAGACTTTGAGCTATTCAAATGTATAACCACATGACCCAAGCACTCCCCACCACCACCATCCAATTCCCCGAACTCCGCCTCTTCTCACGCGACGCACACAAGCTCCGGGGCTACTTCGGCACGTTTTTCCGCGAGCGCTCTACGCTCTTGCACAACCACTTTGTGAACGAACACGGCGAGGACAAATTTCGCTATTCCTACCCGCTCGTGCAGTACAAAGTTCTGCACGGAACGCCGATGCTGCTTGGTTTGGGCGAGGGAAGTGATGTGCTGGCAGATTTGTTTCTGGAAGTACGCGAACTGAACATCGGCGGCACGTTCTACGACATTCACCACAAAAATATTGAGCGAACAAACGTTGAATGCGGTCTCACCGAAACCCTGCATGAATACATCTTCCAAAGCCCTTGGTTCGCGCTGAATCAGCACAATTTTGACCAGTACCAAACGCTCTTTGAAAAAGAACGCTTGGAAATGCTCAACGCCATTTTGCGCGGCAATGTTCTCAGTTTTTTCAAAGGTGTCGGTATTTGGCTCGAAGGGCGCGTGATGACTTCGCTGCGCATCACAGGCGAAGTGCCGCTTCTGTTCAAAGACCGCTCTATAATTGGCTTTCGTGCCTCGTTCACAACGAATGCCCTTTTGCCGGAGTGTATTGGTTTGGGAAAGTCCGTTGGGCGCGGCTTTGGAAGCATTTATCCACAAACACGATGAATGCTGCCGTGCTGCGGGTTTCGTAGTGTGCAGTTCCTCTGTTTTTTCAAAATATCCCACCGTCAAAAGCAATACTATTCCGTCCACATCTCATCGACAAACCATGATTATTGACCAAACCATAGTGGACACACCTGTCGAACAACGTTGGTACAAAAATTTAACGGTGCAAGTGCTAACGTGCGTCTGTATTGGTGCGGTGTTGGGGGTGATTGCGCCAGAGTTTGCCGCATCGCTCAAGGTGCTTGGCGACATTTTTATCAAACTTATCAAGATGGTGATTGCGCCCGTGATTTTTATTACGATTGTTACGGGCATAGCATCTATCGGCAGTGTGAGCAAAGTCGGCAAAGTTGGTTTGAAGGCGTTTATCTATTTTCAGCTTATTACGATGCTTGCCCTCGGACTTGGTCTTGCGGTGGTGAATTTTTTACAACCCGGAAGCGGCATAGATATTAGTGCGGTGGCAAATGTGGATGTGTCGGAATACACCAACGCCGCAAAACAAACAACGGTACTGAAGTTCATTACGAACATCGTTCCAGAATTTGCTTTTGGTGCGTTCACCGAAGGAAATATGCTGCAAGTGCTGTTTTTTGCCATCGTGTTTGGCGTTGCACTTGCTGGAACGGGCGAGCAGGGAATACCAATTCGTCAAGGTTTGGAGCGGCTTGGAGCAGTTTTTTTTCGTATTATTGGCATGGTGATGAAGGTAGCTCCACTTGGTGCATTGGGCGCAATGGCATTCACGGTGGGGAAGTTCGGTTTAGCGTCGCTCTGGGTGCTTGCAAAGCTCATGTTTGCTGTGTATGTAACGTGTTTGTTGTTTGTGTTTGGTATTTTGAATCTGATTCTTTGGAAATACAACATCTCGCTGTGGCAGGTTTTACGCTACATTCGAGAAGAATTGCTGATTGTGCTGGGTACGTCGTCGTCGGAAAGCGTCTTGCCGCGTATTATGGAAAAACTGGAAAAACTGGGCTGCAGCAAGCACGTTGTAGGCTTGGTGGTGCCGACGGGCTACTCGTTTAATCTCGACGGAACGGCGATTTATCTTTCAATGGCAGCAATTTTCATCGCACAAGCATTCGCAAAAGATTTGTCGCTGGGGCAGCAACTCTTGATTATGGGCATTTTGCTCATCACCTCGAAAGGCGCAGCAGGCGTGGCAGGATCTGGGTTTGTAACACTCTCGGCAACGCTCTCAGCAACGCAGATGCTGCCTGTCGAAGGGCTTGCGCTCTTGCTCGGCGTGGATAGATTCATGTCCGAAGCGCGTTCGCTGACAAATCTTGTCGGAAATGTTGCTGCCACAATAGTTATTGCACAAAGTGAAAAAGAATTTAATGAGCCACAAGCCGCACGGGAACTTGGACAGTGATACTGTGCAATAATCTGCAATGTGCGTGTTGCCAAATCATTATGAGAGAAAAAATTGAAGATTTCACAATTTTGCCGAGAACTGTACTAAAAATGGGTAAAAGTTGTATATCGAAAAATGAAGAGTTGAGATATAGTACATCTGAAGAGTGAGATGTAGTCCACCTTGAAGGTGGACTACATCTGAAGCAACAAACAATAATCCAAACCAACAACCCAAACGATGAAAAAAACGGATATTCTTGCGGCTTTCGAGAAGCATAAAGTGTTAGCAATTATTCGATTACACGATAGCGATGATGTTATTCCCGTTGGAGAGGCACTCGTCAAAGGTGGGATAAAAATGATTGAACTCACGCTGACAACGCCGAAAGCACTGGAAAAAATTGAAGAATTATGCAGTATGTACGAAGAAAAAAAAGCAAAAACAGATGTGTTGATTGGTGCAGGCTCGGTGCTATCAGCACAAGATGTGAAGCGGGCTGTAAAGGCAGGCGCACGTTTTGTGGTGAGTCCAATTTTTAAGAAAGAAATTATTGAAGAAGCTCACAAGCGCGATGTGGTCGTGATATGTGGTGCATTCACGCCGACCGAGATTTTACGCGCCTCCGAAGCTGGTTCGGATATTGTGAAAGTATTTCCAGCAGAGATAATTTCTCCCGTATATGTCCAGTCCGTGCTTGCTCCGATGCCACATCTGCGTATGATGCCCACCGGCGGAATAACCCTTGCGAATGTCGGCGACTGGCTGCAAGCTGGCGCGGTAGCTGTTGGTGTTGGTGGGGCGCTTTTGGACAGCACCGCAATCGCCGCACGGCAGTTTGATGTGATAACCAAACGCGCAGAAAAATTTGTCGCATATCTTCAGTCGCGTGCATAGTGTTGTCGTGTTGTCGGGCTGTCTGCTGCCAAAAGTTTACATAACCTTGATTCTGTAAATAATTGCAACCCACAGAAATGTTATACCGTTTTGACTGTATTTTGAATACTTTGATTTGAGCAAGGCAGCATGCTGCCTTGTTTCGGAGAATTGAAACTATTCATTTTACAATCGA
>RDXM01000093.1 GCA_004292595.1 Candidatus Kapaibacterium sp. | reverse complement strand
CTACTCGATAGAGGCAGTGCGGTTCTGCCAGTGCAAAAGATTACTTTTGCATAAAGAATCTTGATATTTCTATACAGTTTTATCAAAATTCATATCGTTAAACATCATATCGTAATATTCTGGCTCTATTCATCCAAAGAAAACCGCGCAACCTGTTCCTGCATAACGCCCGTCAAGCGGCGTAATTTCTCGGCTGCTTCGGCAATCTCCGCAATTCCGGCGGCAGCGCGTTGCGTGGCGGTGTGCATGGATTCTATGTTGTGGAGGCTTTCGGTGCTTTTTTCGGTTTGCGCACGGCTCATTTCCGAGATGCGGCTCATTTGCTGTGCATTGTCGTTGGCGCTCGAAACCACGTTCTGAAGCGTTGTGCGGGTTTTTTCTGCAAGATGTACGCCTTCGTCCATTTGCTTTGCTCCTTCGCCCAAGGAGCGCACCGCCGAAGCAATTTCTTTCTGAATGACCCGCACCGTCGCGCTAATTTCTTTTGTTGCTGTGGCTGTGCTTTCGGCGAGTTTGCGCACTTCATCGGCAACAACCGCAAAGCCGCGTCCTTGCTCGCCTGCGCGGGCGGCTTCAATCGCGGCATTCAGCGCAAGCAGGTTCGTTTGGTCGGCAATCGTTTGAATCGTTTCGGTGATGTCGCTAATGCGGTCGCTCAATGAGGCAAGTTCGGCAACATTAGTAGAAGAAACATCCACCAAACGCGCAATATCGTGGATTTTTTGCACTGTTTGGTTCACAATCACGCCGCCTTCTTGCGCAATTTTCCGTTCCTCGTAGGCAAGCAATAATGAGGCTTGTACGGTAGAAGCATTTTCTGAAATTTCCCGTACGCTCAAGCGCATCATTGCTGCCACATCGCCCGCATTGTTTGATTGCTGCTCGGCAAAGGATGCCAGCGAGAGCGCAGAGCGACGAATATTCTCGCCCGACGAGGCTACTTCTGATGCCGCATTTGCCACACCACCAACCACAGAGCGCATCATTCCTATTGTTCGATTGATACCGTCGTAGAGTTCTCGAATATCCTGATATGCCGAGTCGTACTTGTCGTGTGCGAGCGTCGTTGCGCCAAAATCGCCAGTCTCGCCAGAATGCCCGTCGTTGCTTGCTTCTAGGCGAACAGATAAATTTCCTTGCGAAACTTCATCCAATGCCTGCAAAATATATTGCACATTTTCCGAAAGATAGCTGCGCCGCGCTTCCGAGCTTTGTTGCAATGCCTCTGCCGAATGGCGTAGCTGCTCGGCTTCTGCCAGTGCTTGCTCGGTGCGGTCTTTTTCGGAGGTGATTTCTCGTGTGCGAGCTTCCACGAGTGCTAAAAGTTCTGCTTCGCGCTTCAATGCTTGTCTCTCGCGGTAGCGCACTCCCACAAACCCAAGCGCAATCACGCAAAGCAGCACCACACCGCGAAACCACCACGTTTGATAAAAATACGGCTTCAATTCAAAGGTAAACGACGCACCTTCATCGTTCCAAAGCCCGTCATTATTGCTTGCGCGAACACGAAACGTGTAGGTTCCGGGCGCAAGATTCATATAGACTGCCTCGCGGCGGGTTCCAACATTTTGCCAATCTTCATCTGCGCCATCCAACTTCACGCGAAACTGCACCCGCGACGGCGCAAGATAACTGAGTGCCGTGTAGGAAATTGTGAAACGCTGTGTTCCTGCCGAAAAGCGGACGGGCGCGAAAAGATTGGCTGTGTCGCGCTCGGTCATGCAGCGTTCAATCTTCACTGGCGGCGGGAGCGTGTTGAGTTGAAGATTTTTTGGGTCAATGCCAACAATGCCGCGCAGGGTCGGCACCCAGAGAAAACCGCTTCGCGTCTTGCAGGCAAGCGATGGTGCGCTTACTTGGCTGCTTTTCATGCCGTCCCAGCGTCCGAAAAGTTGCGCGTGAAGTGCCTGTATTCCTTGCTTCTGCGCCTTCGCGTCGGCAAGCGCATTCATCTCTTTTTTGGCGATACGTTGAATGCCATCATTGCCACCGAGCCAGAATATTCCTTGCTCGTCTTCGAGAATGTTGTACACGGACTCGCTTTGCAAGCCGTCTTTGAGTGTGAATGCCGTTAAAACCTTGTTCTTCCAGCGAAAAAATCCCGCATTGGTCGCAATCCACACCGTTCCGTCGGCATCTTCGTAGGAACTCATCACGACATCGGAGGCGAGACCTTGCTTTGTGGTTAGATGCTCCGTCATTGCGCCATTTTCCCATCTGCACCAGCCTTTGCCTTCGGTGGAAAGCAGCAACGACGCGCCCTTCCCACGAACAATGCCGATAATTGACGTTCCTTTCAAAATGCCTTTTTTATCAGTCAGAACGCGGATAGAATCGCTCTGCATGGTTGCAAGCCCAGCATTTGTGCCAATCCACAGCATACCGTCTTCTGCCAAAAAGAGCGTTCTGATGCGATTTTCAGGCAATCCTTGTGCGGTGGAAAACGTCGTAATCTTTCCATTCTGCAAGCGGCACAGCCCTTGATACGTTCCCAGCCAGACCGTCGCGCCGTCAGGGCTGCTCGTAACGGTGCGCACCATGTTGTCGGGCAGACCGTTTGCTTTGGAAAAATTGGCAAAAGAAAATTGGGAAGAAGAAGAGCCGCCAACACTAGGCGTGAAGCGGCTTGCGCCTTCGGCTGTTGCAATCCAGAGGTCGCCATTTCGCGCTTCGTGGATGCTGTAGGTGTAGTCGTCCACTAAGCCTTCTTGAGCGGTGTAGGTGAGGAATTTCCCGTTTTTGAAGCGATTTAATCCACCACGATACGTCCCAACCCAAAGACTGCCTTCTTTGTCGGTCATCAGCGACCACACTTGATTATCGGTCAAACCGTCTTTTTTGGTGTAATTGTCGAACACCGCATCAATGCTCGTGTTTGAGGAAGAGCGTTTGCGTGAAAGCCCGCCCATAGAGCCAATCCAGAGCGTTCCGGCAGCGTCTTCGGCGAAGGCTTGAACGCGATTGTCCAAGAGACCATTTGCGGTGGTGAGTTGTGTGAGCGAGCGAGTATTGATGCCGTCGGGCGCAACAAATACGCCCTTGCCAAGCGTACCAATCCAGAGCGTTGTGCGGGAATCGTGGAAAAGTGCTTTGATGGGCGTTTTGAGCAAAGAATCAGCAAGCGGAATACCCTGAAACACGGATGTAATTTTGCCTTCGCGTGCTGCGAACAACCCTTGCGCCGAGCCAATCCAGAGAAGTGCAGCAGTAGCATTATCACTGGCGCGATTCTCGACAAGCAGGCTGTTAATGGGCGCAACGGGAAAGCCCTGCTCTTTGCCAAAAGCAGTAATTTTGCCGTCTCGCAGCATACACACGCCTTTGCGTGTGCCAATCCAGAGCGTTCCATCGGTGGGATTCGCCGCAAGCGACAGCACCACATCGCTCGGCAGCCCTTCTTTTACGCCAAAGGTTGTGAATGTTCCTTGTTCGTAGCGCAGCAATCCACCGCCGTTTGTGCCTATCCAGAGCGTCGAATGGTCAGTTCCTGTGTGTGGCGTATTTCCTTGCTTTGTGCCATGTTTTGTTTCTGCAATGCACCAAATACCATTGTTTTTGATGCCTTCCGATACGGCTTTGCTGAATACGGTAAAGTCCGCGCCGCTAAAGCGCACCAAACCATCGAATGTGCCAAACCAAATATAGCCGTCGGCAGCCTGAAAGACCGTGAGAATGCTGTTAGAAGGCAAGCCTTCGTCGCGTGTCCATGTATCGTGGTGGTATTGGGTGATTGCTTTGCGTGGATTTGGCGCAGTACCTTGGTCTTGGGCGAATGTGGGCAGAGCAAGTACAGGCAAAAAAAGCATAGGCAAAGCGTGGAAGAGTATCGTTGTACAAAGCAGTAATACTGTTTTTCCCCTGGTAGTAGCGTTATGTTTTGCCGCGAAGCGGTATGTATCTTTCATAGAATAGCCCGTAATTGCGAAATTTCCACACACGTTTATTTCACCTTTCATCAAAACTTCTATCAAAACTTTCATCAAAACATTAGACATTATATGGATTAGTGATTTTTGTTCTTTAATAGTGGCACAGACATTCTTGTCTGTGAGTGTTGGTGCGGGTTTTAGGCGACAAACACAGACAAGAATGTCTGTGCCACTGAAGCCAGTATGTACGCTACTTCCAACGTCAAAGAGCTTAATCTACATAATGTCTATTATCTCAAAATTGTATCAACGTTCGTGTGCGAATCTGCAAAAAGTTTAAGAGCAGTGCAACGATTTTTCACGGAAACCTACGACGCAGAAAAATAAACAAAAAAAGCGCAGAAGCAAGATGTTATCTTACTTCTACGCTTTTGTGTTTACTCACGGTGCGTTATTTTCTCAAGGCATCACGAATTTCCATCAGCAATTTCTCTTCGGTGGTCGGTCCTGGCGGTGGTGGCGGTGGCGCAGCAGCTTCGGCTTTCTTCATACTATTGATTGCCTTGACCATCATAAAAATCACCAGCGCAAGGATGACGAAATCAAAGGTTACTTGGATGAAATTACCATACTTGAGCAAAACGGCAGCTGTTTTGCCGTCGGCGGATGCTGCTTTCAAGGTCAGTGCGAGGTCTTTGAAATTGACTCCGCCCAACGCTAACCCAATCGGCGGCATGATAACATCATCCACCAACGACGACACGATTTTACCAAATGCCCCGCCGATGATAACACCAACAGCGAGATCGACAACATTGCCTTTCATGGCAAAATCTTTAAATTCCTGTACCATTCCCATAGCAAAGTCCTAAAAAGTATAATAAAAGTACCAAGCATATACTATGCTTTGGCGTGATTGTGTGTTGCACGTAATGAAAAAATAAGCATACAAGCGTGTATATCTGCGGTCTTGAGGCTCTCATCTTCAGCACGGAGATGAATGAGAGTCAGTAAAAAGTGTTCTTAAAACGGATAGCTAAAACCAAATGCTGGCACAAGGCGGAATTGCTGTGCCGCGATGCGTGTTTCGGGCAAAAGAATTCTGGGGTCGTAGAGATAATCCGCAGCAATGCTGACGTTGAAGTATTGCCAGAATTTCGCCACAAGCAATGCTTCGCCTTGAATCACCACTTGCGAAATATTGGAATACGGTGCGAAGAAATTCCACCGCGTTTGGAAGGTAACATCTTTCACCAATTCTTGCTTGTATTGAGCATTGATGAGTGCGCCCACGTCCGCACGGCTAGTGCTTCCGGGCGTAACGCCGAATGCACCTGCGCGAGAAAGCTCGGCATCGCCCACAATCACCATACGACCAGTGAGCGGCGCGACAAGAATGTTGAAATTATCGGTTGGCTTCCACTCTGCGCCGACCGCACCCACAAGAAAGGCAGGGGCGAAGAGATTGGAAATAAGCGGGGTTGTGGGTTTGGAATAGTCCACGCCTCTATCGAATTGGGTGCGGAAATCCACAAGCGCAATACCACGCAGAGCAGGTGCAATCGGCACGGCAGCCTTCGAGAGGAGAATAATACGGTCATCGCTTTTGCGATTATTTTCCAGATTATTGCCCAAGAACGTGCGTCCGTAGCCAAGCTCCAGAGCATTGTCCCACGAAAACGTGCTGCTGTGATAATTAGCAGACACGGCAAATAATCCCAAAATATTCACGTTATTCTGACCGCCACCCAGCCATTGCGAAATGTACAAACCAGCAGCATTCAAGCCAAAACTACCTTTGACTGTCCATTTGTTGGTGGTATCAAGCACGGGGGCAGCACCGCGAATTGCGTCAGCACCAAGTTGCGCAAATGTTGATTGGCTCATGCACACACAGAACAGCACAGCGCAAAGCAGAGATTGGAAAAAACTTTTCATAAAGCAAACTCCAAAATACATTGGTAAAAAAAATGAAATGGTAAAAAGAACGAAAAATCGGTAGCACGACGGAATATACTAAAAGCGGGTAAAAATTGCATACCAAAAAGTGAAGGAATTGAGATGTAGTCCATCTTTGAGGTGGACTACATCTGAAGCAACAAGCCTTTTTTAGTATAGTTATGCGAGAGCCGAAACAGGTAGAATACCATACAAACAGCACGTTATCACACGTCATCAAAGGAAACGGGGCAGCACGAAAGAGCAATATGAGCTATGCTCTTTATTTTCAAATTTTTATCTCAAACCTATACGCGCTTGATGTTCAAACCTGTCGGAATTTGTCTTGCTTGTCGTATTGTAAAATTATCAGTAACGTTATCAAAGAAATGCCCTGCACAGCGCATAGTATCTAGGCTTTGGGCATTACCATGTTTCTTGTAGATTCAGCACAGCACGAACTTTGCGGAAGAGCCGCGCCGATTCTTCGTAATTTAGTGTTTGTGCGCCATCGGAGGCAGCATCTTCGGGCGATTCGTGGATTTCGACAATCACACCATCTGCGCCCGCAATCACGCCTGCAAGCGCGACTGGCTCGACAAACTCGCGCAAACCAATGGCGTGCGAAGGATCAACAATCACGGGCAGATGCGTCTTGTCGCGGAGAATGGGAATAGCGTTGATGTCGAAGGTGTTACGGCTCGCTCGCTCGTAGGTGCGGATGCCGCGCTCGCAAAGGAGCAGACGCTCGTTGCCGCCAGAAAACACGTATTCTGCGGCAAACAGCAATTCTTCAATCGTGCCAGAAATACCGCGCTTAATCATCACGGGTTTATCCACTTTGCCAAGTTCATCGAGCAAATTAAAATTCTGGCTGTTTCGCGCACCAACTTGATAAACATCAATGTATTCATACATCGCCTCTATTTGCGCTGCTTCCATGACTTCGGTGATGATTTTTATTCCATGTTCGCGGCAAATGGTGGCAAACATTTTCAAGCCGTCAATGCCCATTCCGCGAAAGCTGTATGGCGAACTGCGTGGCTTAAAAACGCCACCACGCATCACTCGAACGCCGCATGATTTCAAGTGTTTGGCAACGCTTTCCACTTGCTTTTCGCTTTCAATCGAACACGGTCCCGCCATGATTTGAAAATGCCCATTGCCAAGTTTTACGCCGTCGCCAAGGTCAATGCACGTCCGCTCGACTTTCCATTTCCGCGACACAAGTTGATATTCGTCCGAAACGTAGTGGACATCGCGCACACCGTCGAGGCTGCCGAGCGTCCGAATATCAAAATCTTTCTTGCCAACACACACAACATAGCTTCCAAACTGCGTTGTTACCTGCGTTGGTTGGTAGCCGATATTTTTCACGGCGGCGAGAAGCGCGTCGGTGGAAGGCTCGGCGAGTTTGGGTTCGAGTTGGAGAATCATAGTTATATGAAAAAATCAAGCATTAAAGCGCGATTGAGGGAAAAATGGGACAGATACGCTAAGTACCATACAAAACCCTTGTAGAGCGTATAGAATTAGGCTTCAGTGGCACAGACATTCTTGTCTGTGTTTTTCGCTTGAACCTCGCTCCAACACTCACAGACAAGAATGTCTGTGCCACTATTGAAAAATTTTTTTGTATGATACTGAGACAGATATGATAACAACGTACGCCGAAAAGCTACGGAGTTTTTAGAAAACACGCAATCAAAAAAATGCGCAGATGCGATAAAATCTTATGTGGTATCACGTTCCGTGCGTCGTTATATCATTTTGCTAAAATGCGGAGTATTTTCCGTAAATTACGTGTCTTTGTTCGGCTTTGTTTTCAAAAAAGTACCTTGAACACAAGCAGCAATGCTTCTTCTCAAATTTTTCACAAGCAACGAGGTTTTCAGATGTGTGGAATTGTTGGTTATATCGGCAGTAAAAATGCGACATCGGTTATTCTTACCGGTTTGAAGCGGCTTGAATACAGGGGTTACGACTCGGCAGGTATCGCGCTTGCCAATGGTTCGCTCACGGTCTGCAAAAAAGCGGGCAAGGTTGTGGAATTAGAAAAAGCGGTCAAAGCCGCCCAGTTACGCGGTTCGCTCGGTATCGGGCATACGCGCTGGGCAACGCACGGCGCACCCAACGACGTGAACGCGCACCCGCATACGGATATGGAAAACACGATTGCGCTTGTGCATAACGGCATTATTGAAAATTACGCGGCTATCAAGCAACGCCTTCAAAAGCAAGGCTACGTCTTTCGTTCCGAGACCGACACGGAAGTTTTGACAATGTTTATTCATTCCTTCTACACCAAGACAAAAAACTTGGAAGAGGCAGTGCGTCTTGCGTTGTGCGAAGTCGAAGGCGCGTTTGGCATTGCCGTTGTTTCGACGCTGGAGCCAGATGTGCTGATTGGTGCGCGGCGCGGAAGCCCGCTTTTGGTGGGTGTGGGCGAGGGCGAAAACTTTCTTGCCTCCGACGCTTCGGCAATTTTGCAGCACACGCGCAACGTCATTTACTTGCAAGACGATGAAATGGCTATTCTTACCAAAGATGGCTATACCACAAAAACGATTGACAACGAAACGACCGACAGCATTATCCACGAGGTAGAATTTGACCTCGAAAGTATTGAAAAAGGCGGTTTCGACCACTTTATGCTGAAGGAAATCCACGAGCAACCACGCACCTTCAAAGACTGTTTTCGCGGACGATTGCTCGCGCACGAAGGAACAGTGCGGCTTGGCGGCTTGAATCCCGTGCTGGACAAGCTCCGCCGCGCCCAGCGCATTATTTTCACGGCGTGTGGAACGTCGTGGCATTCGGCACTCGTGGGCGAATACATGATTGAGCAGCTTGCGGGTATTCCCGTTGAAGTGGAGTACGCATCAGAATTTCGCTACCGCAATCCCGTCATTACGCCCGACGATATTGTGATTGCCATTTCCCAAAGCGGTGAAACGGCAGACACACTTGCGGCAATCAAAGAAGCAAAGTTGAAAGGTGCGACGGCGATAGGTTTGGTCAATGTTGTGGGCAGTTCGATTGCCCGCGAAACCGATGCGGGAATTTATCTGCACGCAGGACCAGAAATCGGCGTGGCTTCGACGAAGGCGTTTACATCGCAGCTTGCAGCAATTATGCTGGTCGCGCTGTATTTGGGCAGAACGCGGCGATTGTCGCAGCGCGAGGGAATGGAAATTGCGCAAGCAATAGAGCGGGTTCCAGAGCAGATTCAAGCTATTCTCGACCATTCTTCGCAAATTCAAACGATTGCAAAAAAATACGCGCAGGCACAGAATTTCTTGTACTTGGGACGCGGCTATCATTTCCCCGTTGCTCTGGAAGGCGCATTAAAGCTGAAGGAGATTTCGTACATTCACGCCGAAGGTTATCCAGCTGCGGAAATGAAGCATGGACCAATCGCGCTTATTGACGAAAATATGCCCGTTGTGTGCATTGCCACGCAGGATGAAATTTACGATAAAGTTCTCTCGAACATTCAGGAAGTACGCGCCCGCAACGGCAAAATCATTGCCATTGCCAGCGAAGGCGATACGCGCATTGCCGAGTTCGCCGAACACGTGATTACCATTCCCAACACCTTGCCCATGCTTACGCCTGTGCTGTCAGTGATTCCATTGCAGCTTTTGGCGTATTATGTGGCGGTCGAGCGCGGTTGCAATGTGGATATGCCGCGTAATTTGGCAAAAAGTGTAACGGTTGAGTAATGCCGCACAAAAAAAAGCGTTAAAAAGCGCACCACTACTGGATTTGTACTTTTATTTGTAATTAATATTTGGAAAGTGTAAAAAAAAGCTGTATTTTAGTCCTCTGTTTCAAACAGCACAATTACAAAAAAGTAAAATGCTCAACAAAACAGCTTCGGATAAAACGTTTGCTTGAATATCAAAGTTTTATCACGGTTCGGGGTGTAACTCAGCCCGGTAGAGTGCCAGCTTTGGGAGCTGGAAGCCGCTAGTTCGAATCTAGTCGCCCCGACAGCATATTTCGGTAGATGTAACAAAAAAGCCGCTTCAAACGAATGTTTGAAGCGGCTTTTTGCATGAAATATACTTCTTGAAATGTACTTCTTGAAATGTACTTCCAGATAAGTAGATGATGCTTGTGCCAGTACCTCAACAATACGACGAAATTACGCTTGCATTTCTCTTTAAAAAACACTACTCCTGCTAAACTACTCATAATACAACGTTTATACGATTTTATCCTGCTCGGTAAAATGCTAGATTTGCTATTATTCTTTGTTCTTCACTAGTGCATTTGAGTTTGGCGATAGGCTCCCATGCGCATTCACGAAGAACGTTTATGTAATAGCTTTTTGTGCGCTATGCAATACCGTATTGTCTTGATAGAATCTCGTGTGGAGCTGCGAAACGGTTTGTTTTTGCTTTTCAATGCGATGCCTCAAATAGACTGCCTCGCAATGTTTCCTAATGCCGCATCCGCCCTTGCTGCGTTGCCCGATGTGCAGCCTGATGTTGTGCTGACTGCACTCGACCTGCCTGATGTGCCTGATGCCGCCGCATACATACGCCAACTTTCCTGCAAAGCCCCGCCAATACTGCTCTTGAAAAATACCGAATCCGATGAACTTCTTGCAGAGTCTATCGAATCTGGTGCGATGGGTTATCTCCCGAAAAGTTCTTCGCTACTGGTGTTGCAGGAGATGATTCTGAATCTTGCTTCTGCACGAGTAGAAATATCTGCTCCAAATGCGCACGTTCTTTTGCATCATCTTCTGCATTTCTCTGGCAAACAGAGAGAAAGCATTGCGAATCTGCTTGATGCCGACCTTTATCTGTTGCAGCTTTTCGCGCACGGCTACACCACCAACGACATTGCAGAACAGTGTGCATACACATCAAACGATGTGAAAGCGCATACTTTTTTGCTTTTGCGGCGCATTCAAGCATTGCACCGAGAACTGCCAAGGCGATTGCAGAACGAGCGATACAGCGAATCAAACATATCACGTGCTTCGCCAATGCTGTATAGGGAGAAAGCCGCATGAAATCTACACTGTATATTCAAATGCTATTGAAGTATCCTATATTTGTACACAGTTTGCGACAATGCTCTCCATGTATCACGCGCCAAGAACTCATTGTTGCTGTTTTTGTTCGGGAAGGCTTGTATTCAAGCGAAATAGCAGAGCGTTTGCACTGTTCCTTGCGCACGGTAGAAAATCATCGTTTTCGGATTCGTCGCAAGCTGGGGCTTGATACTTCTAAAAATCTTGCTGATTTCCTGCTAGAATTGAAGGGAGATGACGTAGAGTCAATGCAATCAATACAAAGCGTTGTTTAACGAACTGACGTAGAAAAATTTGTATTTCATACAAACCTTTTGCAGAACAAACCTTTTGCAGATGATATTCCAAGGTCTGCGTTATTTCTCATTTTTTACAATATTTCTGCATTATTTCTGCATTATTTCCACATTTCAGCAAACGAAAAACGCTTTTCTAGTGTTTAGGCTGTGGTACGACGCTTTCTTCACTCTTCCGCATTCAACCACATCATGGAACAAAAATATCTTTCCCTCGCCCCAACAAACCTGAAAAACAAGCAAGCAGCACGCTATGATGGTACTGGCTTCAGTGCTTCCTTGCAGGAGTTTTCGGCACAAGACCAACAAGCACTACTTACGATATATCAGCACATTAAATCCGTATATGATGTGTGGTTGTACATGAAAGAATCGCCAAACTATTCTATTCTTCAAGCAGATACGGATTGGTTTGTTTCAGAAGATTTTTTGAGTATCGCCAGAGAGTTGGGCAGTATCGCAGAATATCCCTCGCTACACATCAAAAAAATCATCCACGACATTCGCGGTGGAGCATTAATGTCTATGGTGAGTCATGCAAATAAAATTAAACGATTCAACTTGTACCACGAAGTTGAGCATATGCGCAGTTTCGTGTTTCTTGCCCGCGACCAAGCCAAAATGATGCGCAATGCCGTGCATAATATCGACGTGATTACCCGCGCTGCCGATGAGCGCATTCGTATTCACTCCATCTACGATTACGTCAAAAAATGGAATAATTTTGAATACCGCCACAACGACCGCACCATCACCGTGAAGGTGCAATGCTACTACGAAGGCAATGTTACCACGTGCTGCCTCGAGGCTTCCGCGCTCGACCGCGTTGTGTATAATTTCGTCAATAATGCCCTCCGTTTCTCCAAAGAGGACACTATCATCATCACCATTTTTCCTGTTGGGAATATTTTGCGCTGGGTCATTGAAAATACCATGAAAAGTGAAAGTGTAGCGTGGCTTCAGGAAAGTACAGGCAACAATCTTTCCCGACTATTTCAAGGTGGCATCACCAGCGATGGCAATGGCATCGGTCTGTCGAATTGTGCCGATATTGTGGGCGCAAGTTTTGGGATTTCTGCTGCCGAAGCCATTGACCGACGCTATATCTCGGCAACGGTCAAAGATGAAACATTTTATGCGTGTTTTCACTGGAACGCTGTGGTCGAAGAAGAGTAACTCTGCACCACGACGTACGACAACACAACGTCTCACGTCTATGCGATTGGCAAAACAAGGCTTACTGTTACGCCACCGCCAGTATCAGTACCATTGTTTCGCATCGTGAACGCAGCAGAACCGCCAAAAAGTTTTTCTAAACGCGACGCAATATTTACCAGCCCAATGCCAGTGGAATGAGTATTCATGCTGTGTTGAAGCCCTATGCCATTATCGCATATTTCTACTACAAGCCTTTTTCCTCCTTGCTCTGGCGCAATGCTCACCGAAACCTTGCCGCCGCTTGCTTTCGGAGAAATTCCGTGCTTAACGGCATTTTCCACAAGCGGCTGCAAGAGCATGGGCGGAATAAGCGCATCAAGCAAGGTTTCATCAGCTTCGATGCGGTATTGAAGGCGTTTCCCGAAGCGAGCTTGCTCAAGCGCAAGATACTTCTGCACAAAATCTAATTCTTCCTGAAGCCTGACCATTTCTCGCTTGTCGCTTTCCAGCGTGTAGCGCAGCAAATCCGAAAGCATCTCCAAAACGCGCCGTGCCTCGTCGGGCTGCACACCGACGAGCGCATTCACCACGTTCAAGGCATTGAAGAGAAAATGCGGATTCAACTGCGCACGCAAGGCAGCAAGCTCCATTTGGGTATTCAACAAACGCAACTCGCGCTCGCGCTCTTTCTGCTCGCCGATTTCCCGCCTGTACCGCGCTACGACAAATCCTGCAATGATAAGCCCATTTTCAAGCACGTTTTGTAAGAGAATCCAATGTTTGTTGTTCCAAATGTTCAGAAAGGCGGAATCCCGCCCGCCAACAAAAACAATACTCAAATTTGCGCCAATAAGCATGAGCGAAGTAGCAAGTACCCATGCGGCATAGACGAGAATTTGCTTGCCAATATGCCACTGTTGCACATATCGCCCCGCAAAGCACAACATCGCCCAGATACTGAGTAAACGGAAATTTTCGGCAATGAGATTGTACAGGAAAACACCCACAAATGGCACAGAACCTGAGTTTGCAACAAGAGATGCCTGAACTGCTGCATAGAGCATCAGCACGAGCCAGAGAAAGAATATGGAGCGTTTGGTCATCATGCGGAAAACTACGGAAAAATTGTGATACGTGAATACAACTACTTCGCGCTCAGTTTCGGCAGTAGCACGTTTTTCACCCAAGAATAATTCGGCTGAAGCTGCACGGCACGGTCGTAAGCGGCTTTGGCATTTTCCTTGTCGTCTTGGTCGGCGAACATCATTCCCTTCGTTGCAAAAACGTCGGCGTGTCCCCAATCGGGCATGGTTGCTTCCTTCGCTGCACAAGCACCTTTTTCGGCACATTCACAAGCGCGTTGCAGATTTGTGAGTGCTTTTTGTTTGTCGCCGCCCCACATTGCTGGCGTGTAATACAAACCAATACCCCGAAGCATGAGGATTCTTGGGTTCTCTGGGGAAAGGAGCGAGGCGCGTTCCAAGGAAGCCGTTGATTTTTGACCATACTTCATACCAGCCATCATGCCGCCTGCAGCCTTTTGTCCGTAGAGACTGCCCAAAAGCCCGTGTGCATCGGCAAAGGCGGGTTCTAGTTTCACCGCTTCTTCCAGCGCGGCAACTCCAGCATCAGTGTTCTGTTCCTTTGATTCCTTCTCGCTTGGAAGGTTTACGAGGCTGTAATTTGCATAGCCAATAAAATAGAGTGCAGCAGCTTTTTTGCTTGGCTCGATGGTTTGGGTGGCAGCAGCTTGAGCCAGTTCTCGTGCGGCTTTGAGGGCGGCTGTTTCGCCCATAACGGCGGCTTTTTGAACAGCTTCTTTTGCCTTTAGCACCGCGTCGTCGGTTTGAGCAAAGAGAGAAATGCTTGTAAGCAGCATCAATGCTAGGGTTGCGAGGGTAGTATGCATAATAAAAACTCCGAAAAGTGAGAAAAAAATAATGAAATTTGTGAAGAGATATTTATTCCTTAATTATCGAACAGTCTATCGAAACATCATCCGCAATCCCAGCGAAACGCCAAGATTACTGCCTAAAAATTCGTTCCCCATCACCCAACCCGCCGACTTCGCTTCTACGTCAATAAACGGTTGAATATTTTTTCCCAACAACCACACCAATCGCCCGCCCGCCAAGCCTCCAAGCTGTCCTGTCGTTGTACGAAAGGATTGATTTTCCGGCTGCACCCACAGGTGCGCACGAACACTCGCCAGAGCATTGCCGTTAAAAACAGGATAATCAATCACTTCCGTCTGAATACCAACAAAATATGCGTTGCGGTTGAAGTAGTTGTGCATGGAGAAAAAAACATTCACATCGGGTGCTTGAAAGAAAATATCCAGTGCCACATCAAAGCCAAACGGCGTAAGCAAGTGGCGCAGTGCCGCGTTTCCGTAGTAGATGCCATCGCGTGTGCTGTCAATTCTGATGGCAGAAAAGCCCACAAGATGCGGCGAAAGAATATTCAGAAACTGCAATACGCCTTGCGTTTGCAAGTATTCACGGGCTTCTGTGCTAAGGTCGCTTGGTCGCACGTACCGCTGAATACCAACGCCGGAAGGGTGCATCCCACGGGCTTCGTAGCGTTTTTCGGGATTCACAAGAGCATCTGCCCATGCCGTAAAATCAGGTCCCGTAAAATCTCGCTCCGCTATGTTTCTACCCTCGCGGACGTGCGCACGGTCAATCAAACCGTTCATTGCTTCCCCCGACGACGAGGACAAAACGTAAAACATTGAACTCATCGTGTTTATCCAATAGAGCGGGATGTGCGGTAAATCCTGACGGTAGAAGAAATTTTGTTTTTGCAGCATTTGGTTTTGATGATATTGCCCTTCAATTCCAGCCGCCATCAAGCGTACAAACTCAGTATTCGCGGTGTTTTTGAGCCGAATCAAATCCTCATCGCGGACATTTTTTACCGACACGGCTTCGCGTCCGAACGGGAACGTATTCATTTCGTTGAAACTATTCATCAGATTCCGTGTCATCACGGCGCGGTGATATTCCTCATGCAACCACGCATTTCCGCCAGGTGCATAAAACATTGCCAACCCTAACAATCCAGCAGCACTGTTGCGCAAAAGAATATCCAAAAATTCGTCGTTCGTGGAAATGAGCTTTTTGATTGCCCAATTTCCCGCACCATAGATACCACCAGACAAAGAAAGCGATTGCTTCATGCTTGGATTCGCATAACTTGACAAAAAATCAAGTGCATTCAGTTCAGAAGCCGCTTTATTACTCACTGTTTGCGCCGCCAAGCCAAGATACGGAACATCAACAAGCGGAATATCAATGATGCAAGCCGTCGTGTCCGCCTGTTGAGGCGACTGAGACCACAGATTGCTGCTGCCGCCAAGGGCAAAAACGACAAGAACGAAGAAGAGTTTGTACATAACAACGATATTTGTGGTGAAAAAAAGTTGATAGTTGCAGTTCCTCTCAATTATGCCGTCAAAATCTCACCGTTGCTGTCGCGCCGATAAACACAAACTGCCTATTCACACTCACATTTGCTTCGCGCTGGGAATAATCGGCGGAATACGTGTAACCAAGCACGTTTGCGCGTCCTGTGGCATTGGAAAGTGAAGCAAACATTACCATAAATGCTTTATCGTTCAGAGGCAAAAAGTAGGAAATATCTACGTCGAAGCGCATTTGGTCGGGAAGCCGCTCTGTGCCTACGTTCCCGTCTATCGGCTCGAACCACGTAAAACCGCTTTCCACGCGCCTCATTCCGCCTACAATCGGTGTCGTTGCTCGTCCTGTTGAATACCGCGCTGTTGTGCCGACGCTGAGTCCTTCCCAGATACGCACTTTGCCCACAAGCACGATATTATGCCGAATGTCAAACGGTGTTGCACCTTCTTCGTAGATGATTCCTTGTTCCGTGCGGCGTGCTTGCAAGCGATTCGTCTCCAAAAACGAGTAGGAGAGCCATCCGTTGAAATCGGTTTTGAGATATTCACCATATTTTGCGAAGAAGTCCAGCCCACGTGCATAGCCATAACCGAGATTTTGCGGAATGCCGCTCGTGGTCGGTAGAATCAGGTTTGCGTAGGTTTTTTGATATGCCTCGGCGCGGATTTGCGCATCGCCTTCGGTGTATTCTGCGCCCAAGATGTAGTGCGTTGCCTGTTGCGCTTTGAGGTCAGGATTGCCGCCAAGCGCGGTATTAAGCTGGTCGGGGCGACCGAATTGGTGAAAAATCCCCCATGCAGCGCGGAGATTAAAACTGGATGAAAACACATACTTCAAGGAAACACGCGGGTCGAAGACCAAATTCCGCGAAAGCGTGTGGTAATCGGTTCTCGCGCCTAATCCCGCCAGTAAATTCCGTGTTAGTTTCCACTCCACTTCTCCATAACCGCCAATTCGCAAACCGTCGCCACGCGAGGAAAAGCGTGTGTTTTTGCCGCCTTCCGACACGACTTTCGTTGCCGTCAGATCGTCGTATTCCGCTTCCACGCCCACCAGCACGCGCACCCAATCGGAAATGTCTTTCTCAGCATCGGTGCGGGTTTTGAGGTTTATTTGCTTGGATTCTATGCCGAAATCTGCTTGAGAATAATTCGTCTGAACGTTATTAGCAGAAATGCTGGATTTTATCACCCAATCTTGCCAAATATCCGTCAGTTGAATGTTGTGCAAGGTGTTTATTTGTGCGGTTTTGAAGGGATTGCGCTCACTGCCGAAACCATAAAATGTCTGCATTCCATTTTGCGAACCGTAGTTGAAGAACTTGATTTTGCCTGTCGGCGAATACTTCCAGACAAGGCTCACGTTTGCATCAATCGCGGTCGGCGGCTCGGTGAAAATTTCGCGCAAACCGTTTAAGCGGAACAAAATATCGGTGTTGGTGTAATTACCCGATGCGCGAATGCCAAGCGTTCCCGGAACAAGCTCTGATGCGATTCCCAGCGAAATACCGCCCGTCGAAAGCGTTCCATTGAATTGATTTCCCGTCGGCATACTTTGGCTTTCCAGCGCGACCACGCCAGAGAGCGCGTTCCCGTAGCGAGCAGGCATACCGCCGCTTGAGAAGAAGGTGCCGCTCACGAAAAAGGGCGGAATAAAGCCAAACGTACCGCCATTCGGTGCTTGTGCGCGGTAGGGCGCAGCAACACTGGCTTGGTCAATGAGCGTAACGGTTTCGGTGAGGTCGCCGCCGCGCACAATCAGCCCAGAGCCTTCGTCTGGCGAAGTAACGCCCGGAAAGGTCTGCAAGGCGCGGAAAATATCAGCTGCCGCGCCGGGTGTGGTCAAGATTTCAAGCGGTTTTAAGGTTACGCCTTCCACTTCGCCTGAGGTAAACGCGCTTGCTGAAACCGTTGCGCCTTTCAAATTTACGACTTTGGTCAGAAGTTGAATCGTGATGCGGGTTGTGTCGCCATCAAGCATGATTTCTTGTTCAAACGGCTCGTAAGCAAGGTTCTTGATTGCCAGCGTTACGCCCTGATTTTGTGCGCCTTTGAGGTCGGTTGCAATCGTAAATATGCCTTTGGAATTTGACACACCGCCCGCTTTCGTTCCTTTCACTTTGACGCTGATGTAGCCAAGCGAGTCGCCGCTCTCATTCAGCACAACACCAGTAATGGTGCGCTTTGTGGGCTGGGCATGAAGCCCATTTACAATGAATAATGAGGTTATCGCCAAAAGTTGTAGTATTGTGCGCATAGTTCTCTCCGAAAACCATTTGAAGTATTTTGTCTATATGCAAGATACGGAGCGGTTTTGGAAGGTGTTGCAGGGCTTTCGATGAGTTGCAGGAATGGGGGGATGAACAGCAGGAGCGAGCGATGAAGTGCTGGAAATATCATTGCAGAAAACAGGAAAAAGAGCGTATGTTTGTAGTGGCGTTTTATGACACACAATTTTTTCTTCACCGTTCTTCTACCACATCATGTTTCAACTCGACGAATCCTTTACCGCCCTTGATAAACCCTCGTTTTACAAAGAATTGCATACTCAAACCGAGCATTTGCTTGATGGCGAGCGCGATATGATTGCCAATCTCGCCAACGTCGCATCACTGCTCTATCATTCATTTGCTCAGGTAAATTGGTCAGGCTTTTACTTGTGGAAAGAAAGCGCAAATGAACTTGTGCTTGGTCCTTTTCATGGCAAACCAGCGTGTGTGCGTATTGCTTCAGGGCGCGGTGTCTGCGGCGCAGCCGTAGAGCGGCGTGCAACGGTTTTGGTGGAAGATGTCGAGGCGTTTCCGGGTCATATTGCGTGCGATGCTGCATCGCGCTCGGAAATTGTCATACCGCTCCTGCACAATGGCGCACTGTTGGGCGTGTTGGATATTGACAGCCCCGTGTATAGCCGCTTCGATGACGACGACAAGCAAGGTTTGGAGAGGCTTGTAGAGATTGTTGTGGCAAGTTTTGCGTGATTCACGCATTCACACATTCACGCACTTTCCAGCGCAAAGGTTACCGTAATAACCGTCCCTTTGCCAAGTTCGCTTTCCAGCACAAATGCGCCTCCGATTTCCTCCGCTCGCCGACGCATGGTTTTCATGCCGTGTCCGAATTTCCGCCCTTCCAGCGACGACATTCCGCAACCATCGTCGCGCACAATGAGTTTGCATTCAATCGCCTTGCTTGCCGCTTCATTGCTTGTCTGCGGAGCAGTCTCTTCTGGAAAGGAAAAGATGATTTCCACATTGTTCGCATCTGCGTATTTGACAATGTTATTCAACGATTCTTTCACAATCAAAAATAAATTCCGCCGAATGAGAGATTTCAAGCGGTATGGCGGGGCTTCGTCGGAAAAACGAATGGCATAGCGAATGCCCGCGCTGCGCAGAAATGTTGAAGAATACTCACGGGTGTAGGCGAGGAAATGGGGAAGTTCGTCGTGGTCGGGATTGAGTGCCCAGACGATATTGCCGATAGATTTCACCACGTCTTGCGCCGTTTCCGAGAGCGTGTCCACGTGCATCCGCGCGGGCATTTCTTCGGAGGTTTGTTGTTTGATAACTTCGCTGAGAATGGCAATATGCGTTAGTCCAGAGCCAATTTCATCGTGAATATCCGCCGAAATCCGCTCCCGTTCTCGCTCGCGCTCTTGCTGAATTGCCCGCTCCCGCTCCAATTCTTGCACCCGCACCGCCAAGCGTTGCCGCGCCACAAAGGACGTGAGCGCGACCACGCCGCCCAAAACACTCACTGCCAGCAAGGTCAGAAACCACGCCGTTTCCCAGAAGGGCGGCGTTACGGCAATCGTGAGTCGCGCTTCCTCACTGCTCCAGGAGCCGTCACCCTGCAAAGCGCGGACGCGGAATAGATACTCGCCGCCGCGAAGATTCGTGTACGTGGCTTCCCTGCTTGTTCCGGCGGCAATCCAATCGCGGTCGAAACCGTCCATTTTGTAGGAATATTGCTGATTTTCCACCACCGTAAATCCCAGCGCGGCAAACTCAACCGTGATGATATTTTCCAAATATGAAAGCGGCAAAACCCGCATAAATGCTGCGCTGGAGTCGAGTTGAACGGGGCGGTTAAATTTCCTCAAACCCGTGAGCGCGAGGCGTGTCGGATTCGGATTTTCACGAATCGAATCGGGATGAAAAATCGTCAGTCCGCTTGATGTGCCAAAGTACATCGTGCCGTCTGGGGCGCGGTAGGCAGCGCGTGTATGCTCGTTGCCAGCAATGCCGTCCGCCTCAGTAAAGACGCGGACTTGGAGCGTCGTCGGCGTTGGAAAACTCACTCTGCACAAGCCTTTATTTGTACCAATCCAAAGCCGTCCCTGCGCATCTTCGAGCATCGAATTAATGCCGTTATCTGGCAAACCGTCCTCGACGGTAAAGCGCGTGAATGCTTGTGTTTGAGCAATTTTACCAGAATCAGAACCTTGCGGGAGCGGCAAATCTAAACGGTTCAAACCCAATCCCGTTCCCGCAAACAGCGCACCATTGCTTGCTTTGAGCAAGCACGACACTTGGTCGCTGCTGAGAGAGGTGCTGTCACTCGCACGGTGCCGAAAGTGAGTAACAGTGCTGCTTTCGGGGTAAAACCTATCTAAACCTGCCGTGTCGGTTGCGAGCCAAAATGCGCCGTCGGTATCGCGTACCATTGCCATAATCCGCGTGGAAGCAGGTCCGGTCTTGTTTTTTCGTAGAATTGCTGGTGGAATAAATGCCGTTGCTGAATCCCGAAACATTGCCGAGCGAATCAAGCCTGTGCCTGTGAGAGCAAGCCAGAGAGCGGGTTGTGGCTGCTTTTCACCTAAAGATGTTTGCACTGAATCCAGCAAAATTGCCTCAACAAGTCCAGGTGTTTCCAAATATTGGCGAGGATTCGTCGTTTTTATGCGCCACGAACGCGGGTGAAAGGTTTTGTGCGCCTTGATTTTATCGGGCGTTGGAGCGTATTGCACCATGCTCACGCCGCCGCTATCATTCCCAATCCAAAGCGTTCCCTTGCCATCATCGGCAAGTGCTTCGATAAAGCGGTGGCTGAGAGCATTAGGCTTGGCAAGATTGCTTGGGAAATGAGTAACAATGCGGCTTGTGGGATTAAAATGCTGCAAACCCGCATTCATTGTGCCAATCCAGACACCCGCACCACTACTGCCGCCGAGAGCAGTAATCATGTTGTCTCGCAAATACAGGCTTGATGTTTGCTGGTTTTGAGGCAAATTTTGCACAGAAGAATTGCTCCTAAGCACGGTAAATTGCGGCTTGTGGGGATTCCACACCGACACGCCCGCGTTCTCGGTGCCAATCCACAAAATACCATTGCGGTCGCGGTAAATGGCGGTAATGAAGTTGCTGCCAAGCGGTTCGGGATGTGTCTCGTCATGCTGGAATATTGTCCATTCCTCGCTCCACTCCTCGTGTTCAGGCGAAGCATTGGGCTTGTAGCGCACTAAGCCGCCGCCCCACGTGCCTATCCAGAGCGTACCATCGGCTTCACAAAAAAGTGCGCTGATAGTATTGTGCGACAAGCCGTTTCCACTCAGTTTCTGTGCGGCATTCGGGCTTTCATTGCTCCGAACAACGCGCCGTATTCCGCCCTCATCTTTGGGAAAAATTTGCGCAATGCCACCGCCCCATGAGCCGCTCCACACGCCGCTTCCAGCGCATGGCGCGAGCGCGGAAGTAAAGTTCGATGTCATATTGATTGTCGAAGTAGAAGCGTGCGCAAAGGCTTGTATTGATGCGCTGTTCAGGGAGAATTGTTGTTGAGAATTTGCAGGTTTGGGAAAGGTAATGCGGTACGTGCCGCCGCCTTCGGAAGTCGCCCACAACGCGCCATCCCGCGCCGTTGCGACGACCGTGAGCGAACACTCGTTTGTGCCGCATTCACCGCCGCGAAATTTCCCCTTCAAGCAAGCAAAGGTGCGAGTTTCAGCATCGAAACGATTCAAGCCGCCATTGTAGGTGCAAACCCACAGACAGCCCGTAGAATCAAGCGTGAGTGCGTGAACGTTGTCGTCGCTGAGGCTACGTGGGTCGGCGGGATTGTGCCGAAAGTGCGTAAATGTCTCAGTTGCTGCCTGAAACGCCGCAACACCGCTATTGTGCGTCGCCACCCAGAGCGTTCCTGTGCGGTCTTCGAGGATGTCCATGATGTCGTCGTTTATCAAAGCATGAGGTTTTGCGGGGTTTGCAAAGAATGTTTTGCAGCGATAGCCGTCGAAACGGTTCAGCCCGTGATGCGTTCCAATCCACAAAAAACCGCGTTTGTCCTGCACAAAACACGTGATGCTGTTGCTGGAAAGCCCGTGTTTGCTGGTGATGCGGTCAAAGCGTGGTGGGAAGGGGTTTTTGAGAGCATTTTGTGTGAGATTTTGCGAAAGATTTTGCGCAGCACAAGGAATGATGAGGCTTTGCAGCGTCATCAAAAAAATAAAAACCAAAGGAATACGGAATACAATCATACCTCAAACCAAAGAAGAGCGACACTGAAAAGAGAGCAACACAAATGACTACTCAGAAATTGCGTACAAACCATTGATAAACAACGATACATTTCGTAGAATAGCATAACACTTTGATACATTACTACTTACAAACTACTCATTTTTTTCTATTCTGGGCGAAAAGATACACGTTTTTGCTTGCATCCTCAACAAAAAATTCTATTTTCGTGCTGATTCTCTCTAGGGACTCTCTCTAGGAAAAATTCATCATTTCACCGTGTCTGCGGTTTCGCGCTTTCAAAGTTCGGCTGTGCCAGTATGTTCAGTGCATATTTTCAAACTAAAACCTGGCTTTGATACCGCTTAGAGCAGACTGTGTCCACGTTTTTTTGTGAGGTTGTCTATGAAACGGTTGTTTCTTGTGCTGGTGTTTTTTTGGGTAGTCTCGAATGGAGGGCGGTGCATTTCGCCTCTTTTTTCGCAAACACAATCTTTGGTAAATTCTTCCACAAGCCGCTCCATTACTGGTGTTGTGCGCGAAGCCGCAACCAAGCAACCGCTTTTGGGTGCGCGGGTGATGCTGCGCGGAACGGTTCTCGGTGCAATCACGGGCGTAGATGGCGCGTTTCGCTTGCAAATCCCCGCAAATACAAGTTCTCAAGCGGCATTGGAGGTATTATACATTGGGTTCAAAACGAAAACTCTCCGCATTGATTCTTTTGGCGAAACATCGTCAGAAAACGCGCAAAATGGGATTTCGGTGAAGGAAATCCTTCTCGACCTCGACCCCGCTCGTACCGATGCCGTTGTGGTAACGGCGATTGGCATTGAAAAAGCTCAAAAGACGCTTGGTTATGCGGTTTCTGAGGTACAAGGGCAAGAATTTTCCGAAGCCCGCGAAACGAACATTTCTGCGGCACTCGTGGGAAAAGTCGCAGGAGCGCAAGTAAACATCAATGCTGGAGCTGTCGGCTCTTCGACGCGCGTGATTTTGCGCGGTGTGAAGCTGCTCGGCGCGTATCAAAACAACCAGCCCTTGTACGTTGTGGACGGCATTCCGATTGACAATTCAAGCGGCTCGCAGCCAGGCAAGTACGGCGGCGTGGATTGGGGCGATGGCATTCAGCATATCAACCCCGACGATGTGGCTTCGATGTCCATTCTAAGCGGTGCGGCGGCTTCCGCGCTTTATGGTTCGCGGGCGCAAAATGGCGTGATTTTGATTACCACGAAAAAAGGCGCATTCTCTAAAAACGGCGTAGGTATTGAGTACAACGGCAATCTCAGCTTTGAAACGCCGCTCATTTTGCCCGATTTGCAAAACGAATACGGACACGGCTACGGCGGCTTCACGCCCGCAACACGAGCAGACGCGCTGGATGCAGGCACGGTTTCTTGGGGTAGCAAAATGACGGGGCAAATGGTAGAATTTTTCGACGGAGTGCGCCGTCCCTTGCTTCCGCAGCCGAATACCATTGCGAATTTTTACCAAACAGGCAGAACGCTGACAAATACGGTTTCGCTCTCAGGCGGCACAGAATCAGCAACGGTGCGCTTTTCCGCCTCGAACATGGACAATAGCGGCATGATTCCGAATAGTTTTTTGAATCGTAGCACTTTTACGCTTACTGGCGGCGCATTGCTTGGAGACCGCATCAAACTTGAGGCGAAGGCGAATTACGTGAACGAATCCTCAAACCGCACCGCCCTTGCCGACCTCGCCAATCCTGGACGCAGCTTTATGTACATGGCGCGGAGCATCAGCAATGAGATGATTCGTGCGCACCGCGCTCCAAACGGAGAGGTGGTCAGCTTTACAAGCGATGCGTACAATCCAAATCCGTATTTTTTGATAAATGAACATTTTGCCCGCCAAAGCGTTGAACGCCTGATTGCATCTGCTCTCGTGCGCTATACCATCACCGACGAACTCACGCTGCAAGTCCGTGCTGGACGCGACGCGCTTGCTCGCAATAATTCCTTCATCGAAAGCACGGGAACGCCGTACAATCCGACGGGCGCGATGTACGATTCCCGCTCAACCTACGAAGAAATTAATGCTGACGCGCTTTTGACGTACACCAAATCGCTTGCCGAAAAAACAAGCCTGACCTTTACATTGGGTGGAAACCTGATGAACAGTCGCTTTGAAGGGAATTATGTAAACGGTTACGAATTTATTTTGCCAAACATTGTGAACGTTGGCAATGTGAAAAACCGCGATGTTTATTACGATTTGTCCCGCAAACGCATTTTGTCTGCCTTCGGAACAGCCCAGTTAGCGCATGATAACTGGCTTTTCGCCGAAGTTACAGCGCGAAACGATTGGTCGTCCACATTGCCCGCCTCGAACAATTCCTACTTTTATCCATCGGTGAACACGAGCATCGTTCTTTCAGAATTGATGCGGCTTCCAGAGGCTATTTCCTTCGCAAAACTTCGCGCTTCCTACGCGCTCGTCGGCAGCGACACCGACCCCTACCAACTCACGCAAACCTACGGTATTGACCAAACCGCGAACCAACCGCGTGGAAGCATCACCATTGCTCGTGCGTCGAGTTTTGTGGTGCCGCTTTCGAGTTTGCGCCCAACGCGCTCGAACACGCTCGAACTCGGCATAGACGCTCGCTTTGCGGAGAATCGTTTGGGAATTGACGTTACGTGGTATTCGCAGCGCGTTTTCGACCAAATTTTGCCCACCGACGTTTCTTACACCACTGGCTTCAGGCAAGCAATCATCAACGTTGGCGAGATGCGCAACGAAGGCATTGAAATCGTGCTGACCGCAACACCGCTTGCAGGGCGGCTTCCGAGCAAAGTGCGGTGGGACGTGAGCGCGAATCTGGCGCGGAATTGGAATCTAGTTGCGTCGCTCTCGCCAGGGCTTGAAACCTTGCTGTTGGAGGAAGGGCGCAATCTTGCAAACGTTGTGGCGACGGTGAATCAGCCCTACGGCGTGTTGCAAGGCACGGGTTTTCGGCGCGATGCACAAGGGCGTATTTTGCACAATGAAAACGGTGTGCCGCTTCTGACAAACAACTACATCCCGCTTGGGAACTCGACTCCCACGCTCTTGGGCGGCTTCACCAATACCTTTGCATGGCAGAACTTCAACCTCAGCGCACTCATTGATTTCCGCTTTGGCGGGCAGATGTTTTCCTACTCGAATGCCGTTCAAACCGACGTTGGCAATCACAAACAAACGCTGAAAGGGCGCGAAGACGGCGTTCTCTCGGAAGGCGTGTTGGAAAATGGTCAGCCAAATACCAAGCGTTTACGCGCCTCCGCGTACTATCCCGTCATTGCGCAAGCGGCAGAGCCGTTTATTTATGATGCAAGTTTTGTGAAATTGCGCGAGGTGCGTTTGGGCTATGCAGTGCCTGAAGAGCAGGTTTCATCAGCCTTCGGGGGAATTGTGCGTGGGCTGGCGGTGTCGGTTGTGGCGCGGAACGTGGCGTTTTTGCTGAATTTCGTTCCTGGAATTGACCCGCAAACAAGCTATACCAACGCAAACGGGCAAGGCTTGGAAATGGGCGCGTACCCGACGGCGCGGAGCGTGGGCGTGAATGTGAATGTGAAATTTTGAGGTTGTATGGATTCAAAGGCTTAGGGACGGTGAGAAAATAAATGCACGAATTCTCTTCATTGGTGGCACAGACATTCCTGTCTGTGAGTCTTCAAAGCCACATCAGGAATCACAGACAGGAATGTCTGTGCCACTGAAGCCTAAAGAAAATGACACTTTATTTTTTAACCGTTCCTTATACTTAATCGGTCTGCAAAGGTTTTTCGATACAGAGCTAGTCCCAGACCATTCAATTGATTACAATTTTTGTACTCGTACATTTACTCCTAAAAGAAATGGTATATTTACCAACGCTTTTTCACCAATAACAACGAGTAATTATGTTTTTTCGTTTCTCTGTCCAACTCGTATCAAACCTTGCTTTTTGTGCTTTTTTCTTCACAATACACTGTATTTTTTTGTCGTGTAATTCAAACACTCAAACGCAAGCATTTACCAAATGCACAGTTGATTCTCAGAAAGTAGCACTCACGTTGAATGCCGTTCACCTTGCTATTGGTCTTGATAATATGCGCCGTCTAGCGTATGCGAATCAGCCGAATGCGAGTGGAGCATTGTCGAGAAACATCGCCTCATATTTCCATGTTCGCTTTCAAATGGGCATTTCTACGCTCACTACGTACGCCATTCTTGCACAAAGCCCCACAGAATTGGAAAAAGCGGTACGAGCAATTGAATACTCCTTTTCCTTCCAAAAAACTGAAGGTGATTTCCAACTTATTGTCCCATCATCCTTAGCAGGTATGACCGCGACAGAGGCAGATTTGACGAGCGGTACAGCATTTTTCATGTCGTCGCTTGGGCTTTCGCTTTCTGCGATGCAGGAATCTGCATGGTTTCGTACTTCTCCAGAAGCAAAGCCGTATCGAGAACGGATTGAACGCCTCAAACCCAAGTTTGAAGCGGCATTGAAGTATTTGCTGAATCAAAGCGATGTTTTGAAACGCTACGACGGTGCTGCTCCCAATAGGCTTTTTTTCGACGCGCTGGCATATTTGGGTGTTGGAGCATATATCGGGAATGCAGTATCAGAGAGCGTTGCAGAGGATTTCATCCAGCGAGCGCTGGCTTTGCAACAAGAACCTGGCTACTTCAAAGAAGGCAACGGATACGACTCGAGCTATCAAGGTGTTGCGCTGTCGCTGGGGTGGAATATTTTTATGTTGTTACCAGCGCAAAGTACCATCAAATCTCGCTTGTGGAATGCTCTCGCTTGTGGCACATCGTGGCAACGCTCACGCACTCTGGCAAACGGAGAAATTTCAACAGTAGGTAATGCACGGGTTTTCGACGGTGGGGAAAGTTTTTTGGGGCAGGAAAAAGAAATTGCTTGGAAAGATACCCTTTTTAGTTTTTGGTATTATTTTCATTTAAGTCAAAATGCTGATTACAAGCGGCTCGGAGATACTGTTTTGAGTTTTTATGGAAAATAACAAACAACATCGAAGCCTCTTTCCATCAAGAAATTTCGGCATTTTTTGAGGTGATAATTTTCTTGCATGGAAACTATTTCGCTTGCAAACACCCGCCATACGGCTACTGCCCTTGTAAGAACAGTTGCTTGGGTGGGAATACTACAACAATTACTCTCAATCTACTTTTACCATGAAAAAAAACATCCTTCTTCTGACCACAATACTTCTCACAATCCTCCTCGCACTCAGCATCAATGCTTGCTCCGAGCGACTTGAGGACGTGAACATCAATCCCACACGCGCCACAAGCGCAGACCCGCATTTGCTGCTCGCAAACTGCCAGCAACGCTTGGCGGGCGAGTCCTTGCAAGGTTTTTCGGTGCAATATGGCACACTTTCGTGCGTGGTGCAGCATCTCGCGCCCGTCTATCACACGGAGTTCGATGTGTTTCGCCCAACGCCGACCGCCACAGACCGCGACGTATGGCAGTTTCTCTTTGCGGGATTTTACAATATGCACAGTCCCTTGCGCATTGCAGAGGAAATTATTGAGCAAAGCCGCACGAATGCTGACTTTGTGAATGTTCACTCGGCAGCCAGAATTTTGCGCGTCGTCCAGATGCAGCGTATTACCGACCTTTTCGGCGATGTGCCGTACACCGAAGCAGGCAAAGGCAGCCTTCCAGGCACGACGCTCGCTCCCAAATACGATACGCAAGAGGCAATCTATACCGATATGCTGAAGGAATTGAAAGAAGCGGCGGCGGCGTTTGACGGCAGCAAGCGCGTAATGAGCAATGATGCGGTGTTTCAGGGAGATTTGGATAAATGGCGACGCTTTGCCAATACACTGCGTTTGCGTTTGGCGATGCGAATTTCCACCGTCGCACCAGCACTTGCGCGGCAGCATGGCGAGGAGGCATTGCGTGGCGGGCTTTTGCGCTCGAACAGCGATAATGCGTACACGAATTTTATTGCGTCCAGCTTTTGGTATCGCAATACGCTCACGCCGTTTGCGGTAACGGAAGATTTGTTTACGCTGAGTGAAACGCTCGTCGAGCGCATGAAAGCAAGCAATGACCCGCGTTTGCAGATTTTTTCTGACAAAATGCCCGCCGTCGGTTTGCCGAATGGATTGTACTTTGAAGAAAAGAAAACGCTCGACAGCAACAAACGCGCCTCGCGCCCCAGCAAACACTTCGCTCCGGAGGATTTTTCTGGCGTGAACATGATACTCTGTGCGGCGGAGGCAGAATTTTTGCAAGCAGAAGCAGCAGTGAAGGGCTGGACGGGAACGCAATCGGCGCAAACCCACTACGAGCGCGGTGTTCGGTCGGCACTCGCGCAATACAGCGTTTATCCAGAGAACCCGCCAGTAATTTCCGCAAGTGCGCAAGACGCATATTTACGCGGCGCGGAGGTGGTGTTCACGCAGAGCAAAGCATTGGAGCAGATTCACACCCAGAAGTGGCTTGCGCTCTTCCTCGACGGCTACGAACCCTACGCCGAATACCGCAGAACGGGCTTCCCGCGCCTGAAACCTGCCAGCCCGCGTGGAAACGTCACGGGTGGCGCATTTCCTGTGCGCTTGCTCTATCCGCCCTCAGAATTTACCTTCAACAAAACCAATGTGGATGCCGCCGTGCAACGTGCGGGCGCGGGGTATGAGCGCATGACTGCGCCTGTTTGGTGGGATAAGTAGTCTTGTTGATGCGAGTGCTTGCTCGTCGTGGGAACATTTTTCTGAATCTAGGACATATTTTTTGGAAGAACTCAATGTCAATCAATTCATCATCAATCAACGTTGCCATCGTTGAGGACAGTACGAAAATTCGCATGGGGCTAGAATTTCTCATCGGCAGCAGTCCCAATTTTACGTGTGTGGGAGCTTTTTCAAGTGCGGAAGAAGCACTGGAGATGCTGCCACGCCTCGGTGCTGATGTTATTCTCATGGATATTGCTCTGCCAGGAATATCAGGAATTGAGTGCATGAAACGTCTCGCCGAGCAAGGAACGACCGCGCAAATTATGATGATGACGGTGTTTGAAGACCACGAAAATATTTACCAGTCCATTCTCGCTGGAGCAACAGGGTATGTCATAAAAAGCATACCACCTGCCGAATTACTTGCCGCAATCGTTGAATTACACGGTGGGGGTTCGCCGATGTCGAGCCAAATTGCGCGAAAAGTGCTGAAAGCATTTCAGGAAATTGCCAGAGCGCAGACCGCACAGACCCAGAACATCGCGCAGTCTGCAATCACCGTTTCCGCCCACGAAGCGCATGAATACAGCCTTGGCAAACGAGAGCAAGAAATTATTGAATTTCTTGCTCAGGGGATGTCGTACCAAGAAATCGCCGATACAATCTTTCTGAGCCATGCCACGATTCGCACACATATTCGCAATATTTACCGCAAAGTACAGGTGCAATCTCGCTCGGAGATGCTCAGTAAATTTGCAAAGTAGCAGCGTTACTACTGTTTACGAAAATCAAGATTGTAAAAGAGAAAAAACATCAGCGTATTATTGCTCTCGAACTGATACCCATTGGCTTTCTGAATCGTTTGATTCATAAAACCAAGTTGCACGTTGGCATTCGGCAAAAACTGAAAACCAAGATTCGCACCGAGGCGATTTTGGTCAAAGACATTGGAACGCACTGTTTCACCAAAACTGATAAAAATTTCATCGTACACATTCACAAACCACGTATTTGCACGGACTCTGTCGCCTTCCAAGGGCAACGTGAAAAGGCAGCGATAGCGCATACGGTTTTGGTAGTCCTCTCCACTTGCGGCTTGCGTGGGTGTGGCTTCAAAATCGCCCAAGAAACGTTGCTCCAAACGAAAGCGGTGTTGAAATTCTACATTCCCCTCGAAATGCCGCACCAATACTTGCTCCCAAGGGCGATGCTCAGGGCGAAAAGCGCGAATAGGCTGCGTCCCATATGGATGCGTCCCAACGTAGCAATAGCCAGCCGTCAGCGTAACGTTGTCGGTCAAATGATAGTTGATACCCGTGCGTAGCAAGAGCTGTTGCCACGAAGCAAGGAAGTCTGCGCGACGCACCTGCACTTCCGTATGAACGCTCCATTCCTTGGTAAAACGATGCGTTCCGAAGTAATGCAGCCAAGCGTGTGTTTGTGCGGCTGTTTCTTGCGGACGCAGTGTTTGTGCGGTGCTTGGAGTGATTTGTACAAACAAGCACACGAGGCTTGCCAAAAAGCACGGAAGTATGCGGTGTTTGAGCATAATCTGGTTTAAAAGACGGCGCAAGAGATGTGGACACGAGTATCTGCACTACCGAAGCCGTAAGTATTAAGTTTTTATTCCTGTTCGGCAAGATATTTTGCCAAAAATGTTTCCATTGTTTCGTAAAATTCAAAGCGATTTTCCTCATTACGAAAGCCGTGTCCTTCGTTGTCTTTCACCAAATATGGCACGTCAATCCCGCGCCGTTTCAAGGCTTCCACGATTTGATTCGATTCTTCAATGTTCACACGTGGGTCTTTCGCGCCCTGCGCCACAAGCAAGGGGGCTTTGATGCGCTCTACATGAAAGACGGGCGAGGTCGCTCGGAACTGCTCTGCGTCCGTTTTGGGATTGCCTACCATTTCGTGCATCATTGCCAAATAGGGCTTCCAGTACGGCGGAATGGTTTGCATGAAGGTAAATAAATTGCTTACGCCAACATAATCCACGCCGCAAGCATACAGTTCTGGCGTAAACGCTAATCCCGCCAATACCGCATAACCACCGTAGCTGCCGCCATAAATCGCCACGCGCTTGGGGTCGGCGATACCTTCGTCAATGAGCCATTCCACGCCGTCGCTGATGTCATTCTGCATGGCGCGTCCCCATTGCTTGAAACCCTTTTCCCAGAAGGTGCGTCCGTAGCCCGTCGAACCACGATAATTCACCTGCAAGACCGCATAGCCACGATTGGCAAGGAATTGAATTTCGGGATTGTAGCCCCATGCGTCGCGCACCCAGGGTCCGCCGTGTGGATTGACAATTACGGGCAAGTTCCGCGCTTGCTGATATTTTGGCAATTTCGGTAGCGTCAAGTAGCCATGAAGCGTGAGTCCGTCGCGGCTCTGGAACTTTACGGGCTTCATTTCGGCAAGGTCTTTTTCGTTCAGCCACGGGCTGATGTCGCTCAATTTCGTGAGGCGGTCTTTGTTCAAATCGAAGAGATAATACGCGCCCAGCGAACGGTCGCTGTAGGTGCGAACAATCATCATATCTTCGTTTTTGTTCATGTCGTGAATCGTTACCTCGTAGCCGTGCAAGCGAGCCGCGACGCGCTGATAGAGCGATTTTGCCGTTTTGTCCAAAAATACCCGCTCGCGCTTCCACGTAGTGTAGGCAATCGCCGTGAGAACCTTGCGTTTGCGGGAATAGGAGAGCGTTGTCGCATCTACGTCGTCATGCTCGAACAGTACATCATTTTCTTTGGCAGTTTCGAGGCTGAATCGCACAACCGCACTTTTGTCGCGCCCTAGATTTGATGCGGCATAGATGTCGGTATTATTAAAACTAAAAAACATCGGCTCAATGCTTTCCTTGAAATTCGTGGTCAGAACAGGCGCGAAAGCGTCCTGCTCGGTTTTGCGGTGCAGCAGCGTTGTTTCTACGCCGTCGGTCGCTATTGCGATGCGGAGTTTGCCGTCATGGTCGGTCATCCAACCCGTGATGTTTCCTGGATTTTCGGCAATTATTTCTAATGTGCCGCTTGGCAAATGCAAGCGATAAACATCGAATAGTTCTGGATTGCGCTTGTTCAGACTGATGAGCATATAATCATCGTGGTCTTCGAGTGCGTCAATAATTTGCGCTCGCACACCGTCGAAGGGCGTGAGGTCGCGCAAATTCTCGCCGCTCACGTTCACCGCCACAACATGATAGTTTTCATCACCACCAAAATCTTTCACATACACAACGCAATTATCCGTTTTCCAAAAATAGCCCGCAATATCGCGCTCGGTTTCATGCGTCAGGCGAAAGGTACGCTCATCGCGGCGGTCTTGAACGACAATGTTCATGCGGTTTTCAAAGGGTTGTAGCCACGAAATAAACATCCCGCTCGGCGAGATTTGATAATTCGATTTATCAGGGTTACGAAAAAAATCACGAAGCGGAAGAAGCGGTGCTGCGGTGTTCATATGAAAGGAAAAAATTTGAGGAAGGAGGGATGAAGAGAAGTACACGAAATGCAAAGGGCGAAAAACCTTGCGTTCTTCGCCCCTCGCTGATGCTACTGATGCAAAACTGGTGTGATGCTGCGTTTACCCAAATGCTCAACCACAAGGAAATACGCGCCGTGTGGCAATTCTTTGAGTGAAATTATTTCGCTTGCGTTTTCCGCCGTCCAATGCAAACGCTCTTGCCCCACGCTCGTAATGATGCGGCATTCGGCGTGCGTCGGAATACCGCTCACCAAGAGTACATCGTGTGCGGGATTGGGCGAACAAACCACAGAAGCAAGATGCGATGCGGCATTGCGCACGGAAGTTGCTACTTGCGGCACGGCAACTTGGACATTGACATCAAAAAAAGTCGTTGCAGCGCGGCGTTTATCGTCCACCGCAACAACCATAATACTTGCTTTGCCCGTGCTGACGGCAGTAAGGCGCAATCCACTCAGATTATTCTGGCGAGCTTGCGCTGGCACAACTTCGGCACGAACAATATCGGGATTCAGCGAGGCGGTCGAATACGTGAGCGGCGAGCCGTTTTCGTTCACAAAAACGCGCTCTGGAAAGCCATCACCGCGAAAGCCGGGCGATTCTAGTTCCAACAAGGTGAGCGAGCCATTGGTCATGGAGGTATTTTGTACGGCGTTCAGCAAGAACGGCTGCGATGAGCCGCTTTGGTTGTCGCGCAAGGTGAGCGTAATAGTGCCGAGTGTGCTTTCAATCGTGTAGGGTTGCCCGAAACCGCGCCGCGCAGGAAGCACTTTCACGGTCAAAATACGGTCTTCATTTTTTTGAAAATTGACGCGCGTCGGATAAAACACCAAATGCCCAAGTGTTTGACCAGGTTCAAAAAAGAGAACATTCGCACCAAGCCCTGAATTATCAATCGAAAGCTGGTGTGCGCCCAAATCCACTTGTAATTGAGCATTCGTCAGCACTGTGCCAGATGCCGTGCGATAGTCCGCCGAAAGCAGCACTACTGCTGCTCCTGTGGCATTGGTGCGCTGGACGGTGATGTAGGTTGGCGGCGGCACGGTCATAGGGAATGCCGTCGAGAAACCGCGTCGCTCCATGATGACATTGGAAGGATTCAACGAAACAACGCTGCTTGAGCTTTGAATACTTGCGCTGGTGGTGGTTTGTGCAATGCTCGGCAGATAAAAAAGAGCGCAGAAGAGTCCAACACAATGGCACCAAAGAAATGCAGAACGTTGAATGAGCGTTTGATTCAACCGAAACACGGTAAAAAAATTCATAGAAGCAAAAACAGATGGACAAAATCAGATGAGCGAAAACCCACCATGAACTACAAAAGCAAGATGTTGTCGCTGCTATTGAGTTAAAAATACTGCAACAGAGCATGAAAACAAGTTACACGCAAAAATACAGAGCTTTCGGGAGGTGTGCAAGCCTGAAGGGAGAAAAATCAAGGCTACCGCATGAATTTAGCACCACGCACGTTTTCTTCGCCGCACTGCCAAGCAAACGGTACGATTTTTGCATTAGTTATCATCTGTGCTTGGTGGCAGTGGTATATTTTCGTGGCGTATTGGTAGGATGCTTTCTTGTTCACTCAACGTAAAAGTGGCATACAATCTTGCTTCCTGGCAATTTCTTTTGTAATTTTAGCGCGGGAAGATTCTCGAATATACCTTTGAATACACCTTTGTACAACGCACAACACTTCGCACAAACACAGGCAGATGTTGTCTCATTTTGGCGTAATGCTGTTCAATGATATTTTCATTTTTCATCTTCTTTTTGGTTTTTCTCAAGAAAATTATGCGTATCCTTGAACGTTCTCATGCGCTCTCACGACTGCACAATGACAAGTATCGTTGTTTGAAGCCCTTGCACAAGGCAAGCAAGCATACTCACGTGCTTCTGCTCTGCTGCGCCTGTTTGCTGCTGCTAAATAGCAGCATTGGTGCGCCATCGCTCCGAGCAGCAACCTATTTTTACCAGTCCAGCGACCCTTCAAATCCCGCAAACTGGAACACCGTCTTGACAGGCGGCGGCACGGCAGCTCCAAACTTTTTTTCCGCGACCGATGTGTTTGTTTTTCCTGCTGGACGCACAGCAACGCTCGGTGCAGGATGGTTTATCGGTGCAAATGTTACCTTAGAATTACAAACCAACGCAACGATTAACCTCGGTGGGCAAACCGCTAGTTTCGACGGTCCGCTTATTTTGAACGGTTCGTGGGGCGGGACGCTTGCCTCAAATATGTTCGTGAATGCCGCAGGAACAATCTCCGGCGCACTCCGCTTCGCTGCTGGCACGGAAGAACTCAACACGCTGCAACTCAACCGCACAGGAGGCTTCCTTGACCTCGGCACGAATCTGCGCCTTCTCACGCTTTCTACGCTCGCTGGAACTTTGCGCGTTACCACAGGAACAACAACGCTGACTATCAACAACACAGGCGGCACAAATTCTGGCTCTATCGCCATTGGCGCGACCAATACGCTCTTGCTCACGGGCGGCAATTTTACCCTGAATAACACTGGGAGTATCTCCGTTGCCAATGGCGGAACAGTGCGCTGCGAGGGCAATGCCAGCATTAGCGGCACAGCAAACTCGACCACCTACGCGGGCGCGAATGCTCGCTTTGTATACGTTGGCTCGAATGTAGCGCGGGCACTGACAACCGCCGAAGTACCAGCAACAATGCTGGGTTCGGTGGAATTGAACAATCCCAACGGTACTGTTTCGATGAGTGGCGCACTCACGCTGCAAGCCACGCTACGGCTCGCTTCCAAGCTAGATATTGGCTCATTTACCTTGATATTGAATGGTCCCGTGGACATGACCACCGATGCTGCCTTCAGCGACGATGCCAATGGCGGCGGGCGCATCACGATTGGCGGCGCAAATACCAACGCGCTCTCTGGCAATTTTCGCTGGAATTCTGCCTTCGCGCTGAACGGTCTGACAATGGACAGACCCGCACAAACACTCGTCTTGGGGACAGATGTTCCCTTCAGTAATACGGGCATATTATCCTTGCAACAAGGAAATATCAGAGCTGCGGGCAATTTTCGTCTTACCTTGAATAATCTCACTGGCTTGGTCGGTGGTTCTGTTCGCTCGTTTGTGCAATGTGCTTTGCGGCGGCGCATTCCGTCGTCTGCCACGATTGCTTTTCCCGTAACCTTTCCCGTCGGCAAGGGCGGCGTGTATTATCCTTTGAGCATTAACGACGCAACAACAGGCGCAGGCGCACCAATGCTGGAAGTAGAGGCATACAACACCATCACAACCAGCACAGTTTCGGCAGGAATCCAATCCCTCGAGCCATACTTTTGGCGCATTGACCAAGGCACAGTCGGCGATTACACTCGCGCCCGCATCACGACTGAGCGCGTCGAGCCGCCTTTTGTCGGAACAAACCAATTTGCCATCGCCAATAGTGTGCAAAATGCACCGTATCAGTTGCTTGGTGCGCAGCTTATCAGCACGTTTTTATCCAGTGATTTTTTTACGGTTACTGGTCTGAATCCACGCTTTTTTGCCGTGTCTAATTCTGCTCCGGTGCCGACTATTGCTCGCGTTGAGCCGAATACTGGTACAATGGGAACAACAGCAACCATCACGGGTTCAAATCTGACACAGGTTCGCCAAGTCTTTTTCGGAACAATTCCCGCCACAAGTTTTCAAGAAATAAGCCCGTCTCAAATCCGCGCCGTTGTTGGCGCTGGAGCAACAGGACTGGTGAGCGTCGTTGCGCTGGGCGGCACTGCCTTTTCTCCCACAACCTTCGCCTACGCGCCCGCGCCCGTCATTACGGGCGTTACGCCAACGCAAGGCGGCAATAACACACTCGTTACCATTCGCGGTCGGTATATTGCCAGCGCAGCAACAGTCAGCATTGGCGGCGTGTTGCTGCCCGTGCTGAGGCGCACTGATTCCCTGCTTCAGGTGCGGTGTCCGAATCAAGACATAACGGGCGCAATCCGCATCGGCACAGCAGGAGGCGTTGCAACAACAACAAGCAGTTTTGCGTGGTATGGCGTTCCGAGCATTTCACTCTTTACGCCAAATGCTGGACCAGTGCGAGGAATTGTGCGCATTACGGGCGCAAACCTCAGCGTTGTTGATACGGTCTTTGTCGGTGGAGTCCGCGTAGAATCGTACACCGTGAACAGCTCAACCACCGTCAGTATCGTGCTTGGTCGTGGTACAACAGGCACTATCACGATTGTAACTCCCGCCGGACGTGCCACATCCGCCACAATATTTTTCTTCACGCCACCGCCAATTTTTAACGCCGTTACCGACGAGCGCGGTGCGCCGATTACGGAGGCAGTTGGTGGGACAACGGTGCTGCTGACGGGCGACCATTTCATCTATGCTACTCGTGCAACCTTTGGTGCGCTCACCGGAGCAAATTTGCAGGTGATATCGCAAACACAAGCAAGTGTGCAAGTTCCTATTGGCGTAACGAATGCGCTTGTGCGCCTCGAAACGCCCGGCGGCATTGCTATTTCGCGCACAAATTTTGAAGTGCAGCCATTTGTCAGCATAACAGGTTTTTCGCCAAGTTTCGGTACGTCGGGAACGGTTGTAGAAATAACAGGGCGCAATTTTAGCACCGATGCAATCGTAACGATTGTTGGTGTGCCAGCGCGAGAGGTGCGCGTTCTGTCCACCACGCAGATACTCGCTGTCGTTGGCACAATTCCCCCAAGAGCCGTGCGAGGAAGCGTGATTGTTACTACTGCCAACGGCACATTTACCTCGACAGCCTCGTTTCTTGTGGCGGCTGCACAGCCCCTTATCACCGGCATTGAGCCGACGCGGGCAACCTTCGGTTCGCTGGTGAATGTTCGCGGACAATTTTTGACGGGTGTCCGCGAAGTAACCATTGGTGGCGGGCGAGCGGAATTGGTGCAATCGGTTTCTTCCACAGAGCTTATTGTACGAATCACACGAACCACAACAACAGGAACACTCGGACTCAGCACGATTGGCGGCGCGACGACTTCTTCCATCATCGTTACGGTTATTCCCGCGCCGTATTTGACCAGTGTTCAGCCGCCGTTTACCGTTACGGGCGGCACCCTTACGCTGCGTGGCGGCAACTTGACCAACATTTCGTCCGTTATTTTTGGCACAACACCTGCACTGAATTTCTTTGTGCAATCCGATAGCGTCATCATTGCGCAGCTTGGCAGTGGCTCGTCAGGTTTTGTGCGGGTTTCTGGCTCGCGTGGCTCGGCGCAATCGCCGCAGGAATTGCAAGTGCTGACGCAATTAGAGTTTGAAACCGCCATTGTACGCACCTTATACGATAGTTTGGGCGGTGCAAGCTGGACAAATCGCGCCACCAATCGCTGGCTCTCGGCAGACCCCGTGCGGGATTGGGCGGGAATTACGGTGGAAAATAATCGCATCACGCAAATACGCTTGCCAGAAAACAACCTGCGCGGAACGATACCCGAAGCACTGGCGGAATTACAGGGCTTGCGCGTACTCGACTTGACCGATAATGCTCTTGCGGGCGCGTTTCCAGCATGGATTCAGCGTTTGACATCGCTCGAAGAAGTGCGCGTGGGCGGCAACCAACTGACGGGCAGCATCCCCGATAGCATTGGTGCGCTCTCTCGTCTGCGGGTGCTGGTGGCAGACCGCAACCGCCTCACGGGGCGCATTCCTGCGGTGTTGTGCGGACTGAGCAGCATAGAAGAAGTGAATTTGCGGCAAAATGGCTTCACAGGTGAGATTCCATCCTGCTTGGGGCTGCTTTCACGCTTGCGTTCGCTCACGCTGGGCGAAAATCGTTTGACGGGAGCAATTCCCAGCGAGCTGACGAATGTAACCAACCTCCAAGCACTGTATCTCGACCGCAATGAGCTAACGGGCGAGATTCCAAGCGGCTTTGGCACAAATCTGACAACTGCAACCGCGCAAACGACTTTGCCGAAAGACCAGCAAACACGCGCCTTTGCAACGCCAAGTCTCCGGTTTTTGTGGTTAAACGGCAATAGACTGACGGGCGATGTGCCAGTATCCATCGGCAGTTTGGGCAATATCGAAGAATTGCGCTTGGACAACAACCAACTGCGCGGCTCGAATCTGAGCGGCATCATTCCTCGTCTGACGAACCTCCAAACGCTGGATGTGGGACGGAATCAGCTTTCTGGCACTGTGCCAAGCGGCATCGGCAATTTGAGACGCTTGAAGTTTCTCGCACTGCGCAACAACCAGTTTACGGGCGAGATTCCACAAGGACTTGCCACGCTCGACAGCTTGCAAACGATATTTTTGGATAGCAATAGTTTTTCGGGAACGCTTCCGGCGCAATTCCGCCAAGCCCGTTCGCTGCAAACGCTGGGGCTGTCCTTCAACCGCTTTACGAGCATTCCCGGCTTTACTTCGCCGTCCATTGTTTCGACGCTCTTTGCGCAAGGAAATCGTTTGCAATTCGGCGATTTACAAAACAATGCCTTTATTCCGAATTTTATTTATGCCCCGCAAGATAGTGTTGGTGCGGCACGCGACACAAGCGTCGTTATTGGCAATCCCTTTGAAATCAGCATTGCCGTTACAGGGCGAGCGAATCAGTATCAATGGTTCAGAAATGGCGTGGAAGTCCGCCAAACCTCAGCAACGGTCGCCTTTCGCTTGGAATCCTTCACCGCACGCGACACGGGCAGTTACGTTTGCGTCATCACCAATACCATTATGGACAGGCTGCGTCTTGTTTCACGCCCTGTGCGTGTGCTGCCTGTGCCGCCGCGTCCGCCCACGCAAGCACCAGAGCTAGTTTTTCCGCAGCAAGACGCAAAATTTATCGCCTTTGCGCCAACCTTGCAATGGACGCGCGTGGACAATGCCGTAGAATATCTCATACACATCGCAGAACGGCGCGACTTTGCGGAGATTCTCACCACAGCAACGGTGCGCTTTGCCGACACCACGCAGCGCGTCGTAACGGGCATGGTGAGCGGCTTGCAGCCACTCGTGCAATACTACTGGCGTGTGCAGGCAATCAACGGCATCGGCATTACGAGTCCTTGGTCGCTTGCAGGTCGCTTCTCTACTGCGCCGCCTGGGACGGCTATTTCGATGAGTTCGGTCAATTTTGGGAATGTGGTCTTGGGAGAATCCAGCATCGGACGGGCGTTTCTGACCAATCTCACCCGCGACGACCTGCTTTTACGCGATGTTGATGGTAATGACAACGAAATAAGTTTCCGTATTCCGCTTGATATTCGCGGTTTGACGCTGCGTGCAGGGCAAACGATTCTTTTGGATAGCCTCCGCTTCGCACCGCGCAGCATTGGCGAAAAACAAGCAAACGTCAGCATTCGCTACATCAATGCTCTTGGGCGAGAAGATACCTTGCGTCTGGCGGATATTCTGCAAGGACGCGGTACGCCAGTGAAAGTCTTGCCAATCAACATGGACACGATTCGCTTTGGAAAAACGGCGCAAAGTATCGCGCTGCTGCTCAATCGCGGCGACAACGCAACGCGCATGAGCGTTACAGGTGTGGAGTTTGTGAATAAAGCCACAGGTTTCAGCGTAGAGCAGCTTTCGGCGCAACGTCCGCTCTACGTGGGCGGGAGCGACACAACGGCGGTGATTATTCGCTGCAATCCCATCAGCACGGGGAATTTCACCAACACACTCCGCTACTTCGTTGATGTGGAGCGGCTTGCAACCAATGGCACAATATTACTTGACCCGCCACCATTCAAGGACACGCTGTCGGCACCGCTCACGGTCTTTGTGCGCGAACAACGTCCGCAAACAAGCGTGAACTTGGGCGATGTGAGTATGCGCGTGGGAGTGCGTCCGGCGCGAGGGCTTGATTCAGTCGCGCCGGGCGGGCGCACGACGTTGGAGCTGTACTTTCTTGATTCTACGCAAGCACGGGATATTATTCGGTTGAATGAGGTCAATGGCTTGCCGCTTGCGTTTTCGGCATCGTTGCGCATGAGTTCGCAAGTGTTGTCGCTTGTACCAAATGCAGCAGCGTACACCGTGCGCAACCTCGACACACGCTCGCGTACGCACCGCGTGAGCATTCCCTACTTCCCGCTTGCTCGCGTCGGCGACCAAACCTTGGTAGAGGAATTTCGTCGCACGGGTGTATTTCTCCGCATCACCTGCGCTTCGGTGTCGGGCGACGTAGATACAAGTGCGATTGAACTCGAAGATGTGCGTTGGGGCATTGATTCCTTGCGGCGATACGTTGGCACAAAACAAGCATTTTTGGAAGAAGTGCGCAATGGTCTCTTCAGGGCGCAAGCCTGCCAAGCAGGTGGGAAGCGGCTTACAACCACTGCCAAAGCAAACAGACTTACCGCACTCGCACCGAATCCCGCACACGACGCTGCCGCGCTGAAGTACACCGTGCGCGAAGATGGTTTTGTGGAGATTTCGCTCGTCAATGTGCTAGGAAATGTCGTCAAAACGCTGGTACAATCGGAGCATCAGGCAGGTGAATACGCGCTGTCTGTGCCATTGCAGGATATTCCCTCTGGCACATATTTTCTCGTGATGACTGCGCCAAACGCAGTTCTTACCGAGCGCGTAACGGTGCGACATTAACAAGCTATCATCACACGTTCATCATCACACGTTCATCATCACACGTTCATCATCACACGTTCATCATCACACGTTCATCATCAGAAAGTATGCACATCATCTCTTCGGCAGCAGAAATGCAACGTATCGCGCTTGATTGCAAGCGTTCGAGCAAGCTCATCGGCGTTGTGCCGACGATGGGGTATCTCCACGCTGGACACGCCTCGCTTATCCGCGCTGCCCACGAGGAATGCGATATTGTCATTACTACTATTTTTGTCAATCCCCTGCAATTTGCCCCAACCGAAGATTTATCGCGCTATCCGCGAGATTTGGCGCGGGATACAGCCATTGCAAGCGAAGCAGGCACGGATATGCTCTTCACACCAACAGTCGAGGAGATGTACACGCCAGATTTTGCGGTGAATATCAGCATTGGCGGCGTAACAGCACCGTTTGAGGGAGAATTTCGCCCCACACATTTCGACGGTGTTGCAACGGTTGTCGCAAAGCTCTTTTTGCTCACACAGCCCGATATTGCCTTTTTTGGTCAGAAAGATTATCAGCAATGTATGGTTGTGCAAAAAATGGTGCGCGACCTTGCCTTTCCACTGGAAGTACGCATCTGCCCAACGTTGCGTGAGCATGACGGCTTGGCAATGAGTTCGCGGAATGTATATTTATCGGCAGAAGACCGCATCAATGCTCTGGTTCTGCACAAAGCATTGCAAGAAGCACAACGCCTGGTTGAAAGCGGCGAACGCACACGGAGCAGGATTGAAGACCTGATGAAATCTATCGTGGTGAGTATGAGTATTCCCCATCTTCGTGTGGATTACATCGTTGCTGCCGATGCCCAAACGCTGGAGCAGCCCGATGTATTTGCCGAAACACAAGAAATTGTGCTGCTTCTTGCGCTTCGGCTTGGTTCGACACGCTTGATTGACAACATGGTGGTGCGAGCGGTCTGAGGCAGATGATGAGTGGTGTTATGAGCGGTGGTGCGTCAGCATCTCGAAATCGCGCCAGTATTCGGGATAGGATTTCGCTACGCAGGCAGGATGTTCGATGACCACGTTTGCCACACGCAAGCCGACAAGCGAAAAGCACATCGCAATTCGGTGGTCGTCGAAGGTAGGAAGCTGTGCGCCATGCAGCGCGTGTGCGCTTGGTTCAATTACTAAGGCATTCCCTTCGGTGTAGGCTTTTCCGCCCAAACGCTCAATATTTTCTATCACCGCAGCAATGCGGTCGGATTCTTTATAGCGCAAATGCTCGATATTCCGCAACACGCTTTTTGTTTCGGCAAAAAGAGCAACGACGGCAACGGTGGGAACAATATCAGGACATGTATTCATATCACGCTCAACACCGCGTAAAACCTTGCTTCCTTGCACACGCACACCGCCTTCGGGCAACCAGAGAATATCCGCACCAAAATCACGGAGAATATCAATAATTTCGCGGTCGCCCTGCAATGAATGCTGCATCACATTCCGCACAGTAACCTCGCTGGCGCAAAGAGCCGCCGCCGCAAGCGGATAGGAAACGGCAGAATAATCGCCTTCTACCGTGTATTCATGCTGTTTGTAGTGCTGTCCGCCCTCAATGCGATAGCCATATTCTTCTTCGTGAACCAGAATGCCAGCCTGCCGCATTTGCGCAATGGTCATATCGGAATATGATTGCGAGGCAATTTCACCTTCGCAGTGAATCTGCGTCGTACCTTCCAAAAGCGGTGCAATAAGCAGCAGTGCCGAAAGAAACTGTGAAGATTTCGATGCGTTCACCGATACCTTACCGCCATGCGTCAGAGATTTCGTGATGCGGATAGGCAAAAAGCCATTATTGGAATGCACTTCTGCGCCAAGCTGCTGCAATGGTGCGATAAGCTCTTGCATGGGACGCTGGCGCATACGCGGCGAACCGTCAATTTCGAGAAAATGCCCTGTTCCCTCTCTGCGTGGCTGCACCGCAGCAATGGCGGTCAGAAGGCGCGCGCTGGTGCCGGAGTGGTGAATGTCAATCGTTACGGAGGAAGGAGCAATCGTGCGCTTTCCGCTAAACTCAACGCGCTCGATTGCGCGTTCTTGCTCACTTATCGCTGCCTCAAACCCCATCGCTTGCAATGCCGAGAGCGTGAGCGTTGTGTCATCGCTCCGAAGCGGCGAATGCACCACTGCGGGTCTTTGCCCGTGCAGTGCTGAAAAGGCAGCAATAATCAAGGCACGATGCGTAAGGCTTTTAGAAGGCGGAACAGAAAGCGTTCCAGCAAAGGTGGACGGGGTAATGTGGCGGAGTTCCATCGGTAAGCATGAAGATTAAAGTGATGAAGAAAAGTGATGAAGAAGGTGCATTGTGTGTATTTTTTTATTCTTCTTTTGGTTGTCGTATGTTTTGCTTCGATAATTTCTCAGCGAGGTCGTAGCTAAAGAGCGTTTGCAGACCTGTTTTAATATCGCTTTCTTGCGCCATAAGCTCATACAAACTATCCTTTTTCCACACAATAATCCGCATAGTGCTTGCTGCCTTGACCGTTGCCGAAGCAGGATTTCCCGTCAGAAAACTCATCTCTCCGATAAAGCTATTCTCGCGCACGTAGGTAATGGGCTTGTGTTCGAGATGTACCGTTGCTGTGCCGTCGTAAATGAGCATCAGTGCGTTCACCTCGTCGTGTTCATTGATGAGGGTGTCGCCTTTATTCACGGTGCGCCACTCGGCAATTTCCATCAGCTTTTTGAAGGTTTCATTGGGCAAGGCACGAAAGGCGGTGGATTGTAAATATCGTTCTTCCTCGCTCCATTCGCTCAAGTTCTTTGTACGCGCAAGCCGCACCGTCTGAAAGAGATTGACAAGCAACAAAGCAAATACTCCGCCAATATGGATAAATTCAAGCTCTGCTGGGACGTAGAGCCAATAGACTAACTCCAAAGCAAACCCCACGAGCAAGCCAATACGCAGCCAGAGTATCTGCGGCACCGCAAGAGCCAGTATTTGTGCGCAATACGGAAGAATCGTTACTATCTGAGAAGCAATGCCCATAATATAAAAGATGAAAAATGATGAACGAAGATAAATGAAGATAAAAACCCCAGAAACCGCATACAATCACACTTAATAGAACATTATCTGTCTGTTTTTTTTGTGATGCAGAATTCATACTTCAGAGAACGTGCGTTATTCTCATTCTTACAGGAATTTTTGCCAACAATTTAGGAAGGCTCTTGTATGATTTTTTTTGTACGAGGCTTCTTCGTAGAGGTAGATTTTACGCGCTTTTGGTCTGTTTCCGATGATACAGACGACACGGAATCAGCCGTTGGAGAAGAGAGAGGTTTTTTGAAAAGTGCGCGTTCTTTGGCAAACCACGCATGGTCAAGATTATCGGCAAAAACATCGCGTGGAGAGCGCGTAAAACCTGCTGCTATGGTCGAGGGATATTCTTGCGGTGCAATGAGTGAATCACGACTGCCCACGCGATAGCCGCCTGGTCGCAGTTGATAATGACGCGGAATGTACAGCGAAAATTGCTGCTCGGCAAGACGTTTGCCAGCATACAAAAGCTCCAAGCGTTCATTCATCAGCTTTGCACGCGCTTTTGTCCGCGAGCCAAGCCGAAACGCGCTTGTGGTGTCGAAGTGCGTGCGCGTGGTGTCGGCAAAAGCAAGGATTCTCGCTGGAATGGTGTCATAGACAATAACAGGGTCGCCGAGGTCGACCATATCATACAGCTTTTTTACGTCTTCGCGCCCTGTGCGCACGCATCCATGCGAGCTTGGACGTACACCCAAGTATTTGTAATAGCTATTTTTTTCCAGACCGTGAAAACCCACATTGTAATTAAACCCAATCCACCACAGCATTTTCGTATTGTCGAACTGCCGCGACAAGGCTTCTGGGGTCTTGCTTTGAATGGAAAAAATACCCGTCGGGGTGGCAATGGCATCGGTAATGGTCGCATTGCCCGTAGAGATAGGAATGCGGAGCGAATCACCATTTCTGAAACGCAAAGTAACGTATTGGGTGCGCAAATTCACTTCGAGATAGCGATTCCCCACCACATACACCGTATCGCAAATCCGCGCAAACTCCAGATGATTCGTCAGGGCGCGTAAACGCTTGCGTCGAAGCGTGGTGTCTTGCTCGCGCTGTGCCGTTTCCGTCGCAGAGTTTCCCGCCGAAAGGCTGAAGCGCGACACCGCAAAGAGTCCAGCGCAGAGTGCGCACACACACACGATTACGCGAAAAGGCATCGTTTTCACAGTCCAAATATTCATGGTTGTAACGACAGTTTTGTTGGCAGCACACGCACATTCCTTGCCGTGTCCTCATCCAAGCATTTTCATCAAACAATTCAAGAATGCTCTTCTTCAAATATCGTGCCGATGCCCAAAAGATTACGTGTATCGAACACACGCTTGAGCGCGGCAAACTGCTTGATTGCTTCGTTGCCGTACATATCGCGCAAGTACGGAGCTTTGATTTTCCCAACGCCATGCTCGGCAGAAATCGTGCCGCCCAGCTCCAATGCCTTCATCACGCAGCGATGATACACAGTTTTTGCGTGGGTAAATTCTTCTGGCGAATTGGTAAAAATATTGGCGTGAACATGGCTATTGCCGATGTGTCCGAAGATAATATAATCCAGTTTTTCTTTCGTAAATTCATCGACATAAAAGTCATAGAGGGCGCGAAAATGCTTGTCTGGCACAGCCATATCCGTACCGATTTTTCGCTGCTTCAATTCACGAATGCGCTCATATGTTTTTGCGGGAACGGCGTGGCGAAATTCGCGCAATTCTTCCTGGTCTTTTTCGGTGATAGCAAACCAACATTCGTCCATGAGGGTTGTGGTACGGGAAATGAGGTCATACCAGAGTTCCAGTAAGCGTTCTTCGGTGTGGTCGGTTACTTCTTGCTCGAACCAAACCGCCGCAACCGCGTTAGCAGGAATGCGCGGATATTCCTCGTGAACAAATTCCAGCGCGTGTTTGTCGAAATACTCCAGCGCACGAGATTCTATGCCAAGCGTGGCAAGGTCAATGTCGTCCGAAGCCTCGTCATTTCTTGCTTCGTTGCTGCTTGATTTGTCGCTGCTTGCTTTAGCGCGTTCTTCTTGGGAGCGTTGGCGGGCTTCTTCAACGAATGTCATCACGCCATCCAAAGAATCAAAAAAGACCACGCCAGCAATAATGCGCTCTGGCATCGGCAGAAGGCGTACGGTAATTTCCGCAATCGCGCCCAACGTCCCTTCCGAGCCGATAAAAAGGTCAATGGCATCCATATCTGGCTTGATAAAATAGCCCGCAGCGTGTTTCATAGCGGGCATGGAAATCGCGGGCAGTGCAATGTGTAGTTCTTTCCCGCTTTCGGTCGTGAGGGTGAGTTTTCCGTCGCGGGCAAAGGTTGTACCGCGCTCTAGGCGCACTTCCTCTCCGTCGGGCAAAAACACCCGCAAACCTTCGACAAATGCTCGCGTTGCGCCATATTTGAACGTCCGCGCACCAGAAGAATTACACGCCACTGTTCCGCCCATTGCCGCCGCACGCTCGGTGGGGTCGGGTGGGTAAAGGCAGCCGTGTTCTTCGCACGCCGTTTGAAATTCCGAAAGGCGCACACCCGGCTGCACGACCGCACGAAGCCTCGTTGCGTCAATGGAGAGGATTTTGTTCAAACGCTCGGTAGAAATCACCGCGCCACCAAAGGGAACACGCGCACCAGCAAGCCCTGTGCCACTTCCAGCAATCGTGATGCGCTTTCCTGCTTCGGAGCAGCGCAGAAGAGCCTCGCGGAGTTCGTCGGGCGATTCTGGGATATAGATTTCATCGGCACTTCCGCCCGGCATATTGGAAGCATCGGTGAGGTAGGTAAAGATAACATCGGGGTCAGTTTTATGGAGCATAGCCGTAGGAAAGCTGAAGTAATGAATGAAGTAATGAAAACAACGAGTAAAAAAAATGCGCGTGCAGCTACAAATGTAGCTATTCTCGCGCTTTCAGACAAATTTTCAGACAAATGAGGACGGTTGCAAAATATATCCGTCGTACCGCGTTCACGTTTCTCGTTCTCAGCAGCTATACTAAAAAAGGTTTGTTGCTTCAGATGGAGCCCACCTTTGAGGTGGACTCCATCTCAACATCTTCACTTTTTGATATGCAATTTTTACCCATGTTTAGTATAGATTGCCACCTCCGTCGGAATGACGGCAAAAACAAGCGACATGATTCCAGCGATGCGATTCCAGCGATGCGATTCGTCATGTTCACTGCACTTCTACATTGACATTCGCACCGCCTTTTATTTGCAAAAGCCCAGTTGTGATAACGGTATCGCCTTCCTGAATGCCGCTTACAATCTGGAGTTTGCGCTCGGTGCGGATGCCCGTTTCCACATCTACTGGCGTTGCCACTTTATTTTTTGCCACAAAAACGCGCTGCCCTTTGATTTCAGGAATAAGTGCTTCGCTTGGAATCATCAATGCGTTGCGAATATCGTGCAGATGCACCGCCACCTCAGCAAATGCGCCCGGAAAGAGCTTGGGTGTGCGATTATTGCTAAACAGAGCGCGAATCTGCACGGTGCGCGTCATTGGGTCAATACGCGGCTCAATGGCAGAAATACGGGCTTCGTAGCGATTATCCGTGCCTTGGAGCGTAAAGGAAACCTTGTCGCCAAGCCGCACAAGCGGAGCGTATTGCCCTGGAATAGCAAAATCCAAGCGCAGCATTGAAACGTTTGTCAAGGTTGCAATACGGCTCTGCGGCGTGATATACGCGCCCTCGCTCACGTAGCGCAGCCCGATGCTCCCGCTAAAGGGCGCACGAAGCTCGGTGCGAGCAATTTGCGCCTGCGCAAGGTCAATTTCTGCCTTGTTTGCTTGTACTTCATTCAGTGCAATATCGTACTCGTTTTGGCTGATACCTTTTATTTCCAAAAGCGCACGTTGGCGAAATTCCTGCTCTTCCAGAAGTTTTTTTCGTGAAAGGAGCTTGCGCAACTGCGCCTGTAATTCTGCATCGTTCAATTTCAGCAAAATACTTCCCTTCTGCACCGATTGTCCCTCACGCAGAATGAGTTTTGTAACAATGCCCGAAAGCTCGCTTCGCAGCTCGACTTCTTCCGCCGCTAAGAGCGACCCCGTGACGTTGAGATTGCTCTCTATATTCTCTGTATGCACGACCACGCCTTGCACGGTCATGGGTGGGAGCTTGGGTTTGCTGGTGCTTTGTCCAGATTGTTTTCCCGCCGAAGCCGCTTGATTGCTTGCGCTGCTGCTTTGTCCGCCATTGGGATTTGCCCCCTGCACTGCCGATATTTTTGATTGCTGCAAGAGCTTCGGCACAGCCAATACGCCGATAACGCCAAGTACCGCCAGAAGAGTGATGATGCGCTTTTTCATGATGGAGAGCGAAGGAAATACTGTGAGACGAATTTTCGTACAAATTATGGTGATGAGAACATTCAATTTACAACCCGCGCAGCACTTCAGCAAATATCAAACAAATATCAAACAAATATCAATGTGCATTTACAATTTTTTGCACGCTTTTTGCACACTTTTTGTTTTGACATATACTTTACGCCCGTAGTCAGAAACTCGACGATAAATTGCTTTCAAAATATCGAAAACAACAGTAAATTGTGGGTGCGGCAATTATCCCAAGCAACATACGCGCTTGTCCTTATTTTTCGAGAAGTTAAAGCACCTCCGTTTATAGACATCAACTTGTAGCAAAATTTGTAGCACAAAGAGGTTTTGATGGATTCCAAAGATTATTACCAAACACTTGGTGTACCGCGCTATGCCACTGCCGAAGAAATTAAAAAAGCCTTTCGCGGTCTTGCGCGGCAATATCACCCCGACACACATCCGAATGACAACAACGCCGAACGAAAATTTAAGGAAATAAACGAAGCCTACGAGGTGTTGGGCGACGTGGATAAGCGTCGCCAATATGACCGCTACGGCGTGAATTGGCATCGCTATTCTGGCACGGGCTTTGGCTCGGCAAGCCAACGCCGCAATACAACGCGCCCCGGCGGAACAAATGGCTTTTCTTCACGAGGCACAGGCACAGGAAGCGGCTTCGGGAGCGGGTTCGGCGGTGCTTCTGCCTCGTCTGGCACTGGCAATAGCACGGGAGCTTCTGGCAATGCTGGAGGCAGTTCGTCGGGAAGCGCGTCCGGAAGCGGGTTTGGGGGCAATGGCTTTGGCGGAGGCAATACTGGCAACGGGAAGTTTGATTTCGGCGATGTCTTTAGCAAAACTAAAAATAATCCCAATTTTTCTAGTAATGGTGGATTTTCTGATATTTTTGGCTCGGTCTTTGGCAAAAATAATCAGTCGGACACAACAATCATGCTGGATATTACTTTGCAGGAAGCCTTTACTGGAACGCAGAAAACAATTACCGTTCAAGGAAAAAAAGTACAGCTCAATATCAAGCCCGGTATCGAACACGGTAAAAAGCTCAAAATTCCGAATCCAAATCTCCAAAGCACACAAAGCGCATCAACAGACGCTTCCACAGGAAACGATACCACAGGAAACGATACCACAGGAAACGATACCGCACAAAGCACCGCAAAAAATGCAGGAAAAGCATCGGATAAACTCTCGGACATTCACGTTCAAATCAACATCCAAGCCGATGCCCGCTACACACGCAGAGGAGATGATTTAGAAACCGAAGTAAATGTGCCGCTCTACACGGCAATTCTGGGCGGAGAGGTCGAAATACAGACCTTCTCAGGGAAGGTAAAATTGAAGGTCGCACCAGAATCCCAAACAGGCACAAAACTCCGCCTCAAAGGCTTGGGAATGCCGCGCTACGCAATGCAAGAGCAGCGTGGCGACTTATATGCACGACTCTTGGTCAATATCCCAAAATCATTAACCGAAAAAGAACGCGAACTGTTCAGGCAGCTTTCTAAAATGCGTCTTTTTTAGCAGGTGGGGAAATATTACTTATTGCTATTGCATTGCGAGGGAATAAAAGCAAGAGAGCGGCTTTGCACCTTTCTCTTGTGCATTCTCCAGTGTAATATTTCACATTGATATACACTAAACTCAATTTTTTTTCGTCAAACCATTCACAGAATGTGTATTTTTACGGTTCTCTTTTGAATACTTAATAGAGAACCTTCTCGTTGAATTTTTTGGCGAACCAACACTATGCGCTCACAACCACAATTCGGCAGGTTCATGCACGGCAGCATTTCTTCGTCGCTTGCCCTCAGTGCATCGCCACAACGCCGATGGATAGACAGTATGACTACTTCTTACATTCAGCAGTTACGTCAGTTTTGCAAAGACGATGAATCCTTTGAACGCCTACAAGAGCTTCTCAGCGTAGGCGGACTAGGAGCATCTCTGCCCTCTGGCATCCCCGTGCCTTTGAGCGGCGGAAAGCCTCGCATACATGGCGACCTCGCGCTTCGTATTGCTCAAGACCAATGGCTTGCCCGCTTGATTGACGACGTGTTACCAGACGTTGTGTATCTGTACGACGTTGCCGAGCACCGATATGTATATGTCAATCAAGCTATTATTCGATATGGATTTACGGTAGAACGTTTTACGCAAGGCGACAGCAACGTCGTCAATTCCTTGCTGCATCCGAGCGAGCGAGCGACGGTTGTCCAGCAGTTCGAGCAAGCAATGGAGCGTATTTCAAAAGATATTCCGCTTATTGATGAGGAATTTACGCCCTTTTTCGAGATACAGTGCCGTATGCAATGCGCCGATGCGTCGTATCGCTGGGTTCACGACCGCCGCTACGTGCTGGAACGCAACGAACACGGGCTGCCAAGCACGATTTTAGGCTATCTCCACGACCTTCAGTCTATGCGCGACTTGCAGGACTTGCTCGAATATCGCACCAGCTTGGACAAAGTAACGGCAAGTATCTCCCGCGATTTCGCCAAAGCCAGCGTTCGAGACGTAGATGATACCATCAACAACGCACTGGCACTGATTGGGCAAACAACAAAGACCGACCGCGTGTATGTTTTTCTTGCACCGCATTTTGAGCATACGGCGGAAATTCTTCATCGCACCTACGATTGGTGCGCTCCCGATGTGCCACACTTTGCCGTTTCCCACATCGACCTCAACGAACTTGCTTGGGGCTTTGAACGCTTGCAGCAGCTCCGCTCCATTCAAATTGCCCGCTTGGACACGCTTCCGCCCGAAGCCGAGCGTTTGCGCCTTGCGCTGGAGAGCGTCGGCACACAATCGCTCTTGGCAGTGCCGCTTCATATTAGCGGGGTTGTGATTGGAATGCTTGGCATCAGTGCCGTGCGCGAGGAACGTGTCTGGACTAAAGAAGAAGTGCGTATGCTGCGCTTGAACGCCGAAATTCTTGTTTCTGCCTTTGAACGCCAACTTGCCGAACAGACCTTGCGCCAGAGCGAAGCCCGCTTCCGCACTATTTTCGACCGTGCGCCGCTTGCTATTTCTGTGTTGAATCCGCAAGGAAAACTCATCAGCCACAATGAACGCCTCGCAAAGCTGCTTGGCTACACGCATGAAGAGCTTGTGCAGTTAGATTTTCTCACCTGCGTCCACCCCGATTTCCGCGACCGCAGCGAGGAATTATTCTACGAACTCCTGACGGGCGCGATAAACTCTTTATCGCTCGAATTGCAGTACATTCGCAAGGATGGCTCGCCGATTTGGATAAATCTTACTTCGTCGGTTGTCCGCGACAAGCAGCAACGCCCTCTATTCGTGATTCGGATGCTCGAAGATATTTCTGAGCGAAAAAACGCCGAAGCAAATATGACGCACTACACCACGCTTGTCGCAGAGCATCGGGAGGCATTAGAACGGCAGTCGGATTTGCTCTTGCAGTTGAATGGCGAAATGATGCAAAAGCAGCGCGAACTCGAAGACATCAACCGCAGTAAAGATAAATTCTTTTCGATTATTTCCCACGATTTACGCAGTCCTTTTTCGTCGCTTATTGGTATTTCTAAACTCATCTCCGAAGGTATTCACGACCTTTCGAGCGATGATTTGGTCGAGCTTGCAAGCGCAATGCACCTGCAAACGCAGAACGTTTATGACTTCATGGAAAATCTGCTCAAATGGGCGCAAGCACACACCGGACGCATGGAATACAAACCCAACGTCATGCTGTTGGCTGAGATTTCTGGCTCAGTCGAAATGCTCATGCGCGAGGCAGCAACGGCGAAAGGCTTGGTACTGGAAAATAAAGTTGCACCAGATGTTGCCGTTTTTATTGATGAAAATATGATTCGCTCGGTGGTGCAAAATCTTGTCTCAAACGCGCTCAAGTTCACGCCCTCTGGCGGTAGAGTGAGCATTGAAGTCGCTCCGCTTGCCGACAATACAAAAATGATTGAAGTGCGAGTGCGCGATACTGGCGTAGGTATGAGCCACGAAGACGCACAAAAGCTCTTCCGCATTGATATTGTGCATACAACAAAAGGAACGGAAGATGAGACTGGAAGCGGCTTAGGGCTGATTTTGTGCAAGGAATTGGTCGAGAAAAATAAAGGGAAAATTCGCGTGGAAAGCGTACAGGGACAAGGCACAACCTTCGCATTTACGGTGCCTCTGGCGAAGGCACTCTAGCATATTTTTTCGGGTGATAGGAAAAATATCTGAAATATCTGTACTAAAAATGGGTAAAAACTGCATATTGAACTGCATATTGAAAAGTGGAGAAGGTGAGATGTAGTCCACCTTGAAGGTGGACTACATCTGAAACAACAAACCTTTTTCAATATATCACCCAAGAAAATAGCCACAACTGCTTACTTTTCTGCATAAATCATAATCCAGAATCCTGACCACGAAGCAAAGAACGTTTGGTTTATGACGTTCAAAAAGTGCGGATAACGCCGACGAAGCGGGTCGCACACTGCAAAGCGCACATTCCGAAACTGCCCAAACATTTCCCGTAGTTCCCTGCGCGAATACGCCTTGCCAAGCGGGTTTTCCGAGCCGTCATAGACACGCACCCAGTCATCGTAGGTGCGCCACTTTCCTTTCAGCAATCCCGCGAGAAAAAAGAGCAGTGTTCCCAGCCAAACGTGGAGCGATTGCTTGTGATAGAGCATAATCACAATCTGCCCGCCATTGGATTTTAACACGCGATGCACCTCATTAATCGCAGTTTGGGTGCGCGGTGTGTGGTGCAGCACACCAAAAGAATAGACCACATCGAAGGTTTCTTCGGCAAAGGGCAGCTGCTCGGCATCGGCAGGACGAAACTCGCCCGGTAGGCCATAGAGCGCGAAACGCTGTTCGGCAAAAGCAACACTATTTTCCGTCAAATCTACGCCCGTTGTGATAGCCCCATTGCGAGCAAACTGCAAGGTGTCGGTGCCTAAGCCGCAGCCAATTTCGAGGAGCTTTTTGCCGCGAAACTCTTTGAATTTACAGAGTTTTTCCATGAATGGCTGCATGGTATAGCGAAAGCGTTCTACTTCATCGAAAAATTCTTTGCTGCCACGCTTGAGATTGGTGAATTGTGTGCCACAGGGGTCGGCGTTCCAGTAATCATGCACACGGGCTTTGAGGTGTTCGTCTTGAACGTCTGGTATCATAGTGTCTTGAACGTGAGAATGGAAAATACGATAGTGCTTGAATGTGGAGAATATCGGAGAAGATTGGAGAAAAATATGCGCAGACAGAGCCTTATCAACAACAAAGCCGTATGTACGCGCTTTATGCGGATAAATACAGCTTTGTCGTGGTGCACGTTTTCGTGCTATAATGCTTTATTATCAAACCTGTTGTGATGAGGCTTTGGGGCTATTTGTCTGTGCGTGTGCCTTAGGCAGCTTTCTTTTTGCCTTTTTTCTGACGACGCTTGCCATATGAGCCAGCATAGATTTTACCGCGACGAGAGCGGCGATCGCCTTTACCCATGATTGTTCAAAAGAAAAGTGGAACTTGTGTTGATTGCGGACAAACAAGATACAATTTTCACACCATTCGCGCAAGCATTTCTCGCGCATCCGGGAGTGCGCATACAGCAGGTTTTCTGCGAGGAGTTTTTCAAAGGTTTTTCTTTGTCGAATGCGCACCATTGCGTACATTCGTGGCACAATTCTTACGAAATTTTCCCTTCTTTTTCATCTTTATTGCTTGCTGTATGTTCTCAAAAATTTTGATTGCCAATCGCGGTGAAATCGCGCTCCGCATCATTCGCACGTGTAAAAAAATGGGTGTGAAAACAGTTGCAATTTATTCCGATGCCGACCAACGCTCGCTGCACGTGCAGGAAGCCGATGAAGCCGTTGCTATTGGCGGTTTTACGCCCCGCGAAAGCTATTTGGTGATGGAAAAAGTGCTGGATGCGGCAATCAAAACAGGCGCGGAAGCAATTCATCCAGGCTACGGCTTTTTGTCGGAAAACCACGTCTTTGCGCGGCGCGTCAAGGAAGCGGGACTCGTTTTTATCGGTCCGTCGCCAGAGGCGATTGAGCAGCTTGGCGATAAAACCGCCGCTCGCGCCCTTGCCGAAACAGCCAATGTACCCTTTGCATCTGGCTCTACAAGAGCGGTTGCGTCCTTCGAGGAAGTACGCGAATATGCCGAAAAAATCGGCGTTCCCGTGATTTTGAAAGCAGCTGCTGGCGGTGGTGGCAAGGGAATGCGCGTGGTGTATGACATAGCAGATTTGGAGTCAGCTCTGGCAGGCGCACAGGGAGAAGCATTGACGGCATTTGGCGACAATCGTGTTTTTATCGAAAAATATATTGTGCAACCGCGCCACATTGAAATTCAAATCCTTGCCGATGCGCATGGAACGGTGCTGTATTTCCCTGAGCGCGAATGCTCTATCCAACGCCGGCATCAGAAAGTAATTGAGGAATCGCCCTCGACCGCCATTACGCCCGAACTCCGCACCGCTATGGGCGAAGCGGCTTCCCGCCTTGTGCAAGCCTCGAAGTACACCAATGCTGGAACGCTGGAGTTTCTGCTTGATGCCAAAGGAAATTTTTACTTTATGGAAGTAAACACGCGCCTCCAAGTAGAACATCCCGTAACCGAGATGGTGACTGGCGTGGACTTGGTCGAGCATCAACTACGCATTGCTTCGGGCGAAGAGCTTTCGCTGAAGCAAAGCGACCTCTCGCCGCGTGGTCATGCGATTGAGTGCCGTATTTGCGTGGAAGATGTCTATAACGATTTCTTTCCTGATTCTGGCGTTATTTCGTATTTGTCCTTGCCAGAAGCCGATTATATTCGCAATGAATCCGCGCTGTACGTGGGCTACGAGAGCGGTATTCACTACGATTCGATGGCAGCAAAGCTCATTGTTTGGGGCAACGACCGCCACGAAGCCATTGAGCGAACGCTCCACGCGCTGCGGAATTATCACCTTGCGGGCTTTAATACCACGATTCCTTTTTGCCTCTTCGCGCTTGATTCCGAGCCGTTCCGTTCTGGCAATTACTCCACGTTTTTCGTGCAGGAGCAGTGGCGCAAGCAAGTCCCCGACGCAATGCAAAACCTCATTGCCGCCGCCGCCGCCTATACCCGTGCGCACTTGGATTCACGCCGCACACCGCAATTTTCTCAGGAAAGCCTTTGGGCGAATAATGCACGATAGAGAGACAAATACTTACCATTCGCATCTTTAGACCGTACATCCTACACTATTTTTCAAAAATGAACGATGAAGAATACCTTGAATGCACCAACACAAACCATGCTTTTTATGCGCCCAATCTTGCTTGCAGTGGCAACGCTCATCACGCTTGTTGCCAATACACTCGCGGTGGTGCTTCCGTTGAACAATCGCTCTACCGAAGCCATTTCCGATAGTTTTCGCGTGTATTTTACCCCAGCCGGATATGTCTTTTCGATTTGGAGCGTTATCTACACTGCGCTTATTGCGTTTGTGGTGTATTCTTTCTTTCCGCGAAACCGCTCCAATACTGCCATTCAAGCGATATTTCCTTGGTTCATGCTGAGTTGTGCCATGAATACGGCGTGGATTTTCCTCTGGCATTACGGCTATTATCCTCTTACCATGCTCGTTATGTTGGGGTTGTTGTTTTCGCTGGTGATGGTGTATATTCGCTTGGGCATTGGCACAACAACCTACACAGGAAGCGATTTTTGGTGCTTGCGCTTCACTTTTAGCATTTATCTCGGATGGATTTGCGTGGCGACGATTGCCAATGCGACGGCTCTTCTCTACGACGTGCAGTGGAGCGGCTTTGGCATTTCTACCGAAGTCTGGACAAGTATTATGCTTGTCGTGGCTGTTGCGCTAGGACTCATTATCACGGAGACAAGGAATGATGCGCTGTTGGTGGGTGTTCTTCTCTGGGCATTTATTGGTATTGGCGTGAAGCATTCTGCCGTACCGACCGTGGGAATAAGTGCTTGGGCAGCAGTCGTGTGTACGGCAATGTTGGTCTTACGCAGTATCTGGATTTCTCATCGGAAACGTGTGCAAGGCGCGTAAACGCAGGATATACCAAAAATGAGTAAAAATTGCATATCGAAAAGTGAAAAATTGAGATGTGAAAAATTGAGATGGAGTCCACCTTAAAGGTCGACTCCATCTGAAGCACCAACGAAACGGAGCAGCACAACACAAGGCTGCTCCGTTTTTTTATGCAGTGAGGGACTTTTTTGTAACCTTTTTCACATTTCTCGGTTATTCTCTTTTGTCAGCAGCACAGAATGAAGATGTAATACCGTTTCGATTGTAAAATGAATAGTTTCAATTTCGATTGTAAAATGAATAGTTTCAATTCTCCGAAACAAGGCAGCATGCTGCCTTGCTCAAATCAAAGTATTCAAAATACAGTCAAAACGGTATAATACAGCAAGCATTTTTTCTTACTAAGGCGTTGTTCTTCCACGCCCACACCCTTGAACTATCCTTGATGAAACACACCCGCCTCCGTTAAATGTTTTTGATGCGCCCAGTTGGTTTTCTCCCCTTTTTGCGTACACACGGGAGTAGGTGAATGTACGCAGGAAGCCTCCCACCAAACGCCAAACACCGCATCCATGAACGGGTCTTAACCTTTTTGGGTTCAATTACCCTCGGTTTTCTTCTTTTCCAACCTCGTATTAAGGATACAACCATGAATACTTTTCAAGTACGCAACCGCATCATTGCGGCGGTTGCAGGGATTTTTATTGCCTCTTTTGGCTTTACGGCTTGCTCTGGCACAGGCTCTTCGGCTATTGCAGGGCTTGATGATGGCGCAACTGCCACCGCCTCCGCCTACGCACTCAATTCTATGGGCGCAAGCGCAAATAGTAGTACAGCACTCCTGGGCAATGCAGATATGACGGGCATTTTGAACGATATGCAAACAGAACTTCTTGATGATATATTCGCTGGACGACCAAACGGCAGAGGCGCAAACGGCTCACCAAATGGCGGTCCGAATGGTACTCCCCCGCCAAACCGTGATTCCAACGCAATACGTCCCGAAGCAATGCTTGAGGTTTCACGCCGATTGAATGCACAAGGCACAATGACAAGCGGTGGTGCGGCTTCGGCACGGTTCAACAGCGCACTCGGTGTGCAAGGTGTGAGCGTTGCGGTTATGGGAGCAATCTACCAGCTCGTTACGCCGCCAATGCGCCCAGAAGGAAGGAATAATCAGCCTCCTGGCGGTGGTCGCCCGAACAGCACCAATGCAAATGCTCGTCCGCCACGCCTTGCCGAAACAATTTTTGTCTATCCATTGCCGCCAAGCAGCACCGCTACGACGACAATGACAATGCCGCCATCGCTTATCACGCTTTCGGACGCGCCCGCCACTGCGAACTTTACCGTGCGCGGCTACACGCTGGGCGAAACCACGATTGATATTCCTGGCAAAGCAACCTTTACGTCCGTAAAAGAAGGCGACGCGCTTTCACGCTCAAGCGCAGTAACTGTGCGCTGGAATCCCATCGGTACATTCACAGGTGGCGTTCTCACCTTGCGCAATGTGCCTGATTCTGCGGCACTGGCAGGAAAAACACGCCGCGAAGCCGAAGCAATTATCCGTGCGCTTCCGAAGCCAGTGGTGAAGCCGATTGTAGCCGGAACAAGTAGTGTGGAATTTTCAAGCGCAGAACTCGGCACATTGCAAACAGGCGCAGCACATCTCGCCCTCAGCGTGGCAAACGTCAAGCGCACCAATAGCGACAAAGCGGTCTTGAAAGCCGATTCGCACAGTGCGTTACGGGTTCGTTTGCAGTAAAATCACGGCACAAGCATCATTTCGATAATTGCCCCACGAAGCCTGAAAAGCAAGATTCTCTCAGGCATTCGTGGCAACACCCAAACAGAGCGGTACAATCAAGTGTCGCTCTGTTTTTTTGTTCATTTTTCAATTCCCCCAAAAGTGTGTATTTTAGCGTTTTCTACGGCTTTTATCAGATATGCCGTAAAACCCCTGCCTTTAGGCATGGGGATATAAGGCATTGTGCTTCAGCCAGGAGGTAGTGTCGGTTTGACCCGTCTTCGGGG
>RDXM01000039.1 GCA_004292595.1 Candidatus Kapaibacterium sp. | reverse complement strand
TGTTGATATGAAGAGGTTTGAAGTTCTTCAATATCGGCACAATGAACCCTTTTTTATACTTTTTTTGCTACTCCACGTTTGAATGGGGTGCTACCTTTATCACAAACATCAGTAATTATGTTTTCTTTCAGTAATAACGAGCTTTTAGATCTAACTTTTTTTCAAGGTGGTCATTTTGCAATAAGGACAAAAAAAGAAGCATTTGCATTTTGTACAACGCTTGCAAACACCCATTACGAAAACTTTCCGGTTGGTTCAGTGCTTATTCCGCGAGATTTGCGAGCGCACTTTTATAGCGTGTACGCCTTCTCACGGCTTGCCGATGATATTGCCGATGAATTACCAAATACGAGCGCGAATGAAAAACGTGCTGCACTAGAACGCTTGGAAGCATTGCTTTTTGTTCATGCTCCAGATGAGCTGCAAAATCCGATTTTTCGCGCTCTTCACGCTACGATGCGTGAGAAAAATATTCCTCCACTGCCCTTTCAAAAACTCCTTCAGGCGTTTCGGATGGACAGCGAATTTCAGCAAGCAAGACATTGGGAAGAGCTTGAATACTACTGTGCGCACTCAGCGAATCCCGTCGGTGAGCTTGTCTTGCGTCTCTACGGCATATACTCGCCTACGCTTGCGCCGTTGTCCGATGCGGTGTGTACGGCATTGCAGCTTACCAATTTTTGGCAAGATTTTTCGCGGGATATTCCGCAGGGGCGCATTTTTATTCCGCAGGATATTTTGCAAGAATTTGGCTTGAGTAGTGAGGATATACGCCATTTCCATGCTGCTCCAGAAACAATTTCTACAAAAATTATTGAAAATCAATTTTTACCGTGCTTTCAACTTCTTTTTCACAAAACAAAGTTGTATTTTGCAGACGGTTCAGCGTTGCTATCGCACATAGCAGATACGCGGCTCAGAGCAGAATTAGCCCTTACGATTTCTGGTGGCGAGACCGTGCTGAAAGCAGCATATAATCTAGGCTTTCGGATATTGCACGAGCGACCAAAGCTCTCCAAATATACGTTCCCGCGCGTCCTGTGGCGTGCGGTTCGCCTTTTTGGTGCATCGTAAGCGCCCGTGATATTTGTTGTTCAACATGATACAATATCTGCTGTATCTTCGTTCTGCGTCAATCAAGAACTGAATTTTTCAAATATTGCTTTTCCTCCATAACGTTTCATTTTGTCAGTCCAAAGGGGGTTTGTTATGTCTAATAGTTCTTCAGGTTTCGGAGGTTCTTCCTTGCTCGCGCCAGAATACGCTGCGCACGGGCTTGCTGAGGATACCCTGCCCTTGCCCCAGCAAAAAACGACGAATTTTTACTATTCATTCTCGTTTTTGCCAAAGGATGAGCGCGAGGCAATGCACACCGTCTATGCCTTTTGCCGCTACACCGATGACATCGTGGATATTGATATTCCCGCCCCAGCAGGCGCAAATCCTCATGATTACTCGAATATCCAACGCAAACGCGAACGCTTGGACAAATGGCGACGCGAAGTAGAAAAATGCTATAATGGAACTTCTACGCATCCAATCATGTTACCTCTTACGGCAGTCGTGAATCGTTTTTCCATTCCGAAGCAATATCTTCTGACGCTCATTGATGGCTGTGAGCGCGATTTAATTCAGCATCGCTACAATACATTCGACGAATTGAAGGAATACTGTTACAGCGTGGCAAGTATCGTAGGACTGATTTCGATTGAAATTTTTGGCTACAAGTACGATGAAACCAAGGAATACGCAGTAAATCTTGGCTACGCGCTTCAGCTAACAAATATTCTGCGCGACATTCAAGCCGATAAAAATAATGGACGTATTTACTTGCCGCAGGAAGACTTACAGCGTTTTGGCTATGCCGAAGATGATTTATTGAGCGATATGTATTCAGAACAATTCGTCGAACTCATGCGCTTCCAAGTACGCCGCACCCGCGAATACTACCACAAAGCCCGTGCAGCCTTGCGTCCAGACGAAAGTATCACTATGTTTGCTGCACAGATTATGGATGCAATTTACTATCGCTTATTGGAAAAAATTGAAATTGCGGATTACAATGTTTTTCAAGGTAAAATTTCCGTTTCAACATCGCATAAAATCTTGATTGCACTGCGGATGTGGACGAAAACGCATCTGCTGCTCAAACGATAAAAACATACGGCAAATTCTTGCCGCTTCGTTGTGGAAAACTTGTCATTCTTCACAATAATTGTGTAACTTACGCCTCTCTCTGGCAATAAAATCTATCTATTCTTTGTTCTCTCTTTCGTAACTTTTGCAGCATCACAACTATGAGTAATACACTAACCTTTTCAGCAGAAGAACGTCAAAAACTAGAAACAATTAAAAAGCGGTATCCCGAAGCAAAAGCAGCACTTATGCCTGCTCTCTGGATGGCGCAAGCAAAATGGGGCTGGCTCTCGGACGAGGCGATGATGTGCGTGGCAGAAGCACTTAATCTTCCGCTTGCCCACGTGCGCGGCGTTGCGACCTTTTATACGATGTATTTCAAAAAGCCGATGGGCAAATATCATTTGCAAATCTGCACCAACGTCTCGTGTATGCTGCGCGGCGGCGACACCATCTTCGCTCAAGCAAAAGCTCGCTATGGCATCGGACACAACGAATGCACCACCGACGGACGCTTATCGCTGGAAGAAGTCGAGTGCATGGGCGCGTGCGGCGGCGCACCAATGATTGCTATTAACGAAGATTACCACGAAAATATCAGCTTTGAACACGTTGAAAAGCTCATTGCGTCGCTGCCGTAAACCAAGTATTGATACGATTTCTACGTTTCATACTTCATAACTTCATCTCTCATCCTTTCCAAAAAAGACCATGGAAACAAGCCTACCGAATGCACCAAACGAAACACGCCGCGAATTTCTCCGCACAAGTCTCGCAGCCAGCGTCTTTATGATGGTCGGTGGCGTACTGGAGCTTGTTGGCGAGGTTCTGCCCGATGATGTTAAAGAACGTGGCTCGCAAACGCATGGTTTGTACACCTTGCGCTTTGCAAACTTTCCTTCCTTGCGCACAACTGGCGGCTCTATTCGCTTGCAAATACCCGGCGCACCGCTCAGTTTAGGGCAAATTATTATTACGCGCTTCGAGGCAAATCGCTTTTCTGCTTTGTCGGAGGAGTGTACGCACGAAGGCAATGCAGTAAGTAATTTCGCAAATGGACGATTTACTTGCCCCCGCCATAACTCGCAGTTTGCTGGCGATGGTCGTGTGCTGCGCGGACCAGCAACCGCACCTCTTCGCTCTTTTCCCGTTACCTTCAATACTGGTGATGACTTTGTTGTGATTGATGTTCCAGGCTTAACGGCAACAGCAGTGAAAGGTGAATCGCAGTTCAGCTCCGCTCTGAACCAAAATTATCCAAATCCCGCTTCGACGAACACCATCATTGAGTACTCGCTGGCGAAAGATGCGTTTGTAACGATTGGTATTTATTCGGTCTTGGGCAAGGAAATTATCGAACTTGTGCGCAAAGACCAAGAAGCTGGACAACACCGCGTTTCGGCGGATGTTTCTAATCTCAGCAAAGGCGTGTATTTCTACCGTATGGATACCAGTATTGGTTTTTCGCAAACACGAAAACTGACCGTCATTTAAGAATTATCGCCCATCCACGCGCAGCAAGATATTTTCTCCTCACTCCTTTTTCTTTTGCGATATGCTCTTTTGGCAATTTCTCCCAACCTCGCACCGAATCTTGCTGTTCGTGGGCATTATGTATTTCACCAATGTAGCAACACGCGGGCTGCTCACGCAATGGCTGGCACTGATGCCGTTTGCGAATGTTGGTGCGGGACAATACTGGCGTTTTGTAACATATCCTTTTGCAGCGACAGGCTTTTGGGAAATGCTTTCGACAAGCGCGGTGTTGTATTTCTTCGCACCAGAACTTGAGCGAATCATTAGTGGTCGCCGCTTACTGCTGATTTTGGGTGTGTTCGTCATTGTCCACGCGCTTGTGTTCGCACCACTGCTCATGTTTACGAGTGCAACGCTTGCTGGCACGAGTGCTATTGCGCTCTTTGTGCTGACGATGTATGTGTACTTGTACCCATCGGGCGAAGTCTCGCTCTTTGGTGTGATTCCTATGCGAGCGACGATGCTGCTTTGCCTTATGTTTGTTGTGGCGATTGCCTCTTCGCTGATGAGCTTTTCCCTCAATCCTGCGGCTATCGCTCATGCGTTTGCAAATGAAGGTTTTGGGATTTTCTTTGGGTTTCTCTTCTCGCATTTATACTTTGGTCGGCTCTCCTCTGGCGGATTTGTCTTGCTGAAACGCCAATCCAAGCAGCAGCAAGCCCCAACGCGCCGCCAAACAACGCCGTCGCCAGCATCGGTGGGAAGAAGTCTTGGGCAAGCGCAAGAAAGCGAAACACGCCTGAGCAGCACACATCCTGAAGATGACGAACTTGCGCCGCTTGATGAAGACCGCTTGAATGAAATTTTGGATAAAATTAACGAAAAAGGGCAAGCCTCGCTCACACCAAATGAGCAAAAGTTTTTGAAAGATTATGCAAGCCGCCTCTAAAAGATTCTGTAAAAGATGCGCGGTGATAAGACTTTAAGTACGTTTTGACGGTGTTTTCCTTCATACAGGGAAACACCGTTTTTTTGTAGCGAACCTGAGAGCAAAGCTTCTCATCGCACAAGAAAAATCCCATAGATAGCGCGGATTCTTATTGGGATTCTGCCAACATTGTTGTAAATTCCTCTTTGAATATCTTTGAATATGTGTATCTTTTGCACGGTTTCATGCCGCTTTTACGCCATAAGAATCTATGTCAGAACCAGTAGTAGTATCACCAGTAGTATCACCACGCAGCAGTGAACTTCGCACAAATTACGAACGCATTGCCGAGCAGGTTCACAGGGCAACTCAAAACGCAGGACGTTCGCCAGAGGAAGTGCGCATTATTGCGGTCTCAAAAACACAAAGCATCGAAGTCGTACAAGCCGCTTTGGATGCGGGATTGAGGGTATTCGGTGAAAATTATGCGCAGGAAATCAAGGATAAAGGTGCGTTCTTTGCAAACAATCCTGTGCAGGCAGAATGGCATTGCATCGGGCATTTGCAAACAAATAAAGTGAAGATGATTGCGCCATATGTGCACTATGTTCAATCGCTTGATTCGCCGCGCCTTGCACAAGAATTAAACAAAGCCGCAGCCCACGTTGGACGCACTATTGATGTACTGCTGCAAGTAAAAACCTCCGACGAAGAAACAAAATCTGGTTGTGAGGCAGTAGAACTCCCTGCGCTTGTTGAAGCCGTGCTTGATTGCCCGCATTTGCGCATACAAGGATTGATGACCATTGCCGCCTTTAGCGACGACATTGAATATGTTCGCCCGATGTTTCGGCACTTACGTTCTCTGCGAGACACGATGCAGCGCGATTTCCCCGACACCAGTTTCCATGAGCTTTCTATGGGCATGAGCGGAGACTTCACCGCAGCAATCGAAGAAGGCGCGACGATGATTCGCGTTGGTACGGCAATTTTTGGGGCGCGGAATTACAAAAACGGCTAAGAAAATTCAGAGCTAAAGATTGTAGTAGTAGCACAGACATTCCTGTCTGTGCCACTCATACAGTCCGAAACTGCTCATCGTAGAATTTAAGCATTGTAGAAATCTTCTCCATATTCATTCACTTTCATTTCGTATTCGCTATGTCCGAACTCCGCAAAAACATTGACGAAACTATCGCATTTCTCAACACAAAAACGCAATCAAGACCCGAAGTTGGAATTATTCTTGGAACGGGTTTGGGCGGTTTGGTGAATAAAATTTCGGTTGAAACAACGATTGAATACGATGAAATCCCGCACTTCCCTGTTTCGACGGTGGAATCGCATCACGGACGGCTTATTTTCGGGACGCTTGGCAGCAAGCACGTTATGGCAATGCAAGGACGCTTTCATTACTACGAAGGCTATACCATGCAACAAATCACCTATCCCGTGCGCGTAATGAAATTTTTAGGTATCAATACGCTGTTTGTTTCCAATGCTTGCGGCACGGTCAATCCGCTCTTTCGCAAAGGTGATGTGATGATTATGGACGACCATATCAACCTTTTGGGCGATAATCCGCTCATCGGGCGCAACGACGAAACGCTTGGACCGCGTTTTCCTGATATGAGCGAGCCGTATTCCCAACGTCTTATCAAAATCGCCGAAAAAGTTGCGGTGGAAAATGCTATCAATGCCAAAAAAGGCGTGTACGTCGCCGTTGCTGGACCAAACCTCGAAACCCGCGCAGAATATCGCTTTATGCGAGCTATCGGCGCAGATGTTGTTGGTATGAGTACGGTACCAGAAAACATCGTAGCGCGGCATATGGGAATGGAAGTATTTGGCTGCTCTATCATTACCGATGAATGCTATCCTGAATCGCTTCATCCAGTGAGCGTAGCAGAAATTATCGCTGTCGCCAACGAAGCTGAACCCAAAATGACGACGATTATGGAAGGTGTTATTCGCGCTTCATAGCTTCATAGATGCTCAGATTCGCTGGTCAAGTTCGTCAGATATTTTCTTTCGTACAATTCGTTCTCTCGTTTCATTCATTCACACTCACCATGAAGTTTCTTTGCCTTGCTTTGTGTATCGCGCTCTGCGCCTTAGATGCGTGTGTGCCAACTGTTCCTGCGCCGCCGCTTGAGGAGGGTGATTGGCAATTACTCGTTGCCACCGATGAACCCGTTTCACGCTTGCTTTTGCTGAGTCAGCCCAATAATCGCATTGCAAATCAGAACTTATTTTTGAACGTTGATAGCATACGCGGCATTGGTGGAAAAGTCCGTAAAATCGCCCTTCCAACGGGTGCATTTCGTGAATATGTTTTTGTGCTGATGCCAGAGGAATTCAAAATTGAAGTTCTCTCTGCCACCAGCTATCGCCGCATTACCACGATAAGTTTTGCCAATGACCGCCGCGAACCCTCGGACATCATTCCAGTGAACGCAACCACCGCCTACATCGCCTTTCGCAACGCTCCGATGCTCACGGTATTCGACCTTTTCAATATCCGTATTGCACGAGATGTTCGCGTGGGTACGTCTCCCATTTCCGCGCTGGATGTGATTGGAAACCAGCTATTCTGCGCTCTTCAAGATGAAAATGCCGTTGCTGTTGTCGCAACAAATTACACGGGCAGCAATGCAACAGAAGCACTCTTAGCGCGAATCCCTGTGCCACGTGCGCCGCAGTTTCTTGCTCATACCGCAAACGGCTCGGAGCTTATCGTCGTTTGTGCGGGCGGTGGAGCGCAGCGTTTGGCTTCGCGCGTCGCGGTTGTGAGCATTGCCGAGCGCCGTGTGCTGCGCGAAGCAACACTCTTCAGCGACGCTGCCGATTCCTCCAACGACCGCCCATATGGGCTTGCTATTACCGACCGCGATTTTGCGTATATCCCCATGAATAAAGACGTAGCGAAAGTGGATGTGCGCTCGCTCGCTCGTGCTTCGGTGCTTCCCGGAGTATTCCGTAATGTCAGCTTTAGCCCCGAACGCCTTGAAATTGTGCTTGCAGATTCTTCCGCCTTTCCCACGTGCGCTATCATTGCCAGCAAAAATGATTCTTTGACCGCAACGATTTCGCTGGAAAATGTTCGGGCGCAAATTCGACAAATTAATTCGCGGTAGCGCATTAAGCATAGCCCGTTGAGCATAGCGCAGGTACGTTTGTCTACACCTTCTCCCACGAAACTCTTTATTTTCTCCATACTTTTCAACATAGCAGCATGGCAAAAAATACGAACATCTTGCTCGAATCTGGCACAAATGAGCTGGAAGTGATTGAGTTCATTATTGAATTTCCCGATACCGACGGAACAATGGTGGCACAGTCCTTTGGAATTAACGTGGCAAAGGTACGCGAAATTATTCGTATGCCAGAGCTTACTGCCCTGCCAAATATGCCCACAAGCACCGTAGGCATTTTTAATTTGCGGGGCTATATTGTTCCTGTTATTGATTTGGGCGATTGGCTGTATCATTTCAACAACTTCGCTGTCGATCGCAAACTTATTGTTGCAGAATTTAATGCAATGCGCTTAGGTTTTATCGTGAACGATGTGCGCCGTATTTATCGCTTTTCGTGGAAGCAAGTAGAATCGCCCGATACAATCCACGATTACGGTGGAGATAACACTTCTATTATCGGCATCATCAAAGGAGAAGATAAAAATATCTTAATGGTGGATGTCGAGAAAATTATTGCGGAAATCAATCCGAAACTTGGTATGGAGCAGGTAGATGATATTCACCACTTAGACGGAGCAAATTACACCGTTGTCATGGCAGAAGATTCCCCTACCATCCGCAAAATGATTACCGACCGCCTGAAAGTAGCATCCTATAACGTCGTTTCGTGCAATGACGGCGTTGCGGCATGGGAATTACTCTCGGTCTATGCTGAACGCGCACAACAAGGCGAGGACTTACGTTCCATGGTGAATTTGGTGATTACCGATGTCGAAATGCCGCAAATGGATGGTCATGCTCTTACGCGCAACATCAAAAATCACCCTATTCTCTCCAAAATTCCCGTTATTATCTTTTCATCGCTCGTGTCGGATGAGTTGCACCACAAAGGCGAGGCAGTTGGCGCAGATGCACAGCTTACCAAACCCAAAATTTCCCTGCTGCTTGATACTGTTCTCGACCTGATGAAAAAATACAATCAAGTGCGGTAATGACGATAATCATAAAATAACAATCACGAAATAACAATCACGAAATAACAATCACGAAATAACAATCACGATAATATTGTTTCTTTCACACTTTTTCACGCTTTTGGCACTATGACGCTCGACCTTGTTTTTTTAGAACGTACGACCGAAACACCTAGCATTGTTCTCGACCCTACCACTGGCGCGGTTGAAATCACAGGAAATTGCTATCCCGAAAACGCATATGAGTTCTTTGAACCCGTGCGCATTTGGGTGGAGCAGTATTTCACCACCAGTGCATCAAACCTGAATGTGCGCATGAATCTTAATTACATCAATACGGCATCCTCAAAATTTTTGCGGGAAATGATGATTATGTTAAATTCGTACTACGGGAAAGATAAAGTTATTCGCGTAGAATGGCTCTACGATGAGGATGACGAAGACATGGAAGACCTCGGCAAAACCTTTTCGCTCGAATTTGAAATGCCTATTCTTGTGAAAGCAGTGCAGGTGTAATATTTCATTGAGAAAAAGTATATCATTTTGCAGACACTTTGATAGCCACCAAAGCCAGTATATATCTGGCTTCTCGTCTGTTTTTTTTGATATTGCCTTTGAGCGAACAAAGCCCTGAAACCCAGTAATGATGAGGCATTCAGGGCTTTTTTATGCAAAGGTGCGTGAACGCCGCATCAGTTCTGCATTTTTACCAAATACGCAATACTACCCTTTCCCACAATGTTATGACTCAAATCAATCTTGAAAAAAGCTCCACACCAGAAATACCACCAGAACAAACAACAGAACAAACAACAGAACAAACAGCATCGTCTGCGCACCAAACGCTGACGAGCAGAAATTGGGAACTGGAATTGCTTATTTCTGGTGCTGTTTTCTTCTCTCTTTTTCAGCTTCCGGGCTTGATTCAGCGCAGTATTGAGGATACAATCTTGCAGACCACTGGAAATATTATTACGACAGTTCTGCTCTACGCAAAAGCCTTATCGTATTTGCTCATTTTCAATTTAGGTGGACATTTTTTGTTGCGTGGCTATTGGGTAGGCTTACTAGGCTTGGCTTCGGTCTTTCCACAGGAAATTATTTGGGAAAAATTGCCGTATCCTGCATTATTTCAGGATGTGTATAAAACTAAAATTCGCTCCCTCACCGAAACAGCGAAAAGTGTGGATGACATTTGCCGCATGATTTTTGGCTTTACGTTTTTGCTGCTCTTGCTCATGCTCGGCTCTGGCTTCCTGTATGCCGTTACCACACCGATTATCTTTGCACTTGAATTACTTTTTCCGCAAGTGAACACCGTCATTTGGACGGTAGCAATGTTTTGTGTTGTGTTCATACCGATTTTCCTTGTCAGCACGATGAACAGCCTCCTCATTCGTAAGCCGCATCTGGACTCGCCGCGTCTGCGGCGGTGGCTCTCGCCGATGATTAGCTACTCGTTGTTTCTGATGCTTGGGCAGTTGTATAATTCCATCATGTTCACACTCAGAAGCAATGTCGCTCGCGGGAAAATCTATGGAATCATCTACTTTTTTATGGGGTGCGTCATGCTTGCGCCACTTGGAGATTTGCTCTTGGGCTACAATCGGCATATTTTCTTTTCGCAAAACGAATCCGCGCTCAGTATGGAAGCTGCCTACTACGAGAATTTCCGCCAGCAACAAGATAACGAAATAGACCGCACATTGCTTCGCTTTCCTAGCATTCAAGCCGATGTCATTAGCGATGCGTACATTCGCCTCTTTCTGCCCTATCGCTCGAATGACAATGACAGCCTGAAAGCGAGAATTGGTGCTGGTTTTCGAGGATTTCATAAAGAAGGACTGTATCTTCCTAAATCTGTGGAAGAAACTGATTCCACGCGGCAGATCGCGCTCGCCGCATTAGCCAGCATTTACACCATTTCGCTCAACGATTCGCTTTATTCCTCACAGGAGTTTTTCTTTCATAAACATCCGCAAACAAGCGCACCAGGGCTGCTGACCTACATTCCCACCCGTGGCTTGCATCCAGGAAAAAACCTCCTTGTTGTGCGAAAATTTGGGAAGACCGTAGAGTATTTTATTCCGTTTTATTACGCGCCGCGATGAAAGGAAAACAAGAAAAACTGTGAATTCAGGAATATCGTTCAACTCATTCCACATATTTGCATGAAACACTCTCTCGTTACACTTCTCATTATTTTGATTCCATACCTGATTCTACCAAGTGTGCAAGCATTTTCGCAGCAGCCAAGAATCATGCACACATCGTTCAAACTCGACACACTCCAACTTTTTGACTCCGCCAGAAGCCGCATCATTCCTGTTGCCTACTATTCTCCAACGGTCAAAAGCAAGAAACAACAACTTGTCATTTTTTCACATGGATATGGCGCAAACAAAGGCGGAGACTACCTCGCGTACTCGTACCTGACGGAATTTCTCGCTTCCAAAGGCTTTTTCGTTGCCAGCATTCAGCATGAGCTTCCAAGCGATTCCCTCATGCCAACACACGGCATTCCGCAGGTCGTGAGAAAGCCGTTTTGGGAGCGCGGTGTGGAGAATATTCTGTTTGTGGTGAACGCGCTCCAAAAGTCGCATCCGCGCTTGGATTTCAAGCATATCACGCTTTCAGGACACTCCAACGGCGGCGATATGACGGCACTTTTTGCACAAAAATATCCCGAATTATTGCACAAAATCATCACGCTCGACAATCGCCGCGTTGCACTTCCCCGCACAACAAAGCCGCATATTTACTCGCTTCGCTCTAGCGACCAGCCTGCGGATGAAGGCGTAGTGCCGAGTTTAGAGGAGCAAAAGAAATTTAACATAACGATTATCAAACTGCCGAACACGATACACAACAACATGGATGATAACGCGAACACCGCACAACGCAAGGAGATTCAGGGTTTTGTTCTGCGATTTTTGCAAGAGCCGTAGCCTGCAAACACCGCTCTACCACGAGTGTTTTTGCCCCAAGCAAGCTGTGACGCGGCTTCTTGAGCCAGAATGCGGAGTACGCGCCGCAAGAAATACGTGGAAGCCTTTTGCGCATAATTCTGTGGCAATTTCCAAGTCAATGCCTTTGTTCGCGCCAGTAACGAGGGCTGTTTTGATATTTTTCAATACGTTTACGGTGAGCAAAACCATGAGTAGCATGATGAATATTTCCCCTCAAAATACAGAACGCATTGTTACTGTTCAAATCTCGGAGCGCGTCCGCGTACACGCCCTACGCTCTGGTTGGGTGCAGGTGCGATCGCCGCACTGCAAATATTCAGGCATCGAAGCGTTTCGTTTTCCTTCGATTTTGCTCAGTTCCTCGTGGGCAGAAAAAATGTCTGTTTGGATGTGGCTTGCGCTTTTTGCCAACGCCAGAGATTCTTTTCCCAAAAATTGAATGGGAAAAACCCTACAATACAATAAAAAACTGAACCACCAACCATTACATGACTGTAACAATGATGAAAGCATTCATAGCTGTATTCCTATTTTGCCCTTTCATTGGGTTTTCCCAGAATTTGACTTCAAACACAAGCATTGGTATTACCAAGAGTTGGTCTCAACAGCCAAACGGATATACCTACCCAATGAACATCTTCGTTCCAACAGGTACGGCACCTCAAGGCGGCTTTCCCCTGTGTGTACTGCTTCACGGCAACGGCGGCAATGGAGCAGGTATGATTACTCAATTTAGGAACACGCTCGAATGTCATATCCTTGTTGCACCAACGGGGTACCTCAATAGTTGGAATATTTGCGCTGAAACCAGCGATGCCCCTGACGTTGAAATGGTCAATGACCTTGTTAGCAATGTGCAACGCTACACCAATGTCAATGCGAATAAAATCAGAATTGTAGGAAGTTCTAATGGTGCGGGGCTGGCAAATAGAGTGTTTATCGAAAACAGCAACCCAGGTATTGATATAATTTGTGCGATTGTCTCGCATCTCAATGAAGCACAATATCATTCGGGAGGGTTTTACAAACCGAGTAGCACAACTACCCCAAGTTCTTCCTTCTGTGGCTACAATACATTGGCAAACCCCCTAATGACGCGAAAATATTTAAGTATAAGCAATGATAACGACAACTTAATTCCGTACTTGGGTGGCTCTTCTGCTGTCGGTGTAAATTTTTTACCTGCCGAAACTGCTGCTTTCAATATCGCGGTGTACAAAGGGTACACAGGCAGCATAGCAACCTCCGGAATAACAACGGGAAATCCAGCAATTACGGAATATTCCTATTTATCCGGGAATGTTGTTCACGTCAAAGGCAATGCCGTGCATTCAACGAATACGACACAACGAGAGTACGTGAAAAAATATTTTGCGGACTGTGTAACGACCGTTGGGGTAAAAAACGACGAACTGCCAAGAGTAAGCATTTATCCGAATCCTACGAGTACATTCTTTGCCGTCAATGTTAGTGTAGATTTATTGGGGGCTAGATATAGAATCTACAACTCTCAAGGAACAGAAGTATTTTCGGGAATAATCAATGCAGAAAACACCATAATTGACATGAATAGTAAACCGTCAGGAATGTATGTTATCACGTTTGAAGGCAGAGTCCAGCAAACGTTGAAATTTATCAAACAATAAAACCAGCCCCAAATACCCGTTCGGTAATATGGCGGCAGCAATGCTTCCTCGAAACATTTGTGCGAGGTTCAACAGGGGGAATTTTCTTGAACTTTTTATGCCAAAAAATCCACCACATCGCCAAGCTGAAAAACATTAGGAAGGGATGAATTTAAGGAATGAGAGATGAAACGGGAAAGGCTCACCATTACTTGTTTTATAGCCTCAAGTTTCGCCATTTATTTTTTACGCATTCCTTAGCAACAATTATACAACCAACAATACGACAAGAATAAAAAAAATGAAATCATTACTCGCAAGTATCAAATAACTTCAATGATTTCATAGACAATTATAGTCGTAAATGGCTTTGAAATCATTGAAGTTATTTGATACTTGCGAGTA
>RDXM01000092.1 GCA_004292595.1 Candidatus Kapaibacterium sp. | reverse complement strand
CGCGCAAAGCGAGGCTGCATCACCCCTGCCTTCTGCCGTTGCTGTCTTTATGGTGTTCACATTTGTTCTGTTTGGTGTTGTTGAAAGCGCGTTTGCGCAAAGGTTTGGTAGTGTGCAAAAACGTTCCCCAAAGCGTGTCGAGGAAAACGTACCGAGGATTATGCCAGCAGACCCTCCTGAACATGGCGTACCGCGAGGACCTGTACAGCTTGAGGGTGTGATTGTCAAAGCTCCGCGCTATGACCCGCCGATATACCCGTGGACACCTGGACAGCCCTCGCAGCCTGGAACGCCAGGTGGGCAGCCGAGTAATCCAGATCCAGGAGGGGGTGGAACACAGCCAGCGGACACTACCCCACCGCCACCAAGAGTACAAAAGGAGTTTTGTACATGCGTTCTTCAGGATTACAGCCATAGTATAGACGACCCGCGCAATGTAAACTGCAACAAAACTCCCAAAGTTCATTATACTATTCGCCTTGCATATAGCTCTAGGTTGGAATCAGCCCAATCAGTGCCAGCGAAAAGTCATACCGAAGTATGTCAGAAAGGCGACAAAAGTGGTGCTTCAAAAACACAAAGGAAGCGAATTACAGATTACCCTGTTTGTGGCGATGATAACTCTGAATACGAGCCTTTAGAGGTTTATGACCACGATAGATGTTCAAATTAACCTCAGAAGTTATTAAATGAACTCACTAACTCTACAACCAAGATTCAAAAACAATGCAAAAACTTTATATTTATTTATGCTTATCTTCGTTTGCATATTTAATTTCATGTAGCCCTAGTGGCAATGGCTTGTACTCGACAAGTTCAACTTTTGAACACTCGAAAGAATTTACTCAGCCTCAAAGTTCCCCAAATTTTAGATTTGGTTTTTCACCAACATTACCTAGCGGAATGCCACGGGAAGCGTGGGATAATATCTATGATAAATTCACGAGTTCGCCGCGAGTTTTACGCTATGGTGAAATGATGTCAAAAATTCGCAAAGCGAAAAATTGGCAAGAAGCAGATGTACTGGGTCGGCAATTGATTCAAGACTATGAGCGAGAAGAAGTATTATTTTTTATACAACAGCAGGTTGCTTCGGGTATGCTTCGGAGCTACTTTATCCATGAAAAGGCTACACCTGAAACGCAGCAGGTAATGGGTTATTACATGGATATGCTTGTTCGGAATAAATACTTTTCGGACCCTTGCCTATTTGCACAGGTACTACCAAAACTTCAGGGACATTGGAACACTCAGCAAATAGCGGATATTGCACAAAAAACCCTACCATATGGCACAAGAATCTATGCTGAATGGAAAGGTCAGCCTTTTACCTTAGAAAACTATTTTTTAGCGAAGGTGAAATCTACCAATAAATCAATTACCGATGATAAGACTTTGCAAGCTGAAGTTCAACAGCAAAAAAAAGCATTCCAACAGAATATTCAACTCGAAGCATCAAAATTGAAAAGTCTTTATGAGCGTGCAGACAAATTTATTGGTTTCTCAACAACCTTTGAAGATACGGCTATTTTAGCTGTTCTTGCTGGTCAGAATTCCGTTGATAATCAAAAATAATTTTCTCATGTGACCAGCCGCTGCACCCTATCTCGTTTGCAGCGGCTTTTCCTCCTACTCAACATTAACTATGGCAACAAAAATTGTCATATCATTATTTGCATTTCTAAGCCTTGCTTTTCTCAAATCGTGTACGTCAAGTGGGGGCATATCTCAGCAGGAAGAAGCTCTATTAACGTCAAACAATCAAGCCAATCTTAGTTTTGCAACGCCGATTGAACTGCCTGTAGGTATGCCTAACGAACAATGGCTTGCGCTCAGTAAATTATATATAGAGAGTGGCAAATTTGAGAAAATAGGCTTAGGCGATTGGGAAAAAACAGCACGGAACTCGCATGATTGGCGCACAGTAGATACGAGAGCGAAAGCTGTTATCAAGGGAGCGGTTGGCGATAAACTTGACTTTCACGTTGAGCAAATTATTGCATACGGTATGTTACGCGGGGTTTTATTACCTACCAAACCTTCTCAAGAAACCAATCAAGCCATAAAGTTTTATTTAGACGTTTTAAGCAAAAACAGGTGGATTTATGATACGAAGACGATATTTCAAGCTCTAGAGCGTGTACAAATTCTCTCTTCAACAGACGAAATAGCAATGATTGCAAGTAATTTCATCACGCATCATAATGAAAAGCAAATGAGATTGCTCAAAAAGCAAAGTATCACTGAAGAAGAGTATCTACGCCGCCGAGCAAAATACATGGTTGATTCAAACCCAGAACTCTTCTCCAGCAAAAATGCTGAAGAGGAGTTGCTACAAAAACTTAAACAGGATAGAGCGGAAGCTCGTAGAAAATCCCAACGCCCTGAAATACAGGAACAACTACAGGCTGCCACTATGGAGGCAGCTGCGGAGGAGCAAGAGCGAGAGATTTATCTACAAAAACTTACTCAAATATCAAAAAAAAATAAATAATTCCAGCCGCCGCCGCACCCACTCTCACGTGCGGCGGCTTTTTCTCACATTTAACTTTCTATGTTCATGCTGAAAGTCCTGACTATTTTTCTGCTCATTGTTTTGGCACAAAGCGCAGCAAGCGCACAACAGCTTGTCCTCTGGCAAGATACAAAAACCCTAAAGTACGGCTTCTCCGATATGGAGGGCAAAATTGTTATTGAGCCACAGTTTGATATGGTAAAGCGTATGCAAAACGGGATGTGGATTTCCAAAGTTGGCAAGAAATACGGAGTTCTCACGAAAGGTGGGAAAGAGCTTATTGCACCGAAATACGACAATGTACAGATTATTGCAAACAGCTATGCCATTGTGAGTATTGACAAAAAGTATGGTGTGGTGGATGCAAAAGGCAAAGAAATTATTGCGCCAGAGTACGAAGGCGTACAAGTCCTGCACAATGGCTGGATAAAGGTGAATAATGGCGCGAAACTTGGCTGCTACACGCTTGAGGGAAAGCAGGTTTTAGCGGCAGAGTATGATGAAATCAAGTTTTTGGAAGGTCATCGTTTACAATCACGAAAAGGTGCTGCCATGCAAACACACGCAATGAAGTAGCTGCCATTGCTTTCTTCCGAAAACAAAACGCCTCGCCGAATAAAATTCGACGAGGCGTTTGTATTTGGCAAATCTGATAATTGTGCGCAAAATCTTTGTATATTTAGACTGCTCTACAATATGCACAAGGACGATACCGTTACCTTTCCTCCACCTTCCATGATTGATACATTCCATGATTGATGAACTTTACAATCGCCTTATTCTGCCATACATAGCAAATCCGTATTTTCCTTCGATTGTCATTAGTCTGAGTGCGCTTGTGCTGGGGATTCTGCTTCGTTGGCTCACTGGACAATGGCTTGTGCGCATGGCAGCGCACAGCGAGAACAAATACGATGATATACTGGTGGATGCACTGCGGCGCAGTATTCTCTACATCGTTCTTCTAACGGGGCTGAACATTGCCCTTCGAGAACTGCCTCGTGCAAAAATTATCATGCCCTACGCCCGACCATTCCTGACAGCGAGCTTTGTTGTGTTGCTTTCGTACATTCTTACGAAAGTATTGAAAATGCTCGTTCGCATTCGCGCCGAACACGACCAAAACCGCATGGTAGCTGTCTCGCTGACGCGCCGAAGCATTGAAATTGTTGTTTATACCATTGCCTGCGTGATGGTCTTGCGAGCATTTGGAGTGGATATTGCGCCGATTATCACCGCTCTTGGTGTGGGTGGTTTGGCGGTCGCGCTCGCGCTTCAAGACACGCTCTCTAACTTCTTTGCTGGAATTTATATCACTTTAGCACATCAAATTCGCGTTGGCGATTACATTCGTATTAGCGATGGAAATTTTGAAGGCTACGTGCGCGATATTGGCTGGCGCAATACCACCATCGAAATGCAGGAAATGAATAGCATTCTGATTCCGAACAATAAACTCTCGCAAGCGATTGTAACGAATTTTCACTTGCCAACCGAAATTCAGTATTTGCTCCTCACCTTTGGTGTGCATCACAACACCGACCCGCAGCTTGTCGAGGACGTACTCAACGCGATGGTGTTTGAGTACGGCTCGGCAACGTGCGAAGAAGCACACGAACTGCGCGAGGGAAAAATACGCGGTCTTTTGTGCGCTCCCGAACCACTCGTGCGCTTTCGAGAATTTGGCGAGTTTACGCTCAATTTCCGTTTTTTTATTGCCATTAGTCATTTTGATTGGCAATTTGAAGCGCGGAGCAACGTGATGAAGCAGATATACTACACCTTCAAAAAGCACGGCATTGTTGTCCCGATGCCAATACGCGCTTTGCAAATTGGCGCACATCCCGAATCCAATGCCGAAGCAAGCGTAAGTGCGGCAGAAATGGCATTGTTTATGAAAGAAATGCGAGGAAACTGAGTACCATACAAAACTCTTGTAGGGCGCATAAAATGAGGCTTCAGTGGCTTGAGACTTCTTGTCTGTGTTTGCCGCCTGAAACCCGCGCCAAAACTCACAGACAAGAATGTCTGTGCCACTGCTGAAGATTTTTTGTATGGTACTTAGGCGAGGAAAATAACCCTCGTCTGCCTCGCACAAAACCTCGCACAAAAGCCACGCGCCAGCACAGGAAATACCATTGCTCAACAACGATATTTCCCTATATTTGGGGCTTGGCTATTTGCCATCGCAGCACATTCATTTTGCAAAGAATTACAATGAGATTACGAACTTGGAATGGAGTATTGATGCGCGTTTTCGGGCGCAGCGTGGGGTGCATTCTCTCTGCTGCGCTGCTGTGTTGCCTTGCTGCACTATGTAGTATTATATGCCCCTATACCGTCGGAGTTCTTCAGGCACAGCCCACCATGAATTTTAGTCGGTATTCCATTGAGCAAGGCTTGTCGCAAAGCAACCCATTTTGCATCATGCAAGACAAACGGGGATTTATTTGGATTGGAACACAAGACGGCTTAAATAAATTTGACGGCTATACCTTTACGATTTATCGCCCCAGTGCCAAATGTGCCTTGTCCGATGCGCATATTCTCTCGCTGCACGAGGACAAAGAAGGTAAAATCTGGGTCGGTACACGCAATGGCGGCGTAAGTGTTTTTGATTATACAACCGAAAAATTCTCTTCCTACACTGCGATCAAACAAGCATTTCCCATGCAAGGAACTGCTGCGCAAGGAACTACGCTAGGTTTGGCTTCAAACTGTGTGCGCAATATCTGCGAGGACAGCACGGGACTGCTCTATTTTGCTACGCCAGAGGGCGTGAGTATTTTCAATCCCAAAACAAAAGTTTGGCAACTCCTGCGAGAATGCACCGACGCAAACGGCAAGGAAAAGCCGTCTGACGTGGATATCTACGAGCTGGTTGCAGATACAAAAGGAATGGTGTGGATTGGGAGCAATAATGGTCTTGTTGGCTATAATTCTATCACCCAGCAAACGCAGGTGTTCCGCAAAGGTCTTGCCGTTACGGGCATACGTTCTTTGCTTGTGAGCCGCGTCAATCCTGATATTCTCTGGATTGGCACCTACGGCGGCGGCTTGTATAAATTCAATACAACAACCCACGCACTCGAGGGCTTTCGGCGTTCCAGCACCGAACTAAAAATTTTCTCGCAAGATAACATTCTTGCTATCGCCGAAGAGCCGTCTGGTGCGCTCTGGCTCGGCACATATGGTGGCGGCTTGCAGCACTTCGACCCCAAAACACGCACCTTTACTGGCTTTCTGCAAGATGAGCTTCGTTCAAATTCGCTGGTCAATAACTTCGTGTACTCGCTGCACCGCGACCGCTCTGGCATTTTGTGGATTGGCAGCTATGGCGGCGGTATGAATAAATACGACCCCGCCGAAGCAAAATTTGTCAGCTATCGCCGCGACCCGCGCCTTTCCAAGACCTTGAGCCATAACTACATTTATTCGCTCCATGAAGACCGCACCGGTACGGTCTGGGCTGGTACAAACGGCGGAGGCTTGAATAAACTTCTGAACCAGCAAACAGGCGAATTTCAGACGTATTGGCTGGATAATAACACGCCATCGTCGAATCCACGCAATAACATTCGTGCGATTCACGAAACCAACGACGGAATTTTTTGGCTCACAAGCGGCGACGCACTCTATAAGTTTAACCCTAAAAATGGTGCGGCAACACACTTTCGCCCAAAAGATATGCCCGAAATTTCTACACCAGAAACGGCATTTTCCTTCTCAATTTGCGTGGATGCTGAGGGAATGTTTTGGGTGGGAACGTGGGGATATGGCTTGTATCGCTTCAATCCGAAAAACGGCGAATTTATTGCTCATTACAAACACAATCCAGCAGATACCGCATCATTGCCGACAAACGGCTTGTATTATGGTTTCTGCGACAGTAAAAAACGACTCTGGTTTGGCACTAATGGCGGAAGTTTGTGCCAGTTCGATGCCAAGACACAAGGTTTTATCAGCTATCAAAAAATTCTCACCGAAAAAAACGGCATTAGCAGTAATATCATTCGCACTATGTATGAAGATGCAAACGGTATTCTCTGGCTTGGCACCGCAGGCGGTCTGAATAAATTCAACCCCGAAACACAAGAATCTACGCTCTTCCGCGAGCAGGATGGCTTGCCAAATAATGTGATTTACGGCATTCTCGGCGACCGTGCTGGTCGGCTGTGGTGCAGCACCAATCGCGGCATTTTTTCGTACAACCCAGCAGTAAAGAAAGGTGAGAAAGCCTTTCAACGCTATGATGTGTCGGATGGTCTGCAAAGCAATGAATTCAATGCTGGTGCGTACCATTTTGGGCGGTCGGGGCGGATGTATTTTGGCGGAATCAATGGTTTTAGTACGTTTTTTCCCGATAGCGTGCGCCGTAATGATTACATTCCGCCCGTCATTATCACAGGTTTCAAGACGTTTAATGAACCCTTTGAAACGGAAAAAGCGATTAGTGCAACGGAAGAACTCGAAATTCCCGAAGATAAAAATGTTCTTACTTTTGAATTTACTGCGCTCAACTACACGCTTTCTGGCAAAAATATTTATGCCTACACGCTCGAAAACTTTGATAAAAACTGGATTTATGTCGGCAATAAGCGTGAGGCAACCTACACCAATCTGAGTGGTGGCACTTACACCTTTCGCGTAAAAGCTGCCAACAACGACGGCGTTTGGAATGAAAACGGTGCGCAGATTCGTGTTGTTATTTTGCCGCATTGGTGGAAACGCTGGTGGGCAAATGCACTCTGGATGAGCATTATCGGCGTGGGTATTTTTGCTGTCTATAAGTGGCGGGTGCGCTCGTTTCAAGAACAAAATAAAATTTTGGAGCAGACCGTTGCCGAGCGCACACAAGAAGTGCAGCGTCAGGTAACGATTTTGAATGATTTGGCGCAAGAAATTGAGCTTGCCAATACAGAACTCCAAGACCGTAATCATCAAGTAGAGTCTAAGAATATGCAGCTTGCCGAAATGAACGGTCAGCTTGCGAAAAATAATAATCTTCTCGACCAAACGCTTGATGAATTACATAGCTTGAATCAAGACCTCGAAAATCGCATCCAAGAGCGCACCGTCGAGCTTCGTGCGGCAAAGGACGCACTCGAGAAATCGCTTGTGCAGGAGAAAGAAATCAATAATCTTCGCGCACGCCTGATTGCTTCGATTTCGCACGAATTTCGTACGCCCATTACGGTCGTGCAATCTTCCTGCGGTATTCTCCAACGCTACATCGGCAAAATGACCGACGAGCAACGGAACAAGCAATTTACTCATATTGAAGAAAGCTCGAAACGCCTCGTCAATATCTTGGATTCGGTGATTATGATGAGTACCATTGAGAACCGCCCACTGCGCCTGATGCCCGCCGACGTGGTAAAGCGTACCGAAGAGCTGGTGCGGGACTTCAGCCTCGCGCAAGAACAAGAACTCGCCACCGAAGGGCGAATTATTGAGTTGGTAAGCAACGTAAATACGTCTGTGGTGAACATTGATGAGGAATCCTTACGGCAAATTATTTCGCAGTTACTCTCGAATGCCGTTAAGTTTTCTCCTCCGCAAAGCCGCATAGAAATTACCTTTACGCAAAAAGAAGAAACGCTGCTCTGGGCGGTGAAAGACGAAGGGACAGGCATTGGCAACGAAGATAAACCATATATTTTCGACCTTTTTTATCGCTCAGAAAAAAACGAATCCAGCACCATTCAAGGCGTTGGCTTGGGGCTTTCGATTGTGAAAAAGCTCGTCGAAACGCTACGCGGCACGGTGTGGTTTGAAACCGAAGAAGGCGCAGGCACAACATTTTTTGTGGAACTGCCAATACTTCAGCAAGGCGCATAAACACTGGCTTTCCATCTGGCTTTTCATCTGGCTTTCCATTGAATACGAATACATTCTTACAAACACCAACAACCATGACTCCAGACCTCAGCGCACTCCTCGACGTCGCCCGTACAACCGCTATCGAAGCAGGGCATCTGCTCAGGGACGGCTTCGGCACGTCCTTTCGCGTGGACAATAAAGAAGGGCGACACAACCTCGTAACCGAATACGACCACAAAGCGGAAAAGCTCATCATTGCTCGCATCAAAGAGCATTTCCCCGACCATATTTTTCTTGCCGAAGAAAGCGGCGCAAGCGGCACACCCGCACATACAGTGCGCTGGATTATTGACCCTCTGGACGGCACCGTGAATTTTGCTCATTCGATTCCAATTTTCTGCGTGAGCATTGGTGCGGAAATGAATGGAGAACTGCTCTGCGGCGTGATTTATGCACCAATGACCAATGAGCTTTTCACCGCAAGCAAAGGCGGCGGCGCGTTTCTGGATGGGCAGCAAATACACGTCTCGACAACCGAAAAGCTCGACGATGCTATTCTCGTAACGGGCTTCCCCTACAATGCGGCTTCAAACCCGCATGGCTGCTTGGAGCATTTCACGCGCTTTGTTTCGATGGGGCTTCCAGTGCGGCGTTTGGGTTCGGCGGCAATAGACTTGGCATATCTCGCTGCTGGACGCTTCGATGGCTACTGGGAAGTGAGCTTGCAAGCATGGGACGTAGCAGCAGGAAAGCTCATCTTGCACGAAGCTGGTGGCACAATGACGCAATACGACGGCACAACCGAACACAGTTTGTTTCACGGCACAATGCTTGCCACAAATGGGCGCATTCACGCCGAAATGTCGTCCATATTGATGCAGAAATAATGCAAAAAATATAAGCAAACGTAAGCAAATGTAAGCAATACATGGGAAATTTTGTTCATCATTTGAGCGGCGGCATCGCTGCTGGAGCCTTGTGTGGTGCGGTTTCGTACTACAATCTCCACACGCCCGCGACCGATGCTGCTGCCTTTGCGATTATTTCCTGTGTGGGAAGTTTGCTGCCCGATATTGACAGCCCCAACAGCAAGCCGAATGATTTAGCCTTTGGCTTGGCAGGTGCGATTACGCCTATTTTCGTGCTTCAAAGCATAGGACTAGCGCGGCTTGGCGCATCGAATGTTATTTTAACTGCGCTTGTGGTCTATGTGGCAGTGAAATATCTTGCTCGCTGGCTTATGCAGCAATTCTCGGTGCATCGAGGAATGTTTCATAGTATTCCCATGGCAATTATCTGGGGCGCACTCGTCTATCACGCATTTCGGCTGTCGCCACAACTTATCAAGAACGCTGCTGCTGCAAGCGCACTTGTGGGCTTTATGACGCACCTCATTATTGATGAAATGTTTTCGTTTATAGATTTTGATGGCATACGCATTGCACCAAAAAAATCTTTTGGAACGGCATTGAAATTTTATTCCTCGTCGCTGCTCGCTACGACCGCTACCTACGCCGTTCTTGGGCTGATGCTCTATGCGTGTATGCGGGATATGCGGCTTTTTCGCTAGATTTTTTGGGTAAGAATCGCTGTTGCACAAAAAAATTAAGTAGTGGCACAGACATTCTTGTCTGTGTTTGTCGTCTGAATCCCGCACTAATACTCACAGACAAGAATGTCTGTGCCACTACTTGGTTGTGAATGCTTCACAATGACACTTCACAATGACAATCATTGAAAACATAATCTTTCTCTATTTAATTTTTGAATCGCAAGGAATTGTGCTATGAGCAATCTCGTTCAGTTTATCGAAAGCAATCACGCGCTGTATCTTGAGCAATTACAAGATTTTCTGCGGATTCCCAGTATCAGCACCGACCCCGAGCGCAAAGGCGACGTTCTGCGCTGCGCAGAATGGGTGGCGGCGCATTGCAAAGATATTGGTTTAGAAAATGTGCAGATTTTCCCGACCAAAGGGCATCCTGTCGTGTACGCGGAGCATCTCCACGCGGGCAAGGACGCGCCAACGGTGCTGTTTTACGGGCATTACGACGTGCAGCCTGTGGACCCGCTTCATCTCTGGACAAATCCGCCGTTTGAACCAACCGTGCGCGATGGCAAAGTCTATGCTCGTGGCGCGGTGGACGACAAAGGACAAGTATTCATGCAGTTGAAGAGCCTCGAAGCGCATTTGAAAACGCACGGGAAATTGCCCGTGAACGTAAAAGTCTTGATTGAAGGCGAAGAAGAAATTGGCAGCGTAAATTTAGAAGAATTCCTCCGCACCAACGCAACAATGCTGGCTGCAGACACCGTGCTTATTTCCGATACTGCAATGTTTGCCGACGAAGTGCCGTCGCTCTGCTACGGTTTGCGCGGCATGGCGTATATGGAAATGACGGTAACGGGACCCAACCGCGACCTGCACTCAGGCGTGTTCGGCGGCGCAGTGGCAAATCCCGCAAACGCGCTTGCCTCCATCATTGCAAAGCTGACCGACGACTACGGACGCATCACCATTCCAGGCTTTTACGACGATGTAAAGCCGCTTTCCGCCGAAGAACGCGCCGAATATGCCCGCCTTCCCTTCGACGAAGCCGCCTACTGCAAGGAATTAAACATCCCCGCAACCGACGGCGAATTTGGCTACAACACGCTCGAAAAAACCTCTGCCCGCCCAACGCTTGATGTGAACGGCATTTGGGGCGGTTTCACGGGCGAAGGTGCGAAAACGGTGTTGCCCGGAAAGGCTTCGGCGAAAGTATCTATGCGCCTTGTGCCGCATCAAGACCCCGCCGATATTGCGAAAAAATTTGAAGCGCACGTGCGCCGCATCGCGCCGCCGACGGTTACGGTGGAAGTTACCTACTTGCACGGTGGAAAGCCCGCCGTTACTGCCATTGACAGCAAAGGCGTAAAAGCTGCTCTTCGCGCAATGGAAACTGCCTTTGGCAAAAAACCGTTTTTAACCCGTGAAGGCGGCTCTATTCCTATTGTTCTGCTCTTTCAAAATATCTTGAACGCGCCCGTTGTCCTGATGGGCATGGGCTTGAACACAGAAAACCTCCACTCGCCCGATGAACACTTCACGCTGAAGAATTTCTATCGTGGAATTGTTGCTTCTGCTCTGTTTTATGAAGAGCTTTTGAAGTGAAGCGGGTGCGCACCTTTTCTTGATTGACCAAAAATTTCTCCAGCACAATGTATGACAATGGCGCAAATACAAGTATTTGCGCCATTTCTACGTTTCATTTTTCATTTCCAATGAATACTCTTCTCGCTCTCGACCGCGCAATATTTCACGTTCTGAACAGCACCGTTGCCAATCCCGCCTTCGATGTCGTCATGCCGTTTATTACGGATATGAGCAATATCGTTCCGGTAATGATTGCGATTATGCTCATCATTCTCTGGCAAGGAAGCCGTGAAGATATAGTATTCATGCTGCTTGCGTGCTGTGCGCTTCTTCTTGCCGACCCCGCAACAACGTATCTCAAACAAACCTTTCAGCGTTCTCGTCCCTGTCAGGAATTGGCGGACGCACGTGCGCTCGGCGGCTGCGGAAAAAGCAAATCCTTTCCCTCTGGACACGGCACAAATAATGGTGCGGTGGCAATGGCGGCGGCTATGGTTTTTGGATGGCGAGCCTCGCGCTCATGGTGGCTTGCTGCGGGCATTATTTCGTACTCTCGCGTGTATATGGGAGTACATTATCTGAGCGATGTTCTTGCAGGAATGCTCCTTGGTGCGGCGATAAGTTTTTGTTTGGGTGCGCTTTGGCGGCGTATATTTGTACGCAACACATATTTGCGGATTGCCTAAGAGCATCTTGCCGAAAAGCATCTTTGAAAATGCTGCGTAGAAGAGTATCTTTGCATACTTTTTCTTGAAAAATCTCGAAAAACTTCCCTTGAAAAACTTTGTTCACTTTCTATGAAATTTTTTGTGAAATATTCTGTCTCAAACCCGCTTTTTTCCTTGCGGACACGCTTGTTTTCTTTGTTCGCTGCAAGCCTATACGCTGTGGCAATGAGCTTTGTTCTTTCATATGCTCTGGCTTTGGACGCTCTAGCACAAGCACCGCAATATGTCGCCATGACACCCGACCAATACAAAACCTTTACGCACTCGACCACACGCTTCGTCCAAGCACTTGCGGGCGAATGGCAACGCTCTTCTTCTATTGATGGGGACTGGCAGCGCGTAACCTTGCCATACTCGGAATCAATGCAAGGAGAAGTTCGCTATCGTCGGACGTTTGTGATTGATGAGTTGCTTATACAACGCTACGAGTGGCAGCTTCTCTCGCTGGGCAGCCATTATCGCACAGAAATCTACATCAATGGGCAATATCTTTTGAGCCATATCGGCGGCACTCTGCCCTTTCAAGTGCGCATTCCCGATACCTATTTGGTCAGTGGCAATAACACGCTCGAAATCGTAGTAAATAACAAGCTGGATGCAAGTAGTACGATTCCATTTCGTGCTACGCCTCAGGAAGCTAAAGGTTTTGGCGGAATTGTCCGCGAGTTATTCCTTGTCGGAACGCCCGATGTGTCCTTAGGAAGCGTGGACGTAAAAACACAATTTCCCAATAACGACCTGAATACCGCAAATACTGTCGTTACGGCATCATTAGTACCAGGGAAGTTATACCAGTTTATTCGTGAAGATTCTTTGCAAGCCCCACGAATGGTGCAAATCCCAAAAGCAAATGTGGAAGTAAGTGCGGAATTGCGCCTTGCCGATGACTCTACGACGGTTGTGGCTCGCGCAACTCCCACAACGCTCGAAGTACAGGCAAATCGGAATGCACAAGTAAAACTGAATTTTATCGTTACCGCGCCACGTCTTTGGTCGCCGGCGGCACCAAATCTGTACACGCTTACCGTTACCTTGCGCAAGGGTGGCGAAATAATTGACAATTATGTTACCAATATCGGCTTGTACAGCCTCCAGGAAGCTCCCATAGATAATAAAATGGGCTTTCTTCTCAATGGTCAGCCCATGAGCATTAAAGCGATAGATTACATCGAAAACAGCGAAAAAGGCGGCATGACAATCAACATGAGCGAATACGAAAAAGACGTTGTTGCCATAAAAGCAGTTGGCGCAAACGTGATTCGTGTTCGCCATTCCTCACCGCATCCATATTTGGTGTATTTGTGCGATAAGTATGGCATTATGATGATGCTTGATGTTGCCGCACGTGGCACCCCCGTTTCTATTTTGGGTAATGATAATTATATCGTTACCGCGCAAACCATTGCCAAATCCCTCATTCAAAACTATGAAAATAGTCCAGCCGTTATCGCATGGGGTCTTGTCGAAGAAGCTGCTGAGGCAACGCCTGAACTGGCGGACTATTCTCAAAAAGTTCGGGAAACAATTCGCCCGTTATCAGCAAAACTGCTCTACAAAACCGTGCGCAGTCAAACATCCAGTCTGAGTGTGGACGGCTACAATTTCATTGTTTTTGCGATGAAGAGCGAAAATGGACAAACCTTTCGCGCTGAAGCCGAGCGTTTAGTTGCACTCAATCCCAAGAAACCAAGCGTGTTTAGCTTTGAGAGTTTTATTCAGCCGAGCAATCATCGGGGGTACTCCGACCCGCTCTCGGTTGAGGCGCAAGCCCGCTACATCCGTTTGCGCTTTCGTATTCTGCAGGAATATAAAATTTCGAGCAGCGTCGTCATTGGCTCGTTCAATGATTACGAAGCCGAGCGACCAATACTCATCACCAATAATGAAGCACAGTATATTGCGACAAGCGGTCTTGTCGCTCACAATCGTAACTTACGCTTGCCCTACCATATGGTGAAAGCCCTTTTCAATGACGAAAAAGAACCCGCGCTGGAGGCAGGCAGCCACAAGCCAGAAATACCGTCATTTTACACGATTGTCAGCATTGCTCTGATACTGATATTTTTTGTCTTGATGAATACCTCGCGGCGTTTCCGCGAAGATGTCTTGCGGTCGCTCTTGCGTCCGTACAACTTCTATTCCGACATCCGCGACCAACGCATTTTGTCGAATGCCGGAACATTTACGCTCGCGCTCTTGCTTTCCGCAACCATGGGCTTGATTATTTCTTCTATGCTGTATTTCCTCCGTTTCAGCTATTTGTTCGATTATGTTCTTACGCATCTTGTGTTATCGAATTTCATCAAGGAATTTTTGAACCAGATTATTTGGATTCCGTGGGCATCGTTCGCGGCGGCAACGGTTGCTTTTCTTGGTGTTTTGTGTGTTCTCACGCTGCTTCTTCGTATAGGCTCATTGCTGGTGAAGTCGCGTATTTTCATTGGCGATGCTTTTGTTATTGCGGTGTGGGCGTTTCTACCGCTTGTGTTCTTGCTGGTGATGACCGCTGGCTTGTACCGACTGCTTTCCACCGACCTCTACACAATGAGTTCGCTCATTCTTATTGCATATGTGTTGTTGTGGTGCTTTTATCGAATGCTGCGAGGGACATCGGTTATTTACGATGTTCGCGCATGGCATACTTACGCTATTGGTATTGCTGTACTTGCGATATTTATTGGTGCGGTCGTTTTCTACTACGATTCCGCGCACTCGAGCATTGCCTTTACGCAGTATTTCTTTACGGTCTTGTACCGATAATTTTGATACGTTTTCAAGGTATTATGGCTGTTCTCGCTCATCATTACCATTGCACACTTCTTGATTGTATGCGCTCTGTGGCTGTTTTTCTTCGTGGAAGAACAGCCACAGTGCTTTTTACTCTGTGCCTTTTCTGCGGCTTTTTTCAGCATGAAAGCATCGCACAAATACCAGAGAAACCAAGCGAAAAACCTCTGGAGAAATCCAGTAGCAAACCAGAAAAAGCAAAAGTAGAACAACCTCTAGAATTACCAGAATTTGTGATAACGGGCGTGGAATCGCTCGACGTACCAGGCGGAGCAAAGCAAACACCAAAGCCATCGCGCAAACTTTCTGCGCAGCAATTACAAAACTTCAATCCGCTTGATAAACTCTCCTTCGGGCTGTTGCCCTTCGCAAGCTCACCAACACTCGTCTTGCCGTCCCAAGAACGGAATGGTTTTTTGACAGCTGAATTTGGAATGTTTCTTACGCCAAGCCTCGAAGCGGGATACAGAGCTGTTCTTGGCAATTTCGATATCAATGCTGCTCTGGGCGGCACTCTTAGCAACGGACACCTTCCGAATGCTGATTTTTCCGACCTTTTTGCACGCATCCACTCAAGCTATCTCGCACCTGAACAGTATCTTTTTTTTGCTGGAAGCCGCACCGATACATACGTGCGAGCGCGGCGGCGTGAATACTCGTTCTTTGGAGCAAGCAATGTGAGCGCGGAAGCAATTCGCCGTGCGCAACTTGGCATAGATGCTGGTGTTCAGACTTCAGGCGTGTTCGAGGGCTGGGGCTATGAAATGGGTGTGCATGGAGAATTTGCGAATATCCGCACACGAGAAATCACCAATCTTCCCACAACGGCGGATAATCTTGCTGCAAAGGGCAATCTTCTCGGTAAAAAACTGCTGGGCGAATGGGCAATCGGTGGACAGATACAGGCGGAATCGGTCTTCATTAGTGGTCGGCAGGATAGCGTGGAAGCCGCACCGCAGCAGCCGTTTTTGCTGACACCCAGTTTGGTGCTGGAATTTCGCAGCGAACAAAAAACCTTTGAAATGCAACTACGCGGCGGCGCACATATTTGGAACGATGCTTCCTTTAGAACAAACCCTGCCGCCCGCATCACACCTCACGTTTCGCTGAATGCCGCTCTGCATCCTGCCTACGGCGTATCGGTGATGCTGGAAGCCTTCTCTGGTGTGCGTTTGCAGACACTTGGGCGCATTGTGAAAGAAAATCCCTACGCGCCGTTTTTAGATGGATTCTCCCGTCCGCGCATTGTGCCGAATTACGCGCTTTTTCCCAATCCTCTCGCCACACAAACCTTATACGATGCGCAGCTTTCCCTGCGCTTGCAGCCAAGCAAATACCTAAGTTTCACGCTCGGCGGACGCTCAGAAATGAATACCAACGCACTTCTTTTTGGTCGAAATGAGTCCAACATTGGGGAAATTGCTGTTGTATTTGGAAACACCAGCATTCATAGGGTTTTTGGGGAGTTTTCGTTCTTGCCAGATACCAACAATACCGTTTCTGCTCGTGCGAATGTTGTTCTCAGCGCAAGTGGATTTGTGCTGAGTAGCTCCAGACCAATCGGCGTTGTGCCGTATCTCGCACCCATCGAAGCGGCGGTGGAGTATCGTCGGGCGTGGTTTTCGGGCTTTTCTACGAATCTCAGTGCCGTTCTGCTTGGTGAGCGCAAAGCGAGTATCTATGAGCCTTCTGCGACCTTGCCGCTTTTTGTGGATGTGCGTTTTGGGGCGGAATACCGCTTCACGCCTCAGTTCAGCGTATATGTGCGAGGAACAAATCTGCTGAATCAAGCAGTCTTTTTGTGGGACGGGTATCAGGAACGCGGCATCTTTGCTGCTGTGGGAGCAGTTTTGACGTTTTGAATTTTGTTTAAACTACGAAAGTCTCTTTTGCTCAAGAGCCTGAATATCGAATGCAAGCCGCTTGTTTTCTATCTCCACTTCTTTTTCGCGGAGGTCGGCATTGCGAGCGGCGATTTCGAGTTCAAACTTTTTTAATTCAAGCTCATTTTTATCGCGTTGCTTCAGAATGCCCAAATATCGCGCTCCGAGCAGCATTGAGCCAATAACGCTCGGCACTCCGAGAACGCCGAGAAGAACAAAAAGGTCGTGTAGGTTTTCGTAGCCCATATTTTTATGTTGTATTGTTACACTGTTGTGAGGTGCGGAGTGAATAAATGCTTGGGGTACACCTTAGTCATTGCCACGCTTGCTGGTGATATTCACGCCCTGATTGTTCAAGACGGCAAAGAGTTTTTTGCGACCTCGGTGCTTCAGTGGAAGCCAAAGGAGGTCAAGAAAGCCTATCGCAAACGGTGGATGATTGAGGAGTGTATCACACTGCTCAAATCGGAGTTTGGCTTTGAAACCTGCCAAGCCCGAACCATACCGACGATTCGCGCTCATGCCTACGTCTGTTTGATGAGTTTTAACACCTTAGAGCTATTCCGTGTAAAACACAAAAGAGCTATTCCGTGTAAAACACAAAAGAGCTATTCCGTGTAAAACACAAAAGAGCTATTCCGTGTAAAACACAAATTATCAACACTGTACCACATACGCTCCGTGTTGTTTAACCAACCTATTCCTCTACAAATGGCGTGGAATCTTAATCCAAGCCTCTTTGCGTAACTTCAGTTGTGTACATAGATACATAGAGCAAAAACAGAAAAGGCATTTTCGCGGAGAAAATGCCTTTTGAAATGCTTCTATAATTTCAGAATAATGCTTAAACCTTCGCGTTCACAGCGTGAACACCAATTGCAGCGGCAATAGAATCAGCGAGGCTTTCAAGCGGCAAGACTTCATCGGCAACGCCTTCATCCACGACGGCTTTCGGCATTCCGTACACCACGCATGATTCCTCGTCTTGCGCAATCACATAGCCGCCTTTTGCATTCAGCTTTTTTAAGCCAGCGCAGCCGTCGCGTCCCATTCCCGTCATAATCACACCGACTGCGTGTCCGCCAAATGCCTCAACAACGGATTCAGTGGTAATATCCACCGACGGGCGGTGCAGCGTGTCGGCAGGCTCTGGCGAAACGTGAATCGTGCGTTGGTCTTTGTTAATTTTCATATGGAATCCGCCTGGCGCAATCAGCACCAAGCCTGGTTCTAGAATATCGCCGTCTTGTGCTTCACGCACAGTCACGTGCGAGAGCGTATTCAAGCGGTCTGCAAGCGATTTCGTGAAATGCGCTGGCATATGCTGGACAATGAGCATTCCAACGGGGAAATCCTTCGGAAGGCGCGGCACAACTTGGTGCAACGCCAACGGTCCACCTGTGGAAACACCTAAGACAACAATTTTTGCATGACCCGCCGACGGACGCTTGCGCCCCGTTACGCGGACTTCATGTAAAGGTTTTGCGGGAGCCGCAGAATTTGTTGCTGCTGGCGAAGTGGGGGTGTCTTGACCTTCTTGCATAGTTTGTCTGCGGCGTGCGATACGTTCTTGCAGAGACAGCCGCTCCATTGCTTGATCTTCTTTAGCAGGAGGAGCTGAGGGACTTGATTTACGGAAAGAAAGCGAACTGAGCAGTGATGGGCGAGCAAGGCGCGATTTTAAGTTGGTGTTTTGTGTAATTGCTTTCACTTTTCCAACTAAATCATCCCGCATGGTCTGCTGAATGGTCAGCGTTGATTGCTTGGAGATAAAATCCACTGCGCCCAGCGAGAGGGCTTCGATTGTTGCCTCTGCGCCTTCGGTGGTGATACTGCTGACCATCAGCACAGGCGTAGGATTTTGCTCCATGATAATTTTTAATGCCTCTAAGCCAGTCATCACGGGCATTTCTACATCCATTGTGATAATGTCTGGCTTTAATTCACTAGTTTTTTCGACCGCTTCTTTACCATTGTTTGCCAAGCCAACAATTTCAATATCTGGATCGCTTTGGAGCATGGTAGAGAGTGCCTTGCGGACAAAGGCGGAATCATCAACAATGAGAACACGTATTGGTTTCATGGGGGTCTGCTGCGCTTTGTAATAAAAAGTAAAAAGCTGAGAAGCCAGATTTGAAGAGGCTTTGCAGCTTTTTTACCTTAAAAATTTTCACTTCATAATTCGGGTATTGTCTGGAAAACGCTCGCGTGATACTTCAATCAAGATGCTGGATGCGGTAGCACTGTTACTTGTCGTGCCTCATCTTGCAATGAACTATGTGCGGTGAAGAAAGCGAATACGAAAATGTCTTGCCTTGCCAAAATCAAAAGAATTATACGCTTTACTTTACTAGCTTCTGAAAGACTATTGCTGCTGCCACACTGATGCAGCTACTGAATGTGCTTCCTGGATAAGCTCTTCAATGTCGAGAATCATAATTACGCGCCCATCGCCCAAAATCGTCGAGCCAGACATACCGCGAATATGACCCAAGTATTCACCGAGAGACTTAATAACAATTTCTTTTTGTCCAAGAAGTTCATCCACCACCAAGCCTAAACGCTTATCTGCCAAGCCGACAACCACCACATAGCGGTTCTCAAGCGTATCGTCTTTACTTGGTGTTTTCAGCACTTTGTCCATACGAATAAGCGGAAAGACTTGATTCCGAATCCGCATGACTTCGTTTTGATTAACGCTGTAGATTTGGTTCAAATCTGTATTGACAACCTCAACAACGGCACTGAGCGGCAGAGCGTAAATTTCCGACTGCACACGCACAAGCAAACCTTGAATAATCGCCAAGGTCAGCGGCAATTTAATGGTAAAGGTTGTACCAGCACCCAGCTTAGAATCTACCTCAATAATGCCTTTGAGCTTTTGGATGTTTGTGCGCACAACGTCCATCCCAACGCCTCGTCCCGACACACTGGTAACCTTTTCTGCCGTTGAGAAGCCAGGCATGAAAATGAGGCTGTATGCGTCGCGGTCGGTCATGGTCTGGATTTGTTCTTGGGTAATCAAGCCCTTTTCGAGTGCTTTCATTTTCAAGAACTCAGGATTGATGCCTTTTCCATCATCAATGATGTTTACGACGATGTGGTTACCTTCGTGCTGCGCATCCAGAATGAGTGTGCCTTTGGTAGGCTTACCAGATTTTTCGCGCTCAACAGGACCTTCAATGCCGTGGTCGCAGGAATTACGAATCATATGGACAAGAGGGTCATTCAATTCTTCAATAATACCTCTGTCTAATTCTGTTTCCTCGCCCCGCAAGACGAGTTCGATATCTTTACCAAATTCTTTCGACAAATCACGAACAATGCGCGGTGCTTTTTGGAAGATTTTAGAAATCGGCACCATCCGTGTTTTCATGATTGCCGATTGAAGCTCTGTTGTAATAAAGTCAATCGCAGAGCTTGTTTCTTGAAGTTCGCGCAAAAAGTCGTGATTTTCATATCGTTGCATGAGTTCTTGCGTAACCTGCGCTAAACGATTGCGCCCAAGAACCAATTCGCCAGATAAGTCCATCAAGGTTTCCAAACGATTCACATCCACCCGAATCGTCGTTTCTGTTGCAACAGCAGCTTTTGCTTTGTCATCGCTCGTAAGCTCTTTTGCAATAGATTTTTTCGGTGGTTCTGCCGTTTTAATAGCGGTTGGAGTTGCTGATTTCGCCGCCTCTACAGGTTTGAGTGCTGGGGCTGGAGTGGTAACGGGAACTTGCGATACTGGTGCTGGGGCTGCTGGGGCTGGAGTGGTGACGGGAGCTTGCGATACTGGTGCTGGGGCTGCTGGGGCTGGAGTGGCAGCGGCACTTCCTCCGCCCGTCATCGTGCGATTGATTTCATCGAAGGCAGCGGCAATCATAGAAAGCTCATCATCGGTAAAATAATCACCCTTTTTGCCAAAAGACGGGTCGGCAAGAAGATTATCCACCACTGAGGGAGCTTGCGCAGCAGGTGGCGGTGCAGCACCTACGGCAGGAACTCCTACACTGACTTCCTCTGTTGCCGCTTCAGGATGGCTGATTTTGTGGAGCTTCTCCATTGTTTTGGAGTAATCTACACGCTCAGTATCACCAGCTTGTGCCTTCTTCAGAAGGGTCTTTAGCCAATCATATACTTCCAAAAGAGCATCTACAATTTCAGAATTAACACGTATCTCGGCCTTGCGAAGTTTATTAAGAATATCCTCAGCATGGTGCGTAATCTCCGTTATCTGGTCAAAGCCCATGAACGAAGATGTGCCCTTGATGGTGTGAAAACTTCTAAAGACAGAATTGAGAAGGTCAAAATTCTCGGCTTGGGACTCCAATTGCATGAGGTCTTGGTCGAGGGTATCCAGAATTTCTTGTGTTTCAATGAGAAAACTATCAAGAAGTTCTTTCATTTCGTTATCGAAACCGCCGCTCATAATGTTATCTCACACGAAGAAGAGGGTTGAAAGAATGGAAACTTTAGGCTATTGACCTGTAATCAAGGCTAATGCGATACTGTTGTTGTTATTTGCTGTTAAACAATGCATCAATATCGTCTTGTGATGGCGTTCCGCTTCCACCACCACTATTACTGCTGCCAAAGAGTGCATCAATATCATTTTGGGATGAGGTCTCGTGGCTTGCTGGAGGAGGAACGGGCAAAGCAGATGGTTTGTTATTGATAGCGGCATTACCGAAGAGTGCATCAATATCAACTTCTTCGGAGTCGCTGCCAGGCTTCACACCCGTACTTACACCGCCACCACTTGTATCGCCTTGCTGAAAAGATGCTAAAATAGAATCAACAGCATTTTGACGTTCAGGGTCTTTGTTCAATGCCGAACCGACATCGTGGTCGTAGGCAATGGCGCGGTGAAGCGTTGCAACGTGCGTTGCGCTGTCATCGCTTGTACTTACAGGGCGACGACCAGAAGTCGTAATCAACTCACCAATTTCCGTATTGCGGAAGTGAATCATAATCTCACCGAGTCGGCTTTGCACTGTTTGCAAGAGACTATTTACTGCCGCAAGCTGTTGCGATGTAATATCTTGCACCTGAAGCGACATCATAATCTGCGTGGAGTCCATCCGAATGCTTTCTAAGAGCTTCTCGGAGTTATTTACTAACTCTTCCGAGACTTCTGGCTTTTGGAGAACGTTGAGAGCAGACTTGATAGTATCTACTTGGTAGGCAGAAGAAGAGCCACCATCGCGGTGTTCAATTTTCCGAATAACGTCAATAAGCCGCGAATAAACGGATTCTTTATTCTCGGTCTCGGTATTTTCTTCATCTTGCAATTTATTCACCGCTTCAATCACTTTTTCCTGCTCAGTACGATTCAGACGCTGGATTTGCAGCAATTGCTTTAGATTTGAGCTGATGACATCGGATTTGTACGATAAACCATCAAGTGTATCAAGAATTTCCGTTGTGGCGAGTTCAGTAGCCTTTGTTACGCTGGAAAGCTGTTGTGCGGCTTTCGGCATTTTCGACAAGTTTTCTTCGATAGACGCATTGATATTCTCCAAGAGAGGTGTAACCTCGCGGATAAACATAAATACTTCTTCCAAGAAAGGAATCACGCGCTGACCAAATACAAAAAGTGCCTTAAGCTCTTCGGTTTTGTGCAACATTTCATTTATTTCACCTACGCGCATAGTTGATTTCTCCGAGGATGAATGCGAAGTATGGAAGAACAGAATTTAAGCGAGATGCAGCCCACAATCTTGGAGAGGACTACCGCATGAGAAGAGCTTTAAAGAGCAAGACGGTCAGTAACACAAACAAGTAATGAAACTAACCATAATTCCAGAGCAACATTCCGCAATTTATCACGGAGGTGCAAATAGAATACGATACGGTTCAAACAAGACTGACCAAGCCTTACATAAAAGAAAAATAATAGCGCAAGCAACTGATTTCTCTGTGCTTATACGCTTATACATTGTGCATTGGTTGTATGTGCAACATCTATGAATACATGAGGAAAAAAGCACTTCAAAGATGTTTGATGCAATGTGATTTGAGAAAAAGTGCGCAAAAGGTATGTTTTTTTTGTTAAAACGAACATTCATGCACTTTTACCACTATCATCTCGCGGTGCGAATAAAGCGTAGGAATATTTTCTACACACCACCGTTTCTACACACTACTGTTTCTACACATTACCCTTGCGATATTCAAACAAGACCACATCTTCTACACGCTCGGAACGATTGCCTGAATTTTTTCTTTCAGGACAGCTGGAGTGAAGGGCTTCACAATGTAATTGTTCACTTTTGCTTGGAGTGCCTGCACGATGTCTTCTTTGATACCGCGTGTCGTTACCATAAGAACAGGCAGATTACCAAATGTTGCATCATTGCGGATAGCTTTGGTAAGTTCCAGACCGTTCATATTGGGCATATTCCAGTCGGTAATGACGAAATCAATCTTCTCTGTGTAGAGAATTGCAAGCGCATCTTGCCCGTCGCTCGCCTCTACCACATCATTGTATCCGAAGCTGTGAAGCGCGTTAATTACGATACGACGCATCGTTGGCGAGTCATCAACAACAAGAAATTTCATAGCAACTCTTCTCGTAAAAATTGGGGTTAATAGAGGTAATTTTCAGTGTAAGTTTCATTTTTTTCTCGTCTTTTCCTAGCTCTTTCGAGAAAACAAGAAAAGTCTTGAATATTGCTTTGCTGCCATTTTACTCCATACCTTTTGGTAAAAATTAAGCAAATAGTACGGTAATATAAGAGCGGGAAAAGAATTTATCAAAAACTTTTTGCGCTTTTGCGGCAAATCTCTGCAAAAACAAAGCTCTGGGCATAAAAACTTACCACATCGCAGCCGTAGGCATACTCTCTGCACTAAGGCTGTAGGCGTAGATACAGCAAGCCAAGCCCTTCGACAAGTTCATGGTGAATACAGCACACAGAGCATCATACTGATAGTGTTGAAGCATCTTTACTGTATTACTGTCCACAATCGTACTAGACAAATAGCGACTTCTATAAGAACAGTCTGTGTGTTTGGTTGTAATGGTACCAATCACTTTGCCTACAAAAACTTTGATACTTCGTATTGAATTTTTTTCATGTTAAAAGGCTTCACGATATACGAATTTGCTCCCGCTTGCATCCCACGTTCGATATATTGAGCATCGGCAAGTGAGGAAAGAATGATGATTGGTAAAGAACCATACATTGGATTCTCGCGGATAGTGCGTACAAGCTCGAAGCCGTCCACATTGGGCATATTGAGGTCGGTAATGACCAAATCAACTTTTTCTTTTGGTAAAATTTCTAGCGCGTCCATCCCGTCCACAGCAGATATAACGCGATACCCGCCAGACTTCAATGCGAGCGCAATAAACTTTCGCACCGACATCGAATCATCCACAGTGAGAATGGTCTTTTTCATAAGATTATTCATCATTCCGTACCAAAAAAGTGTATCCGTGAACAGACGAGCGTATTTTCAGCATATCTACCTACCGCACCTTTCAAGAAAACATCCTGAAGCAGACGTTTTGTTTAACCATGAGAAAGAGGAAGCATACTATTCCTTTTTGTAAGCAATAGTCTTCGGAAAGTGTACGAGCTTAAATGCTTTAGAAACACCATGCAACGATTCAGAATAGCCGATAAAGAGATAACTACCTTTATTCAATGCGTCATATAAATTTGCCACAACCTGCTGCTTTGCTTGCGTATCGAAGTAGATAAGAACATTACAGCAGAAAATCACATCAAAACTCGTCATGCTGCGCATCGTGGGCGTGTCATACAAATTGACACACATAAATTTCACTTGATTGCGCACTTCGGGGCTAAGAATATATTTGTCGCCTTCTTGTGTGAAATACTTATTGAGATAATGCTGCGGCATATTGCGCACAGAGTATTCTTTGTACACACCAGTACGCGCTTTTTCGAGAACGGCAGTGTTGATATCACTCGCAACAATCTCGAATTGAAAGCCGGGAAATTGAGGTTTGATGCGCTCTAGGATAAGCATAGACATCGTGTATGCTTCTTCGCCAGACGACGATGCGGCACTCCAAATGCGGAGTTTTTTCGCGCCATTCGGGAGAGCTTGTTTTGCCTTCAAAATTTCTGGCAAAATCACTTGCTCTAATGCCTCGAACTGCGGCGGATTACGGAAAAAATATGTTTCGTTAATGGTTACGACTTCAAACAAACTCGGTAATTCATCGCGTGCCGAAGCAGAGCTAGAAATAAGGCGAAAATAGTCATCAAACGACGTGAGGTTATGCGCCTCCAAGCGTTTAGCAATGCGCCCTTCGAGCAGGTATTTTTTGTTCTCAGTAAAAGAAATACCACACTGCTCATACACAAAATCACGGAACTTTTTGAAGGTTGGCTCGTCCATTTTCGGTGCGTTGCTGTTCAAGTCCGACGTGAGCAACGACGGCGGAATAAAAATTTGCCCGAATTGACTTTTATCGAATACCGAAGGCGTAGAAGGAGGCGTATTCGCATCGCTTCCTTGCGTTGAAGATACGGGCTGCAATGGCATCCCAGACGATGACGCTTGTTGCGACGGAGCGGGTGCAGACGGCGCATCCCCACCAAGCGGGCTTGGTGTTGGTCGTGTTGCTGCTCCTTGACTGAAGCGAAACTTGTCGAAGAGTTCGGATGCCATCTGAAAGAGTGTCAATGTCGTTAGGGAATTGAGCAATAAGCAAAAATTATGTGTACAATGTTTATGCCATAAACGAAGATTACACACAATTAGTGCTACAAAGACAAATTATTGCTCAGTGGGGGCAAGTTCACGGATATTGAAGTAGCTCAAAAAGTATTGAGCATCTTCGATTCTATGAGCTTCAGAAGAAGTAAGCTCGTCAGAAAGAAGATGTAGTGCCGCTTCGCGGTTTACCGCAAGGAGAAACTCTAGTATTTCTCGGCGTTGTTCTTGCGTGGCACTTGCATATTCGCGCATAACCGCCTGCGTGGCGATTGCTGCATTTTCGCTTTGCGCGTGTGCTAGCAGTGCCGTTAAAAAGCCTAAAAACTCGGTTATAGGAAGATTATTCTCAAGTAAAGAATCAAAAACTCTCTCGAAGAAAACACGCACCATTGCTGGTGCAGAGGAATTCAGCGTCACAGATAAAATATGTTGTTGCGTATCGGGATTATTACTCTTGATTTCATACAAGAGTGCTGCTACATCTTCTTCTTCGTACGCAGAACCCAAGGCAAGCAAGCCCGAAATCCGTGTATCGCGGTCATCATCCATCAAGGCTTGGTGCGCCACTGGGCGTAAATTTGCTGGAAGTTCAATCGCTACTTGCAGACGGAAGGCAATGCTGTAAATTGTTCGTAGAAGAACTGGCTGTACATCAGGGCTGGCTGCGGGAAGCGACTGCAACAGTTTATGCGCAATTCCGATTTCATCGGCACAAACAGCAAGCGCGTCGGTTGCAGCTATTTGAGTAAATTCATCCTCTTCATTCAAGGCATTCAGCAAAAATTCCTGCGCGTACTTACCGCCGATATGCCCAACTGCCCCAATAACATACGGTTTTACTGCTTCGTCGTCGTACATAGCAATAATATCGCCCAGAAAATCTGATGCCTTGAGAAAACCAAGAGCTTCAATCGCAGCGCAGCGCACGTTGTCGTCTGTATCGGTGAGCAAGGCGCGTACGTGCGGGATGGAAGCGGGGTTATTACTCAGCCCAATAATATCACACGCAAACTTACGATTATCCTCTTTTGCATCGTTCAAATATGGCAAAAGCGCATCAACGGCGGGCGCACCGAGCTTCAGCAGTACATCGCCCGCGAGATTGCGGATTTCAATATCCTCGTGGGTAATAAGCGGCGCAACTGCACGTGCTTTCTCAGCAAGATGCTGCTCGGGAGAACGTAAAATACCTATTGCACAAATATCACGCACACCCTTGTCACTATCGCTCAAGCCTTGCGCAAATGCGGCAATGATGTCGGTAGTAACGGTATTTGCGGCAATCAGTTCTTCAGCTGCACGGCGACGCTGGGCAGCATCGCTATCCTGACGCAAGATTGTGATAAATGCCTGAACACTCATAATGAGGAAGATGTTGTACTCAATTACTCAAATGTTGATAGTTTGTCGGCTTCAGGCGGAGAATACAGACAGGAATGTCTGTGCCACTGTTTGGTCAAAGGTTAAGCAATTACGCAAACACTAACCTTTTGCCCTTATCCTTTATCCCTTTGCCCTTCTTACAACGCTTGCAATTCCTGCGAAGACAATGCTTTTTCAAGATTTAGCAAAATCAGCAAACGGTCGTCCATTTTGCCAACGCCTTCGATGTAATCCGAGCTGATGCCCGCAACGATTGGCGGTGGCGGGTCCACAACGCTTTGCGGAATACGCAATACTTCGCGCACAGAATCTACAATAAAACCAACGGTTTTTGTAAGAATTTCTACAACAATAATACGGGTATTTTTGTCGTGCTGCGAAGGCGGCATACCGAATCGCTTACGCAAGTCGACAATCGGAATCACCTTGCCGCGCAAGTTGATGACGCCTTCGATAAAATGCGGCGAGTTTGGTACACGCGTTACCGAGGAAGTCCGATTTATCTCCTGAACGCGAAGAATATCAATGCCAAATTCTTCTCTACCAAGAGTGAAACTCACAAGCTGTAATACTTCTTCGCTGCTTGAGCCTTGCTCGCGTTTGTCCGTGCCTTTGTCAAATGCTTTTTGCATAGTGCAATTCCTTCCGGCAGTTTATCAAATGAGTGAATCAAATGAAAGGTAGTTTAATTTACTTTAGGTTTTTCCTCAACCAGTGGCACAAACATTCTTGTCTGTGAGGTTTCGTGAGGAGTTTCAGTAGGAACACAGACAAAAATGTCTATGCCACTAATAAATAATTGCGCCATTTTCTTCACGGCACAGAATATACAACAATGTTGTTGTAATAGCAAAGCTATTCGTTGTCGTTTGTTTGTGGTTCGATGCCGTATTGTTCTAAGCGGGTTTTGAGCATTGCGCGCGTGATGCCGAGCATTTTTGCTGCCTGTGTTTGATTGCCGCCCGCAAGCTGCAAAGTCTGTTGCAAAAGGTCGCGCATGACGTTTTCCAAGTTCGCGCCTTGCTGCGAAAGCGAGAGTTGGTGCTGTCCTGGTGGCATTTGCGAATGCTTGTGCGAAGATGCGCCAGCAACCCCACCAATGCTTGCGCCGCTATTTCCTCCAGCAGAAAACCCAACCCGCAAAAAGCGCAGCGAATCTTTGGTAATCGTATCGCCCGACTCCAGAAGCGTGATGCGCTCTATCGCGTTGCGCATTTCCCGCACATTGCCTTTCCATTCGTAGGATTCCAAAATATCAATCGCTTCCCGCGTAAAACCTTGAATCCGCTTGCCAAATTTTTTGTTAAATTCATTCAAAAATGCCGTCGCAAGCAAAATAATATCACCTGGACGCTCGCGCAAAGGTGGCATAAACACTGTGCCGACGTTCAATCGGAAGTACAAATCTTCGCGGAATTTTCCTTCTTCAATCATCTTTTCCAAATTCCGATTCGTTGCCGCAATAACGCGCACATTCACGGAAACTTCCTTCGTGCCGCCCAAGCGATAAAACGTGCGTTCCTGCAAGACACGGAGCAGTTTTACTTGCATTTCGTAGCTTAATTCACCGACTTCATCCAACAAAATTGTGCCGCGATGCGCCATTTCAAAGCGTCCTTGTTTTACTTTTTCGGTTGCACCTGTGAACGCGCCTTTTTCGTAGCCAAAAAGCTCGTTCTCCGCCAATTCACGCGGGATTGCGCCACAATTCACCGACACAAACGGTCCCGACACGCGCGGCGAGCGTTGATGCACGTACCGCGCCATCAGTTCCTTGCCCGTGCCAGATTCACCTAAAATTAAAATCGTCGTGTCGTCGGTTTGCGCAAAAATATCGGCGAGATGTTTTACTTGCTTCATGCTCTCGGAGTCGCCGAGAAGCTCGTTTTGTTCCTCTTCTTGAAGGCGTTCTTGCAACACATCCATTTGGCGGCGGAGGTCGGAATTGCGCAATGCTCGCGCAACGGCAGATTCTACCTGATTCGGGTCGAGCGGCTTGACAATAAAGTCTTCCGCGCCTGATTTTATCGCATGGACAGCAATGCGCATATCCGACGAACCCGTCATCACAATCGTCGGGATTTTCAAGCCTCTGTCGTGCAACATATCAATCGCATCGAAACACATTTTATCGCCGAGATACACGTCGAGCAGCACCAAATCAGGGCGCAAGCGTTCTACATCGGCGAAAGCCTTTGCGTAGTCGGGTTCTTGGAAGAACACAACATTTTCATACTGCTCGGCGAGCACCGCGCAGACGGTCTGCACTGCGGGGTCGTCATCAACAATCAAAATGGTATATTTTTGCTTTGCCATAAATGTTGGGTTTGCCGTTCAAACAAAATTCTTAGAAGGCTCATAAAATCAGTCTTTAGTGGCACAGATATTCTTGTCTGTGGTTGCCATCTGAACCCAGCACCAACACCCACAGACAAGAATGTCTGTGCCACTACCTGATGTTTTCAACTCTCTACTAAAGATTTCTTACTTCCTTCGCCGCGCTGGAGCCGCTGTCGCACCTGTCGATTGCACCAGCGTTGCCGTGCTGGAAGGCGCGAGTGAGCTTGTTGCGGTGGTCGTATTCAAACGTGCTGTGCGCATGGAATCTTGCAAACGCCGATATTCCAAAGCCGCATCGTAGCTGGGTCGAACTTCATTTGCAAACGGTGATTCGGGATACTTTTCCAAGAGTAAAGCGTAATAGCGCAATGCACTATCCAAATTCTTCATATCCCGCTCGTAGAGCCAGCCCTGTGCGTACAAGGCGCGTGGTGCGTGGCGTGTATTCGGGTACATCTGCACGACGCTTGCGTACTGCTTCAGCGCGTCGTTGTATTTTTTCAATCCGCGTAGCTGTTCGGCAGATTGTATCAGTTCAGAGGCTGTATCGCGCACGGCTTCTTGCGTCAAGCCGAGTCGGGTGCGGGCTTCTCTACCTTGTTCGGTTGTGGGATAGCGAAAGGCAATCACATTCAAAAGCGAGTCAATATGCGCTGTTGGGATGCGTTGCTGGATTTGCCCCGCGCTTGGTTTTTGATTGACGCTCGGCGCAACCGTAGGCGCAGTGCCACGTTTATCTATACCAAGTGTGGCTGCCTCTGCGAAGAGATACCGTGCGCGATTCGTGTCTTTTTCGTGTGCTGTCCAAACGGCTGCTTGGTAGTAGTACAATGCGGAATCGGCAAAGCCTAAACGGTCGAACACGCGCCCTGTGCGAAAAAAGAGCGAAGCCGCTTCCACTCTGGATTGCTGAATGTTCGGATGAAAGAACGTTGCCGTGTCTTCGCGCATTTTCGAGAAGAAGTGAAATTTGCTGTTTGCGTCGGGCGAAAGCACTTGCCAATCCGACAAAAATTGCAAATACTTGTTCGCATAAAAGAACGACGGCATTTGTTCAATTTGCGCCTTTGCAAAAAAGCTCAGTGCGCCTTGAAACTGCCGTTCCTGAAGCAACTGCACTCCGCCTTGATAGCGTGCGGCGGCAGTAGCTTCGGGCGTTTTCAAAGTATCAGCAAGCGCATACAAACTGTCAATTCCTTGCGCTTGTCCTGTGATGCGCTTCGAGTTGATAAGCTCGCCGTAAGCGAATCCGCGCCATTCCGTAACGCTGCGATTGGTAATGAGGCGTTCAAAGAGCGGAGCTGCTTTTTCCATGCCATTTACCCGCGCCTGTGCTGATGCGATGTACAGCTCGGCTTCGTAGCGCGTGAGTGCATCGGGGGAAAACCACAGAGCTTTGTTCAATTCCGTAATTGCTTCCTGAAATTTTTTCTGCCGATAATACAACAAGCCAATTTCCAACTGCCAGCGCGATTGCTGCTGGATGTCGTCGGCTTGCGTAATGGCGCGGCGATAGGGCTTGACGGCATCGTCGGTATTGCCAAAGTGCAATGCAATTTCCGCTTGTATGCGAAATGCCTCCGAGAGCGCGTCGTAGCGGTGCTGCCCCCATGAAATGTCAATCGCTTTCAAGAGCGCGTTTTCTGCTTGTGGGAATTTTGCTTGCAGCAAATACGCCTTCGCTAGAAGCAAGTGCGCATCGGGCGAAAGCACACTGTACGGATAATTATCCATCAATTCTTGGCATTTTACCTGCGCTTGGAACCAGTCGCTTTTGTAAAAATACGCTTTTGCCATGAGAAAGAGCGTGGCATCAACGAAGTCCGATTCTGCGTGGCGCGAGAGTATTTTCGAGCCTTTGAAGAGAATCGAATCCACACCAAGCAGCACAGGCGCGAGCTTTTCTTTGGAAATCACAAGCGATTGCACAAACTTCGGTGCTTGGCTCGCATCGGGCGCGTCATCAGGCAGTGTGCGCTCTTCGATGATGATGATTCGCGGCTTCACGCGCTGTTTTTCATCAAAGTAAAAGAACTCATCTTCGGTCGCAACCATGAGGCGATTGGCGTTGTAGTACGTGTTGAAGTAGGCGAGCGCGTTTTTCATCGGCTTTGGCACCGTTTTGCACGAAACCACAAGGACAAGCGCGAGAGCGCAGAAAATCAGACTTTTTAAGACTTTTTCCATCTTCTTTTGCAACAAACGTTTTTTCATAACAACAAAGCAAATGAAACAAAGGAAAACGCCACAGCGTTCAGCAATGACGCGCTTTCACGGGGATTCAGGAAATATGTTGGATGAGTAGCGTTGTGGCAAATAGTGTTGTGGAATGAAGATGGAATGAGCCTTACCCTTTACCATACAAAAACATCAATATTTAGTGGCACAGACATTCTTGTCTGTGAGTTTTGATGCGAGGTTCAGGGAGAAAACACAGACAAGAATGTCTGTGCCACTGAAGCCTGATTGTAAAGACATAGGGATTTTTACTCAATTTTTTACTCCAACCCCAAATATACCGCAAAAGTTTGGAATTATGACACGAAATGCGCTCCGCGTGGGAAAAAAGCGTCGCTTCTGTAAAAAAATTTGCACAAACCGCTTTGCTACACTAACTTTCCGCCTTGTGTGATTTTCCCCTCATTTCTCCATTTTTATCCAACCCAAATGAACGACTTGAACCAAGCCCAACAGCCGATGAACATTAACATTGAACTCGGCGAAAAAGAAGCAGAGGGCATTTATTCTAATCTTGCAATTATTTCCCATTCTCCAGCAGAATTTGTTGTTGATTTTACGCGCCTTTTGCCTGGAGTCCCGAAAGCACGTGTTCATGCGCGTATCGTGATGACACCGCAACACTCCAAGCTCCTCCTCCACGCGCTGCACGACAACATCACGCGCTACGAAGCGCAATACGGAGAAATCAACATTGATGGACAACTCATGCCCCAAGCAGGCGGTTTCCCTGTGAGCGGCAACTCAGGAGCGCAGTTTCACTAAGTCAAAGGACGAAGGATAAGGGCAAAGGGATAAAGATTCTGCTCAACGAGAACTGCAATCCAGCCTTTATCCTTTATCCCTTATCCTTTTGCCTTCATCTTAATTTTTTTGTTTTCATGTTTCAGGAGATACGATTGTGCATAACGGAAATGTTGTTTTGACCTTGCATACACACTTGCCGTGGGTGTTGCATCATGGTGCTTGGCCCCACGGCTCGGACTGGCTTTGCGAAGCCGTTGCGGAGTGCTACATTCCGCTTTTGAACGTACTGAACGAATTGCGCGAAGAAGGTTCAACGTCGAAAATTACGTTTGATATTTCGCCCGTTTTGTGCGAGCAAATGGAGCATCCCGATTTTGAAGCGGTGTTTGTGAAATACTGCGAAGATAAAATTTTGGGGGCGCAAGCGGATTACAATGAATTCATCCACAGCCAGCATGAAGGCTACATGGCTCCGATGGCGAAGTTTTGGGAATCGTGGTACGCAACGCGCCGCGAGGAGTATTTGCACAAATACAACAAGTCCGTCATTAGCGGCTTCAAGGCATTGCAAGATGCTGGCATGATTGAAGTAATGACATGCGGCGCGACGCACGGTTACTTCGCGCTTTTGGGCATGGACAAAAGTATTCGTGTGCAGATGAAAGTAGCGAAAGAAAATTATATCAAGTATTTCGGTCGCGCACCGCGTGGGACGTGGCTTCCAGAGTGCGCATACCGTCCGGGCTTCGACTGGCGCACCTACTTGGAAACGCCGCTCCACCAAACGCCAACCTATCGCTATGGCGTGGAAAATTACGTGAAGGAGCAGGGAATTGACTACTTCGTGGTGGATGAGCAATTGAACAAAGGCGCGAAGCCGCTTGGGGTCTTGATTGACACGGAGAAGGGGCAACGCATGATTTCAGCCTATTCCGCCGAATACACGCATTTCCCTTGGAATTTCGACAAAACCCCGCTTAGTCTCTACAATGTGAGTTCGCACGGCGATATTCACAATCAAAAAACAGCAGTTGCGTTTCCGCGTCATCAAAACATTGCAATGCAGGTTTGGAGCGCGGAAGCGGGCTATCCAGGCGAACCCGATTACATGGATTTCCACAAAAAGAAAATGCCATCAGGGCTTCGTTACTGGCGCGTAACGGACACCAAAGCTGATATGCAATACAAGCAGCCCTACAATCCCGATTGGATTTTAGGGAAAATTGGCAATCAAGTCCATCACTTTGTCTATTGCATTGAAGGTGCGCTGGGGCATTACAAATCCCAAACGGGCAAAGAAGGTACGCTCTGTCTGCCCTTTGATACCGAGCTTTTCGGACACTGGTGGTTCGAGGGACCGCTCTTTATCAAGGCTCTCTTGAAAGGCTTGCACCACTCGCCATATGTAAACGCGGTAACGGCATCGGAGCAGCTCGACCACATCAAGCCACACGAGGTGGTCTCTATGCCCGAAGGCTCATGGGGCGAAAATGGTCATCACAACGTTTGGATGAACGACGGCACAAAATGGACATGGGTAATGCTCTACGAAGCAGAAGAACGCTTCGACCGCCTCATGGCAACGCATTCGCCCTACGAAATGGACGAAACCATGCGCCGCATCTGTACGCAAGCAATGCGTGAGTTGCTCTTGCTTCAGTCGTCGGATTGGCAATTCCTCATCACAACGTGGTCGGCGCGGGATTACGCAGAAATGCGCTTCACCTACCACTACGCAGATTGCAAGCGGTTCTGCGAACTCGCGGAAACCTACGCCGCAACAAAAAAAATCTCCAAAGAAGACGACGAATACTTGGAGCAAGCTGAAGCTCGTAACAGCATTTTCCCTGAACTCCGCTTAGAATGGTGGAACGACCCGCTTGCACCGCACGTGGACTACGTTCCCAGTGCGAAACCCAAGAAAAAAGCAACCACTGAAGCGGCAAGCGCGAAAACGGTGAGCGAAGACTCTGTCTCGGTTTCAGAAAAAGCACCGAAAAAAGCGGCGAGCAAGGCTGCGCCAAAAGCTGCGCCAGCGAAGAAAGCTAGTGCGAAAAAGTAATGGTAGAATTGACGATAAAATCTTTTTAACGAAGGTTTAATCAGGCTTCAGTGGCACAGACATTCTTGTCTGTGTTTCCTGCCTACATCCTTCACCAACTCTCACAGACAAGAATGTCTGTGCCACTATGAAAAGATTTTGTCATGCGCTCCCAAAGAGTTGAAAACAATCCAAGCCACAGACAGAAGTATCTCGCTGAGAGACGCTTCTGTCTGTGCTGTTTTTAGGCGGTAATTTTGTAAATTTGCGTCTCAGTGTTTTCCGACACGCTTCCCCAACATCTCGCATTCACCGAATTTTTGAAGTATTGAACTATGTCAAACTTTGCAGTATTCCCCGAAAACACATTGCCCAAACCCTTGTTTCTGTGCGGCGTTCAGGCAATCGCACCCGCGACGTTTACAAGTGCCGTTGCTATGCCAGGCGTGTACGATTCGCCCGAACTCGAAGACGATGTTATGACGCAACTCACCAGCCGCGTCATTCTTTTCAACGATGAATGGCACACCTTCGAGGAAGTGATTGAGCAAATTATCAAAGCGACGGGCTGCGCCTACGACAAGGCGGAAACGCTCACGCTCGAAGTCCACAACGCTGGAAAAGCGATGGTCTATGATGGCGATTTTGTTGAATGCTTGAAAGTAAGCAGTGTTTTGGAGGAAATTAAACTCCGCACACAGATTGAATGCTAAACGCCTACAAGCGTGTCTAAAAGCGGCACACGAACCATTCAGCCTTCATCCCTCAGCCCTCAAATTTCATCCTTTCCTTCTATGCCCTCTGCCGCACAAACATTCGTCGCAACGCTCAAGCACACTGCTTTGAAGCGGACGCACATCGACTGGCTCTTGTTTTTATCGGTTTCTGCGCTGATGCTTTTCAGCGTGGCGTTTGTGTACAGCGCGAGTGCGTATTTTGCGGATATAAAATTTGGTTCGCCCGAACGCCTCTTCACGCGACATCTGTTCAATGTTCTGCTTTCCTTTTGCGTGATTATCGTCTTTGCGAAAATTGATTACCATTGGCTGCAAAAACACAGCAAAACGCTGATGATTTTCGCGCTCGTCTGCCTTGCGTTTGTGCTGGTTGCAGGAACGACAATCAAAGGCGCGAAGCGGTGGCTAGGCTACGGACCGCTCAGTTTTCAGCCGTCGGAATTAGCAAAATTCGCGCTCGTGCTGCATTTGTCGCGGATGCTGGCGGAGAAGAACGCCTACATCAAGGACTTCCAACGCGCTTTTCTGCCGATGATGTTTTGGATTCTGATTGTCGCCGCGTTTATCGCTGCGCAGCCGAATTTCTCTACTGCCGCCGTTGTTTTTCTTTCGGGAATTATTTTGGTGTTTATCGGCAATGCGCACGTGGGATATTTGCTTGCGATGTTTGCCGCAGGTATCTTGGGAGGCGGCGCATATGCGGTTTCTGCGCCGTATCGCATGAAGCGTTTGGACGTATTTTGGGAACAGCTTTCTTCGATTATTCACGTGGAATCCATTTCGCCCAAAAATTATCAATTGTATCAAGCAATTCTCGCTTTTGGCAATGGCGGCGTGTTTGGGCTGGGACCTGGTCAAAGTCGGCAACGGGATTGGTTTTTGCCAGAATCCTACGGCGATTTTATTTTCTCCATTATCGGCGAAGAATACGGTTTTGTCGGCGTTGTGGCAATTATTTTCGCGTTTGCGATTATTCTTTGGCGCGGCTACATCACCGCCCGCACTGCGCCCGACGATTTCGGACGCTTCCTTGCAGGCGGCATCACGACTGTCTTCGCGCTCTACGCGCTTATCAGTATGGGCGTAACAACAGGGCTTCTGCCAACAACAGGTTTGCCACTTCCCTTTATTTCCTACGGCGGCACGGCGATTCTTTTCTCGGCTGCCGCACTCGGCATACTGCTGAATATCTCTTCGCAAGCGACGAAGCCGTAAGAAAAGGATGAGGGCTGAAATATGAAGGCTGAAAATCTCGCTCTTCCCGTCCTACCGTTTCTGAACGGTAGAACGGGTTTCACGGAAAGGCTCTCGCACGGAAAGATTTGAACAATTTCCATTTTCAAAACCAACCACACCATGAAAATTTCTCTCGGCTCAGACCACGCAGGATTTCGCTACAAGCAAGAACTGAAGCAGTATTTGACTGATTTACACCACGACGTTCACGACGTAGGAACGCACTCGCTGGATTCGGTTGATTATCCCGATTTCGCGGCAACCGTCGCCCGCGAAGTAGCAAGCAATGATGCGGAGTTTGGGGTGTTAGTCTGCGGAAGCGGGATTGGTGTTTCGATAACGGCAAACAAAGTAAGCGGGGTGCGAGCGGCAAACTGCCTCACCGAAGAAATGGCGAGCCTTGCGCGGCAGCACAACAACGCAAACGTCGTAACGGTCGGTGAGCGGCTTGTTTCCTTCGACGCAGCAAAAGCCATTGTGCGCACCTTTTTAGAAACGCCCTTTGAAGGCGGTCGCCATGCGGGGCGGGTGCAGAAAATCCATGATTTGACGGGGCGATAACACGGTTTTCCACATTTTATTGTGAATTACTCTTGTTTTCCACAGAGTTTTCCACAATTTGTCGTTTTTTTCCGTGCGTGAGTTCCGTTCAAAAAAGGCTTTGCTGCGCGTCTGCTGGATGTATTTTCGGGGTATCGAACCGAAGCGGCTCAACTTTTTCAATCAAGCCCGCGTCGTCATCGCGGAAGCTATTCACGCGCTCGGACACAGGAAAAGCCTCCATTTCCTCTGCGGGATAAGGGTGCAAAAGCCGCATCACATCTGCGATTGGCAAGGATTCGTCTAGCCACGCGGCTTCGTCGTTGGGCGAAAGAATAACCGCCATGCGGTGATGAAATTGCGCCAAAACAGCATTCGGCGTTGTGGTGATAATGCTGCACGAGCGCACGGTTGCTTGTGTTTCAGGATTGTTCCAGTCGTCCCAAAGTCCCGCAAGCGCGAAGGGCGCGTTCGAGCGCAGACGCACGTACATTGGCTGTTTGTGCTTGGGCGAGAGAGCGTGCCATTCGTAAAAGCCATTTGCCAGAATCAAGCAACGACGCGACCGCACGGCATTTCGGAAGGAAGGTTTTTCCAATAACGTTTCCGCACGAGCATTGATGAGTTTTGCACCAATACTCGCATCGTTCGCCCACGATGGAATCAGCCCCCAGCGCATCATCGTACATTCCTGCGTCAGTGCCGCATCAGTGCTTGCGTTATCAGCACTCGCGCTCAGGCTTTTCGTAATGGTGGGAATATCTTGCGTGGGAGCAAGATTATATCTGGGCTGGCGGAGTTTTTCCAGAACGTCGGGAGACATCTGCGCTTTGAAGCGGCGTTTTATCTCCTCTGGTTTCATGAACATGGTGTAGCGACCGCACATAATCTGCCTTTTTGGGTGCGTGGTGGAATTGGAATTATCTGCTCAATTATTTGCTACATTTACTCAATTTTCACGCGCACACCGAACTGAAATCCTGTCTGCACTCCTTGATTTGTCCCCGAAGCCGCACCAACACTCACGGGTGCAAGCTGCACACTCTCCAGCACTTTCCGCACAAGCGGCTCGGTCGCAGTATGCTGAATCGCAAAAACGGCAACGTCAAAGACCAGCAAGAATGCGCCTTGCAGCAGAAGTGATTGCCCGTAGCCTTGCCATAAGCCTTGCCGCTCTGGGTCGGTTTTGCTGCGTTCCAGCATCCATGCGGCGGCAGCGAGATAGGCGCAGTCGAGTCCAGCATTAAAAAGCAAAATGCGCTCAATCGAAGCCTGTTTTTCGAGCGCGTCCACAAGCGAGACCGCACGAGCAGGCTCGGAGAGCGAACCCCAGTATCCACCTGCTGCCAAGCCAAGATTTATTACATTCCAGAACACATTCATTTGCTGAAAATAAAACGGCACTTTGGCAGCTTCATTTCCCGAAGCAAGGTTTTGTGAGGATTGCAGCATGAGCGCACCGTTGAGTGCCATATTCCCGACCGCCCACGCGCCGAGCGTCAGCATTGCGGTTTTATTGATGGAAAGGCGCGTGGAATGCAGCGAATCCAAGTGATGTGGCGCGGTTTGCGCAAACGTGTTTTCGCAGACTCCGCACAAAAACAGACTCACGAGAAGTGCGCCAACGCCGCATTGTATCAGGTCTTTTCGCATAAAAAAATCCTTGAAAGGTAATTGACCAATGATGCGCATAAATGCTTGAAATTGAGATGTTTTCATCGTAATTTGCCGTAGGGTGAAAAGAAATGAATACTTGAGTTATTACGATTTTCCTTACCGACGTTTTCGGGGCAATTTTATGAAATTTCGCTGGACACTTTCACGCAAACTTCTTGGAATGGCGGGCGTGTTGCTATTGTTTACTATGCTTCTGAGCGGGTTTGCGCTGCTTTCCAACCGCGCGTTGGACGAGCGCGAGAATGTGCGATTGATTGAAATTAGCTTTTTACAATCGCGCCAAAGCGACTTGGATTTTGTTACCTTTCGCCAAACGAAATACGCCTTGCGCGTTGATTCTGCCGTCGCTGCGTGCGATTCATTAGTGCGCTTATTTCGTGACGAACCAACTGCCGAGCGGCTTAATATCGTGCTTGCAAACTACAAACAAAGTTTCGATTCTACGGTATTTCTTTCGCGCACCATTGGCTTAAACGACACGCTGGGAATTTTAGGCGAGGTCAATTCCCGTCTGAAAGCCGCAGAAAAACTCACTTCTGGCGCAGAAGCCGACGAGCTTTTTTTTACGATGCAGCTCTGCCGTAGCAAGCTCCGCGAATATGCAGAAGCAGCATTTATGGGACGGAAAATCCAAAAAGCGCAAAAGGAATTTGATGCAACGCTGAATTTTGTCGAAACAAAAGCACGACTTGTCAGCCCAGACCCCGCTTCGCAGCAAGAGTTTATCCGCATCGTCGAGGAATGTCGTTTGCAGTCCGAACAGCTTTCCATGCTTGCAAAAGTAGTGGAAAAAAACCGTGCTACGTTCAAAGAAAACGTCAAAGCGGTGCGTCCGATTTTGAAAGAAATGGCGAGAGAAAAATCCTCCAAAGCCGCATCATATCTTGCGTTTTCAGGCATAGCTATTGTGCTAACGATTATTTTGAGCATCGGAATCGCGCTGCTGCTCTCACGCATTATCACCAAGCCCGTGAACACCTTGCGTCGTGCAGCCCGCGCCGTTGCTCAGGGAGACTTCACGGTGCGCTTGGATGACGTGAAAAGTAACGATGAAATCGAAGATTTGGCAGTTTCTTTTCAACAAATGACGACGCATATTCAGTCGTATATCGCGGAATTGCGCGAGGAAAAAGCGAGCGTCCAAGCGAAGGTGGATGCGGCTGTACGGCAAATTAGCGAAGAAAAACAACGCTTGTCGGCAAGTGTTGAAACCATTTTGCATAGCATGGAGGAATTTTCCAACGGAAACCTGACCGTGAAGCTCACTGTTACCAGCAATGACGACATTGGCAAGCTCTACGACGGCTTCAATGCTGCTGTGAGCAACATTCGCCTCATGGTGGACAAAGTTGCCGATGCCGCCGAAAATACTGCGACAGCGAATACTGAAATTACACAACAAGTGCAGCATCTTATTCAAGGATTATCCCAACAAGCCGACCAAATGGAGGCTGCCACCCTGACCGTTGGTGAAATAAACAGCACGATTCACGACAATTCCCGCAAAACCGTCATGGCTGCGCACGATGCCTCTGGTGCAAGCAATGATGCGGCACAGAGCGAAACGATTGTGGAGGAAATGATACGCGAAATGAGCGTGATTGGCGAGGCGGTCTCGCATTCTGCCAGCGTGATTTCTGAACTTGGCAAAAGCAGCAAGGAAATTGGGAAAATTGCGCAGGTGATTGAAGGAATTGCCGACCAAACAAACCTTCTCGCATTGAACGCCGCTATCGAAGCCGCCCGCGCAGGCGAGCAAGGACGCGGCTTTGCGGTCGTTGCCGACGAAGTACGCTTTTTGGCAGAGCGCACACAGCAAGCCACAAAGCAGATTACCATTATGATTGACCGCATTCAATCCGACACAGGCAGTGCGATTAAAGCCATGAAAGCGGGAAAAGACCGCGTCGAGCGCGGACAAAGCATCACACAAGACGCTGGCTCTGCGCTGCACCGCATCATTGACCGCACCGAAAATGTTGCGAAAGTCGTAGAAAATATCGCCGCAGCAAGCGAACAGCAAGCCTCCATGAGCGGAAATATCGTGCGGACAATTCAAACCGTGCAGAAAATTTCGGCGGAATCAGGCGCGTCCATCCAGCAAATACGCCAAAGTGTGCAGCGTTTGGGTAAATTGACCAATAACCTACAAGGCTTGCTGAATTTCTTCAAACTCGACGAAGCCGACGTGCTGCAAGCCGCAGCGGAGGCTCACCAGCCATTCATTGGCTTCACGGATGCAGATTTTATGCCGCTTGCAGGTAACACCAGTGGTATTCACTTGGGCGAGCAAGCACCCGCGCTCAATGAGCCATTCACGATTGAATTATAAAGGCACTCTTCCCGTCCTACCGTTTCGTGAGCGGTAGAACGGGCTTCCCAGAAAACAACCTCATTATTCTTCCATGAACATCCTTCTTATCGGCTCTGGCGGACGCGAACACGCGCTTGCCCGCAAATGCGCAGAAAGCCCAGACACGAGAATCTACGCGGCTCCTGGCAATCCAGGAATTTTTCAATTTGCCCACGCAGCGCATCTTGGCGAAAAAGCCTTGAACGCCAATCACCATGCGGAAGTGTGTGAATTTTGCGAAATGGCAGCGATTGATGTGGTGATAATCGGTCCCGAAGCCCCGCTCGCTTCTGGCTTGGCAGACGACCTCCGCGCACGGAATATCGCGGTGTTTGGACCATCGCGCTTGGCGGCGCAGTTGGAATCCTCCAAAAAATTTGCCAAAGATTTTATGCAGAAGCACGGCATTCCGACGGCGCAGTACCGTAGTTTTTCCGTACAGGAACACGCGGCGGCGCGTGAGTATGTTGCCAATCATGCGCTTCCCGTCGTGATTAAAGCTGATGGTTTGGCGGCGGGCAAGGGCGTGAGCGTTGCCACAACGCACCGCGAAGCACTCACCGCGCTTGATGGAATGTTTGATGGAAAATTTGGTGCGGCAGGGCATAATATCGTTGTCGAAGAGTTTATGCACGGCGAGGAAGCCTCTCTTTTCGCCATTTCTGACGGAGAACGCTTTCTCACGCTCGCCTCGGCGCAAGACCACAAGCGCATTGGCGAGGGCGACACGGGCGAAAACACGGGTGGAATGGGCGCGTACGCTCCTGCGCCGCTTGTAACGCCCGATATTTTGCGCCGCACCGAAGAGCGCGTCATTGCGCCCGTGCTGGCAGCAATGAAGCAGGAAGGAATGCCGTTTGTCGGCTGCTTGTACGCGGGTTTGATGATTGATGCCGAAGGAAATCCGCGCGTGGTGGAATTTAACGCCCGTTTTGGCGACCCCGAAACGCAAGTTATTTGTAGTGTGTTCGACGGCGACCTCACGAAACTCTTGCACAGCGCGGCATTGGGCAATCTCGACCCAAGCGCAGTGCGGAATGTGGCGCGTGGCGTGGCGTGTTGCGTGGTCTTGGCGGCGGGTGGTTATCCAGGAGAAGTCCGCAAGGGCGATGAAATCATGGGTATAGCTGATGCGGAAGCCACAGGCGCGGTTGTTTTCCATGCAGGAACAGCATTGCACCATGAATCTGGCAAGGATAAACTCACCACCAACGGCGGGCGTGTGCTGGGCGTAACGGCGCGAGGTGAGAATTTGCAAGAAGCTATCACAGCAAGCTATGAAGCGGTTTCCAAGATACATTTTCGCGGAAAAACCTATCGCACCGATATTGGTCAAAAAGGCTTGAACACGAGTAAATAAGAAAGGTGGAGGGCTGAAATATGAAGGCTGAAACGTGGAAATGGGCGGTCATTTTTTGCGCAATAGTTCTTCATTGCGGCATACCTCTTTTCGCCCAAGAGCGCACCGCAACAGCACTACCGAAGCGCAATCTGGAAATTTTGGATAGTCTCATCAGCAAAAATATTGCGCTACAAATCATCAAGCAACTGCGCTCGCCGCTTTTTCCTGCCTATCTCATCCAGCAAGTATCGGATTCCTCAGCCGTCCGCGATACACTTCGTCTGCGCTCCAACAGCCACGAAGCCGCATGGATGCTAGAACAAGCACTATTCTCACAACTCCCGCGCAAAAAGCGGTATCGCATGAGCGATTCCGCCACACCGCATTACTGCTTGCATTTGCGCATGGAAGAGGCTGCAACGCGCTACGCTACTTGCCAGAGCAATGTTGATTTGCTACAACGCGAGATTTCATGCACCGTTCACGCACATTTGGAAACAAAATATGGCACAATTCAAGAATTGCAAAGCCTGAGCGAAATCTCACGCGACACCATTTCGCGCCGCTTTGTGGCAAATCTTGAAAACAAGCAATATGCCTTCACGCAAGCAAATGTGCCAGAGGTGCCGCCAAACTTCTGGAAGCAAGTCGTAGAGCCAGCTCTGGTGATTGCGGCGGCTGGAATTATGGTCGCATTGTTTTTCTTTGTACGAACGCAGTAGGCAAAAGGAACATTGCAAATTGCAAATTGTGGTATATTGCGCACGTCAGGTATGTTTCATTTGATGCTCACATCTTTATCTTCAAGGAGAAAAATCATGGAATCGTACAAAAAACTGCTGTTGTCCAATCGCGCATGGGTAGAGGAAAAACTTGCCGTGAAGCCTGATTATTTTGAGCGCACATATCCCGAACAGAAGCCAGAATTTCTGTGGATTGGCTGCGCCGATAGTCGCGTTCCGCCAACGGATATTACGGGAACTGAGCAAGGCGATATGTTTGTCCACCGCAATATTGCGAATGTTGTGGTGCATACGGATTTCAATTTTCTTGGCGTTTTGCAGTATGCGGTGGAGAATCTGCACATTAAACACATCATTGTTTGCGGGCATTACGGCTGCGGCGGTGTGTGGAATGCCATGTCGCACAAGAACTTAGGCTTGCTTAATAAATGGCTTCGCTACATTAAAGATGTGTATCGCTATCACGCGGCGGAATTAGAGGCAATCGGCGATGAACAGTTACGCTTCCGCCGTTTGGTAGAACTCAATGTTATTGAACAATGCCGCAACGTCGCAGAAACCTCCATTGTGCAAAAAGCGTGGCGCAATGAGCATTTTCCCTACATTCACGGCTGGGTGTACGATTTGCACACAGGCTTGCTCAACGAAATGGTACTTTTGCATCCCGATAAAGACATCAACGACATTTATCGCTACGATTTTGATGGCGATGAACCGTATCATGGGCATTGAGAAAGCATGAGCGTTGTTCAAAGAATATTCACTTCCGTTTCAAGCTGAAGAGAAAATTTCGCAAAAACATCTGCACGAACACGCTCTGAAAGCCGTACCAAATCTTGTCCCGTCGCCTTGCCATAGTTCACTAGCACCAATGCTTGCTGCGTGTGCATTCCTGCATCGCCGTCTCTGCGCCCTTTCCAGCCTGTTTGCTCAATGAGCCAAGCAGCAGGAATTTTTACCAAGCCTGAATCCAGCATAAATACTGGCATTGCGGGATATTCCGCGTACAAACGCTCGTACACTTCGCGGGAAACTTCGGGGTTCTTGAAAAAACTGCCAGCATTGCCCAAAACGGCGGGGTCGGGCAGTTTAGAACGACGAATACTGCGTACTGCCTCGCTTACATGATGCACGGTGTAGGATTCATGCGGTGTTTCGGGGAAGAGTTTTGTGAGTTCTTCTCGAATCGCGCCATAACTTGTATGCAAGTCGTTTGCGGTCGGATTCTTGCGAAGGCGCATCGTTACTGAGGTGATGACACATTTGTTTTTGAGTTCGCGTTTGAAAATACTATCGCGGTAGCCAAAGGCGCATTCTTCCTGCGTCAGGGTGTGCATTTCGCCTGTATCTCGCATCATTCCTTGCACAGAGACGAGTACATCTTTCAATTCTACGCCATATGCACCGATATTCTGCACCGGAGCCGCACCAATACTGCCCGGAATAAGCGATAAATTCTCAATGCCGCCCCAGTTCTGTGCCACCGCATAGCGCACAATATCATCCCAAACTTCGCCCGCCGCACACTCTAGCTCCAGTGTTTCTGCGGTCTCACGGACAACGCGCGTTCCTTTGAGCGCAATTTTGCAGACGAGACCTTGGACGTTTTGTGTGAAGAGAACGTTGCTACCGCCACCTAGCACAAAAACTGGTGTTGCGCTCTGTTTGGAGCGAAATACTTCGCGCAATTCTTCTTCACTCGAAATGCTCACAAACTGTTCGGCAAACACCTCCAAACCAAAGGAATTATGCGGCTTCAGGGAATAATGTTGGTGGAAAATCATGCGTGGTTCAAAATTGGTCAATAAAAAAAGGAAGCCGCACAAAACCTTGTTTGTAGGGCTTCCTTGCAATGGTCATTATTTCAACGAGGAAATTTGAAATGTCAGTTTAGAACGGAATATCGTCATCTTCAGCAGCATTGTTGCTTGCAGGAGCAGATTGCGGAGCGGCAGTGCGGCGTGATTGCTGGGGTGCAGAGCCGCCACCTTCGTCAATGCGCTCTAATTTCCATGCCGAAAGATTGGTGTAATAGACCAAGTTTCCGTCGCGGTTTGTTGATTCACGCCCCGATAAACCAAAGACGAGCTTTACTTTATCGCCTTTGCTGAAGGATTCCAGCGCAGAGCATTTATCCTGAGTAAACTGAAATTTTACGTGCTGCGGATAATTACCGTCTTCGATTTCCAACACAAATTCACGCTTGCGGAATTTCTCGGTTACTTGCATCTCCGGAAAAATTGCGTGGAGCTTGCCAAACGCTTCGTACAACATGGACTAATCCTTTTTGAATAAATACGTTAAGAGAGTAGAAAAGTAAAATTCACTGTGAAGGTGCAAAGATAAAAAAAGAACGTACATTTTACAAATTGCAAATCGCACACCCATCACAAATCGCGTTCTTTGACGGCGGCGGAAAACTTTGTGTAATCGCGGAAATAGTCGCTTTCCTTGTAGGTGTCGGAGGCAAAGACGAGGCAAATTGAGCCTGAAGAGAAGTTGATTTCTGAAGCCCAAATCATCGGCGGAATGTACAAACCCTTGTAGGAGCGGTTCAAATGGATGGTATCGCGGCTGTAGCCGTCATCCACTGCCACATCAAAACTGCCCATGATGCACACCACAAACTGTTCACATTCGATATGGGCGTGTGCGCCTCTGTTTTCGCCGCCTGGAATGTCGTAAATGTAAAAGGTGCGCTTGATGTCGAAGGGAATATCTGCTGCGCCTTCAATAGGCGTAAGATTGCCCTCGCGGTAGTAAATACGCGGCAAGTCGAAGATTTTACAATCACGAATGGTGGATGTGCGATAGCTCATTGTATTCAGTGTTGAGTGATAAGTTTTAAGTGATAGGTTTTTAAGAATTATGCACGAAGCATTCAACACTCAATACTTAGCACTTATGACCTTCATCGGCTGTGCCAGCTTTTTTCTTTGGTAAACTGTTCGTAGTCGCGGATGTAATCATCAGGGTTGTACGCCGTTGAAGCGAGAATAAGCGTAACGCCATTGGTCGAGAAGTTTTCCAATTGCCGCCAGACCATATTCGGCACGTACAGCCCAAAATACGAGCGATTGAGCGAAAAAACTTTGCGCTCGTTGCCATCATCCAAAACAACATCGAAACTGCCTGAGAGCGCGATAATGAATTCGTGCAATTCCTTGTACGCATGACCGCCCCGCTTTTCGCCGCCTGGCACGTCGTAAATCCAATACGCCCGCTTGATGTCAAAGGGAATATGCCGCCCTTCGCCTTCGATGAAAGTGAGATTTCCTCTGGGGTCGGAGATTTTTGGGAGGTCAATAATGCGGCAATCGGCAAGAGACGTTTTCATGGTAGGGAAAATGAGGAATTCAGGAAAGGATAATTCTTGAAAGTGTAGAAGGTTTTACGAGATTTTACGAACAAACTTCGCCGGAATGCCCATCACAACCGTTTCCGCTTCCACGCTCTTCGTAACAACCGAACCCGCGCCCACAACGGCGTTTTTGCCAATCACAATATTTGGCAGCAGTTTCGCGCCAACGCCAATCATCGCGCCTTCTTCGATAATCGGTCCCAGCACGTGAGCATCGCTGTATCCGTGCTTGCCGATTTCGTTATCATTCGAGGTAAACACGCCGCCCGAAATAAACGCGCCGTCGCGGATGTCCATATTTCCTGCCATCCACGAATTATCCATAATTTTCACACCATTGCCGATGCGGACGTTGTAGTTAATCGTCACTTGCCGTCCAATCACGGTTTTGTTGCCAATCGTGCATTGCTCACGAATAGACGCGCCGTCGCCGATGAGTGAATTTTCGCCAATGCGGACATCGTAGTAAATCACGGCATGAGGACCAATCGAAGAATTATTGCCAATCCGTACAAGCCGCTCAAAGACTGGTGTTCTGGACAGTGCGCCCGCGCCTTTGGGTTCTTTGCCGACTACAGCACCCGGAAACACTTCCACACCATCGCCAATTTCCACACCATCGCCAATGACGACGTGCGGATGAATGACGACATTCGCGCCTATTTTTGCCCCAGCACGAACAACGGCAAACTCTTGAATGCGAGTATTCGCGCCTATTTCAGAGCTTTCAACGATTGCATGAGAAGAAATCATATTCGTTCAAAATTTACATTTGGTCATCATTCATTACGGATGCAGATAAAGCAAAAGCCTGTTTTTACGCACCTTCCAGCTTCATCCCTCAGATTTCATACTTCATCCTTTACATCAGCCCTTTTGCTTTGAGCAACGTTTTTGCTTCTTCAAAGTAGCCACGAATGGGGTCGTACATGGCACGAGCCGCGTCCCAGTCCTGCACTTTGGAATGCTCCATGAGGGTAATACCGATTTTTGCAGGTTCTTCCAAGCCAAATTGCAAACACGAACCTTTCAAGGTATGACCCAAGCGGTAGAGCCGTTGTTCGTCTTTTTTGTCAAGGATTTCGTGAAATTCTGCCTCTAATTGCCGTTGCCAGTCCAGAACAAATTCTGGCAAAAGCTCAAGGATAATGTCGTCGTTTGGTAAGGTCATAGCAAGCTCCGCGCTCTCAAACAAAACCATGAAAAAAATGAGTTAAATGCGATTTTTTATACGATTTTTCGCCCCGCAATCTAACTGTTTCGCCTCGTGCAAACAAGTATTTTTCTCTCCCGTATTTTTCTCTATTTTTGTAAAATTTTTGTTCGTGTGCATACGTTGCCGTAAGAGGAATGCAAAACGTACAAGCGCAAGTATTGAAGCGGCACAGAAGCATAAATTTTGCAGCATCATTTTGAGGATTTTTTTAGAAAAAGTAGTATGAAAAAAACAGGCATTGCGCTTATTGGTGCAGGAAATATCGGGCAAAGTATCCATTTGCCAATTTTATCGAAACTTGCAGGCGCGGAGGTTGTGGCTATTTGCGACCGCAACAAAACAACGGCGAAAATGCTGGCGGAAAAGTACGGCGTGAAGCACTTTTGCACCAATGTCGGCGATCTTCTGAAGATTGATGGCATTGATGCCGTTGATATTTGCACCAGCACTGGTTCTCACTACGAAGTCGCGGTGCAATGCTTGGAAGCAGGCAAAGACGCGCTCATCGAAAAGCCGCTCGCCCGCTCATGGCAGGAAGCCGCGATGATTGACGAAACCGCCACACGGCTTGGGCGCAAGGTCATGGTGGCAATGAATCACCGCTTTCGCCCCGATACCATCACGCTCAAAAGCATTATTGAGCGCGGGGAATTGGGCAAGTTTCAATACATCAAATCTGGCTGGCTCAAGCAACGCTCCAGCGAGCAGAAATGGCTTGCGCAGGCAGATATTTCGGGCGGCGGCGTGATGCTGGATTTAGGCATTGTTCTCATTGACCTCATGCTCTGGCTGACGGGCTTCCCAAAAGTCCATTCTGTGCGGGCTGTCATGCAAAAGCATCAAACAAAAAACGTGGAAGATTTCGTAACGGGCTTTCTCAATTTTGCTGATGATACGGTCGCAATTTTTGAAACAAGCTGGACGCTCCAACGCCCCGAAGAGCTGTATTACTGCAACTTCTTCGGCGAAAAAGGCAGCGCGTACGTGAATCCGCTGAAAATTATTCGCCGTCAAGGAAATGAATTTATCAGCACCGAAACACCCGATGCAACCCGCTCCAAAGCGAGCTTGTACCAGAAATCTTATCAAAATGAATTGCAGCATTTTGTCAATGCCGTGCAAGGAATTGTCCCGATTGCATCAACGGCTGCCGAAGCTGTCCACCGTATGCGGATAATTGATTCGCTCTACGTTTCTGCCCGCGAGCGCACGGAAATTCTTCTGGATGCGTGATTGCCACAACTACCACATCTTTGCGGCAATGTATAAGCATTTTGCCTCAAAAATTCCATGATTTTTGAACGCAGATGAAGATGATTGAGCGGATAACAATGATGCAAGAGTAGAAAATATCAAGGGTACAGACGATTCATTCTATCATCTTCATCCATCCAATCATCTTCATCTGCGTCCCTCATCAGATTGTCATCACCGTGTTGCGCCTTCACTTTTTTCATCCCGGCACTTATGTTGTATTTCCTGAAATCCCGCATTTTTCTTGTGTTTCTCCTTGCATTCACCATTGCACAATACCTGAACGTCCCGCCAATACTCGCACAGAAACAACCATTTGCCCATGCGCATATTCTCTACGTCAAATTCCGTGAGCAATCTCCAATGCTGCAAGCCTGGCGCACTCACGCCCGCAAAGGCAGCATTGATGCGCTTTCTGGCGTTTTGGGCAAGCACGACACCAAGCCCTACGTGGACGATGCCAGCTACCGCGCTGCCGAAGAACGCCTGCAAAAACACGTATTTGAGACCATTGGCGAACAAAATCCTTATCCAGTTCTGCACGAGCTTTCCACGCGCTATCTGCACGGAATGGGACGCTGGTGCGAAGTGCATTTGCTGGACGCGCAACGCGCAGACATTGCACCAATGCTGGCGGCAAAGCTCGAAGCCTTGCCCGACGTTGAAATTGCCGAATGCGCTCCCCAGCGCAAAGCAGACAGCACAAGCAACGACCCGCTTGTCGGCGCACAGCAGCATTTACCGCGTATTCGGGCTTTCGAGGCATGGAGCGCAGTGCAGTCAGCATTGCCGCAATCCGATACAAGCCGCATCATTGTTGGCGTTGTAGATACAGGCTTTGATTACAACCATGAAGATTTGCGCGATGTTATTTTTATCAATCAGGGCGAAAGCGGCATGGATGCCTTGGGTAGAGACCGCCGCACCAATGGCGTGGACGACGACCGTAATGGCAAAATTGACGATTGGCGCGGCTGGGATATTGCTGGCACAGACAGCTTTACCGAAGACAACGACCCCTTGCTCACCGAAAACTCGCACGGAACGCACGTTGCGGGGATTTTGGGCGCAGTTACCAACAACAACATCGGCGTAGCGGGCGCAGTGGGGCTGAGTTCGCGCTTTCGTCTGCTCTTGGTGAAATGCGGCACAAATAGCGGCAGTCAAACCATTTACAACGGCGCACGGGGCGTTCTCTATGCCGCAACAATGGGCGCACAGGTAATAAATTGCAGTTGGGGCAGCGCGTCGGCGCGTTCCTTTGCCGAGCAGGAAACCATCGCGCTTGCCCAGCGTATGGGCGCACTTGTGGTGGTGAGCGCGGGCAACGACGGTCGGTTTATTCCTATGTTTCCGTCGTCATATCCAGATATTCTGAGCGTTGGTTGGCTGAACAGCGACGATTCGCGCAGCTTTTCGAGCAATTTTTATCCCACTGTCGGTATTTCCGCACCCGGAAGCGGTATTTACGCCACATTCGTAGATAATCGCTACGGCGTTTTAAGCGGAACATCAATGGCGGCTCCGCAAGTAACGGCGGCGGCGGCACTCGTGAAGTTGCGCTATCCACGCATGACCGCTCCGCACATCGCACAACTCCTGAAGTCCAGCGCAGACACCAACGACGCGCTTCTGGGCGAACTAGCGGGCTTGCTCGGCACAGGACGCTTGAATATGCTGCGAGCGGTGCAATCGCCAACGATACCGTCCCTCGCGCTCGAAAGCTACACCGTCAGCGATGAAAATAATAACGGTGTGTTGGAATCTGGCGAGCGCATTCAGATAAACCTTAGCATTCGTGCGGGTTTGGGCGCGGTGGAACGTGGCATTGTGGAAATGCGCAGCACCATTCCCGACACGAGTCGTTTTCTGCCCTTTTGGGACGACCTCCGCAAACAGCTTCCTACCTTTGCTGCAAGCGAGATTCGGCGCGGTGCGGCGAGCTTTAGCTTTCGCCTCACACGGACATTGCTGGAGAATTTCGAGATTCCGCTCATCTTCAGTTTTCGCTCGCAAAGCGGCGCGTTGCTTGGGCGCGATGGTTTTGTGCTGGTCGCCAATCAATCATATGCAACGATGCGCCTGAATAATATCGTCGCAAGCGTAGGAACGACGGGGCGTTTGGGCTATAACGAATACCCGCGCCGCACACAAGGCGACGGCGTTGCCTACAAGCCCTGTCCCGCAGAAAGTTTGATTTATGATGGCGGAATTATGGTGGCAAGCGGCACGGACAGTGTTTCCACGTCAGTGCGGATAAATTCTTTCGAGCGCGAGCGCTCTTTTCTGCCAAGCTCGCTCGTGCGCCTTGTTGCCGCACCCGATTCCTCCTCGCTTATCGCCAAAAGCAGCTTCCAAGACCGCAATGGCGCGACCGATGCAGGCGTAAGCGTGGAGCAGCAAGTGTTTCAATACCGCAATCCGCTTCAGCAAAACTCGCTTCTGCATAGTTTTAAGATTACCAATACTTCCGAGCGCGATTTCTCGAAGCTCTTTGTCGGAATGTTTTTCGATTGGGATATTGGGACAGATGCAAGCAGAAACGAGGTTTTCTGGGATGACACGCTGAAGGCAGGTTTTGTGCGGGCGTTGGGAAATTCTTCTCCGACGGGACAATCTCCATGCTTGCCCGTCATTGCGCTGCAAATGCTTTCGGGCGAGAAAACTAATTTTTACCCAATGGTCTTTTTCGACACCACCGCCAACGCACCAACGCCAGACTTTTTCACACGCTCGGCAAAATATACCTCGCTGGCAAGCGGCATCGTACCGACGCGCAAAGAGGGCGATGTGTGCGCAGTTATTGGCGCGGGTCCGATTGCGCTTGCAAAAAATTCTTCGACGACGGTGAGTTTTTCTCTCACAATCGGTCAAACAATCGCAGAGGTAAAAGCTCTCTTGCGCGGCGATACAAACACAGTTCAGGCAGTGCGTGTTTTCCCTAATCCCGCACAAAATCTCGTCTTTCTCTCGTATTCTTTGCCAAACGATGAAAGTGTTTCGATAGAAATAATGAATATGCTGGGGCAAAGCGTCGCGCAGGTGCTGGAGAACGTACCGCGCCGCAAAGGAAGCAATCAAGAGCTTTTCAACACAGAAATTCTTGCAAGCGGCACATACTTCGTGCGCGTGAAAAGCCGGAGCAGAACACAGGTTGCGCCGCTTGTGGTGGTGCGATAAGTAGCTATTTTTTGAGCGAAGAATGCACGATTCACGAAGCTCTCCTGTACCGCGCCATACAGTTTACCGTCATTTCTTTACCGTAGTCTTTTTACCGTAGTCTTTTTACCGTAGTCTTTTTACCGTAGTCTTTTTACCGTAATCTCTCGGCAAGCATGACAAGATGCTCATTGCTTGCACCCGCACCAATCCTTGCGATAATCACCACACCGCCTGTACCCTGCTGCGGAAGTTTGAGCCATTTCCGGATTTCATCGGGCGTTTCGGGAAAGCCACGTTTTTTGATTTCCACACTTTTTCCCCAACCGCGAGCAAGGACGCGCTCTTTCAAACGCGCTCGGTGAAAAGAAAATGCTTCGAGAATACGAAATGTTTGATACCAAAGGCTTGCTTCGGGCTTCTGGGGTGAAATCCCATAAGCAATGTGTTTATCCAGCATGGCAATGCCGCGCTCCCGAAAAAATTCTGCCAAATAACCGCTCCGAATCAAGCACGGATGCGGCTCGCAGCAATACCAATCGTTCAAGTCCTGAAGCGATGTTGGTGAACATTCTTGGAAAGCTCGGGATGCTGCGCCCGCAGAAGGCTGCCACATCGCGCCAATTTCTGGCAACGACACTCTACCATCCACCAATACATCATCCTGCAATCCCCACCAAAGCGTTTGTTCGCGGCACTCGGCAGATTGTCCACCCCCTACGCCTGCACCTATCCACTCACGCTTCCAGCCTTGCAAATGCAGCGCAGTAAGGTTTGCTGCGGGTGCAATTTTTATTCCTGCATAAAATGGCAATTGAAGGTTATTCACACCATTTCCCACACAGTTTTCCACATACTTTTCCACACGGTTTTCCACATGGTTTTCCACATGGTTTTCCACATACTTTTCCACATGGTTTTCCACATACTTTTGCACAAATGCCAGTGAAGGCAAGTATTCATCAGGATTTTCAATGCGACAGCCGTGTGGATTACGCCGTGATGGGTCGCTCCAGAGCGCATCAATGCTGCTTGCGCCCATGTTTGGTAGAATATCTTCGGCGCGTCCCTCAATCACTTCCACGTTGTGAATACCCTGCGCCGCGAGATTATGCCGCGCCAGAGCAGCTAATTCTGCATCGGCTTCAATCGTGGTAATGCGCCCCACAACCCGCGCCAACGCTGCTGTATCGAAGCCCAGACCAGTACAGATTTCCACCAAATGCTTGCGCCCACGAAAGCACGTTGCGTGATGCTCGGCGATGCGTGGCGTACTTGCTTGTTCCAGCGATTGTTTTGTGAAAAAACCGCGTTGCGTCCATTCGCCAAAGAGGGCAGCTTTTTCGCGGAGAAGAATGCACTCCAGCGCAGCAGCAATGCGCTCTGGCGGGAGGGCGGAAAACTGTTTGCGCAGAAGCGTTCCAGCGCGAAGGGTGTCGTTATTGGAAAGCGAGAGTTTTTCCTTTGCAGAATGCAGTAAGGACGCGCCTTCGGGGGAATTCCAGAATGAGAGATTAATATCCATCGGCAAGGCTTTCAAGCGAGAATCAAGAAGGCAACACTTGTGTCCTTTTGAAAATGCTCAATGTGGTGATAATTCTGACGCAAAACACTCTCCAAATGAGCAACGGTGCAGTTTCCAAGTTTTAGCCAAATAACTTTTGGCGGAAACCCTAGAAGAATACTACGGTCTTGACACTCCTACGGCTAAAGCACGTGGGATTCTTGGGCTACCCGACTAACGCCGTTGTATATCTCCCAAGCTAACACGGTCTGCCCGACCGCTAAGGCTGTTTTCGAGCCATTTGTTTGTTTCGCCAGACTACAAATTTTAGCGTGGTTCTTGCATGAGATTGTAGCTGACTGCCATCGTTACGATGGCGACAAGTGTTGTTTTACACCGTTCTTGTAGCATCCTAAACTCTATTGCTATGCTTTTGAACGGCAACGTCGTACAACTTTCAAAGAGCTGCACAAAGATACAAATTTTGGACGACGAACAACCATTTACCCGATGACGATTGCGCTATATCGCGCCACGCCTTACGTTCAAAGCAACGCAAGGCGTGACCGCTCAAGCTGCAATCGTGGTGCTTTCATCCCACGGCTGAAGCGCGTGGGCTTTCCCGCACTAATTATCGTAAAAATCTGAATCCTTGCTCACGATGATAAAGCCTTCTCGTTTGGCATAATTCCAGATGGCTGTATCGTCTGCATTGCGTAAGGAAACGCCTCTGACGTGTTCTGATGCGGGATAGAGGTCTTGAAGGCGTTTAGCAGATTGCGGTGGCAAATTCGCATCAAGCAGCAGTTTCATACGGTTTGGCGAGATGAATCAAGGAATGACGCTCTCTATCGGCAGCAAATGCCAAACACGCTTGAATATCTTCACGAGTAAGGTCGGGAAAGTCCGATAAAATCTCGTCCATATTCATACCCGATGCGAGGTATTCGAGAATATCGGCAACCGTAATCCGCATCCCACGAATACAGGGTTTACCGCTTCGTTTGTCGGGTTCAATCGTGATGATATTCTGATAGTTCATGGGATATACCTCAAAATGCGGCAAAAGGAATCCAAACTTACTTCTTCGTAAAAAAAGGATGCGGCAAAATCGGCGGTTTCGTGAAATCATCTTCAATCGGGCGAATTTCAACATCTTCAAACAACAACGATGGAATAATGACCGACGAAGCAAGGAACTGTGCGCCTCCGGAGTAGAACGACGGCGTTACGGGCAGTGCATAGCAGTTGTACGCAAATTTTCGGTCGCCAAGCGCGAGAATATCCTTGAAGGTTTGTGCCGTCATGCCCGCAACATCGCATCCGCGCACGAGTTCTTCTTTGCCGTTGGGGAATACTTTATAGACTTCCAACGCGCTCATTTGTCCTGGTGTGCGGGCAAAGGGGAAATCGCCTTCGGTGATGTTGTAGAGCGTGGTCATCAGGATATTCGGGTTCAAAATTTTCCGCACAATAATTCCATAAGGCAATTCGCGGTCTTTGCAGAGCTGCATCATGCGCTCACGGAGCTTGTTTTTCGGCAAAGTACGCTCTTTTGTGGCAGAAATTTCCATCGTGCTGAACATTGCCGCGCCGCCGCGATTATGCCCATTAGAGAGCTTTACACGGCGCGTGGGAGCGCGTGAGGACATGAGAGCCTTCAGATAGCCATTTCTCACAAGTTGGAGCGTCTCGGCAGGAACGCCGTCGTCGTCAATCAGATATGCGCCGATAAGCTGCGTTGCGCCAGCATTTGCCAGTTTTGGCAAGGCTTGAATGGACATAAATTCTGGCAAGACCCGCGCACCGATTTTATTTTGAAATGCCGCATTTTGCGGTGAATCGCTGATACCACGCTCGGTGACGGGCGCACGTTGCGTGGCGCAATTTGGCGCGAAGGCTTGCAAAAATATCTCTGCTGCGGCTTGGTCTTCAAACAATACGGGTCCCGAATACGCTGGCAAGAGTGGCGCGGAAACAGCCGCCGCAAGGCGTTCAGCGATTACCCGCGTTGCTTTTACGAGCGAATCTCGCGTGGGCAAGCCTTGTGGCGTTTTGCTGTACGTGCTATAGACTTGCGCAAGCGGCATTCCGTCTTTTGCTTGCGAGATTGCCGTTATTTCAATGCCGCATAAAAGCTCGGTTCGGACGTATTCGCGCCCTTCGGTGTTGATGAAATAATCGCGGTGCGGCACATACTCGATTGCTACGGAGGAAAGCGCAATCGCGGGAAATTCCTTGAAAATTGCGGAAAGCTCCATTGCTAATTTCTCAAATGCTGGCGCGTCGAAGCTAGGAATAGCAACGGTATCAGCAAGTGTGGCGGGTGCAAGCGTTGTGAAATCGGGCAACGTGTCGAGGCGCACACGATTTTTCAACGCTGCTTGTTTTTTGGCAAAGAGTTCTGCGGATTGCTTGTAGGCAGCATCGGTGGCGAGCCAGAGTTCGCGGCGAAGCGTGGTGTAGTCCAGTTCATTTGGCAAGGAGCGAGATTTGAAGCGTTCTTCGTCGTCGCTCGAACCAAAAAAACCGAGCGCGGGGTCGAAAAAGTTGGTATTATCAAATTGGAGAGAACCGACGCGAAGGCTTACTGTTGCTCGTTTGTCGCGGCTTTGGCGCGATTCGGTCAGGCTTCCAAACGATGCTTTCACCGTGTAGGCATCATTATCGCTCAGAAGATACTGAATATAATACGGTTTCTCTAGCGACGGCAAACGCAATTCCCGCAAAGAGCGTTGTAATTCATCACGCATAGCCCGCATATATTCTTGCGTTTGGGCAAATACGCTTTCGGACGAAGCAAGGGCAAAGACAACAAGGACGAGAAAGGGTGAAAGGGTGCGCATAGTCGAAAAAGGCTTCTGCATACGGTCTTTTGAAGATGAACGGATAATGAAATGAAACATGAATACAACACGGTCAGATTTTTGTTGTTAATTTGACCTGAATTGCAATCTACGATAATTTCATTGTTTGACAGAAGAGAAGTTTGACAGAAAAGAAACCGTGTGGATGAGGTATGAGATTCCGTATTGCCGTCGTATTATTTTCGTTTCATTCCCCAAATGGTGTTGTGTGGATTATGGAGATAAACTTTTTTAAACATAAATCCACAGTAATAAATGGGGAAAAGTGGAAAACTCCTTCTTTTTGTGTGCAAAAAAGTGGTTCAAAGGCTGGTCAATACTGGATTTTGGGCGAATAGTTTTTTCACAATATCAATGCGGATAACTTCTGGATAACTCCGAAGTTACCCACAGCGATGTGGATTACGTGTGGCTATGTGGAAATAATCCACAAGTATTACCCACACACCACAGAGTTTTC
>RDXM01000091.1 GCA_004292595.1 Candidatus Kapaibacterium sp. | reverse complement strand
TCTTGTCTGTGAGTGTTAGTGCGGGTTTCAAGCGACAAACACAGACAAGAATGTCTGTGCCACTATGGACTTTAATCACTTGTTTTTCTCCCATTCCATAACATCAGCGCAACAAAGTTTTTTATTTTTTTATTTTTATGCAGCAACGCAGCTTCAAACCCCTGAATTTTCGTGCTTGGATAGACGAACATCGGCATTTGCTGAAACCACCCGTTGGCAACGCCGTTGTTTATGACGACACGGATTTTATTGTCATGGTCGTTGGTGGACCAAATGCACGGAAGGATTTTCATTTCAATGAAGGGGAAGAATTTTTCTATCAGCTCGAAGGCGATATGACGCTCAAAATCCATGACGGTGTGGACATTGTGGATGTGCCGATTCGAGAAGGTGATATTTTTCTTTTGCCGCCGCGCACACCGCACTCACCGCGCCGCGTGGCAAACACTGTTGGTTTGGTGATGGAACGCAAACGCGCAGAGCAAGAACTGGACGGTTTTCTGTGGTTTTGCGAGCAGTGCGGCACGAAACTCTACGAAGAATTTGCGTATATCAGCGATATTGTTCAGCAGTTGCCGCCGATTTTCGACCGTTTCTACGGCACTCCCGCTCACTGCACCTGCCAAAACTGTGGCACGGTGATGGAGCGTCCTGCAAAGCCGCAAAGCTAACGGAAGATTATACTAAAAAAGGTTTGTGGCTTCAGATGTAGTCCACCTCAAAGGTGGACTACATCTCACTTTTTCGCTTTTTAATGCAATTTTTACCCGCTTTTAGTATAGAGCAATGTAGCAGCACGATAAAAAAGGGTTGGCAAGAGGATGCGCTTGTCTGTGCATTTCTTGCCAACCCTTTTTACTGATGACCTGCATTGTGATACCACCCAGTATTGTTCTTTTTTCAGGTGTAGAGGAGTTTGAATTTCCCCAACATCGCCGCCCCGACTAATCCCGCCGTTGAGCCAAAGCGAGCGGTGCGAATTTCTGCTTCGGGTGCAATCGTTGATAAAGAGCGTGTTTTGAGCATTTCGCGGGCAGTGTCGAGAAAAATCGGGTGGGCTTGTGAAATACCGCCACCAACAACGACAATACGCATATCCAATATTGCCAACATAGAACACAAGCCCAATCCAAGGAGTTTTCCTGCGCGTTGGAGGCATTCGATAGCGGCTTTATCGCTGCGCACAGCAGCATCGGAAATGTCTTTTACGTCCAATTCTTTGACGTTGTGCAAGAGTGATTCAGGATGCGTACCAGCAATCTGCTTTGCCATACGAATCAATCCATGCCGCCCGATAGCCTCTTCGAGTGTGCCAGTGCGAAAGCTCAACTGGCTCCCTTCAACTGGTTCTGCATCAACATTGATAAGGATATGCCCGCATTCGCCGCCGCCGCCGCGCTCGCCCGTAAAAATGCGATGGTCAATGATAATTCCCCCGCCAACGCCCGTTCCAAGCGTGATGTAGAGGAAGTGCGAATCATTTTTGCCAGCACCTAAAGCAGCTTCCGCATATGCAGCGACGTTTGCATCATTATCAATGGCAATCGGGACAGTTGCAACGCTTTGAAGCAACTCCACCAAAGGGACAATGCCCCATCCAGGCAAATTCGGTGGGTGATAGACACAGCCATCTTTTGGATTCACTACCGACGGAAAACCCACGCCGATAGATTCTGCCTCGCTTGAGAGCTTTTTGGCAATTTTTTGCAGTTGGTCAATCATCGCATCTTTACCAGATTCTGGATTGGTCGGTGCGGAGGCTTGCTGCTTGATTTCGCCATCCGCCGACACAATCCCATATTTTATGCTCGTTCCGCCGATGTCAATACCTGCATACATAAGTATTTGTGGGTTAGGTAATTGAAAAATAGGTAGTTATGAAGTGAAGATTTTATCTGTACCAGTACGTTCATTTTTGTCTTCCAACACGCCATGCAGCACAAAAATACAATAAATTCCATAACTAAAGTATGTGCTTTTCCGTTTCAATTCTTATATTGCGTCGGATATGTTTCTACAATTTCACTGTGCAATATATCGCAACTGTGAAAATAATCAAGGTTTATCACTCAAGGTTGTACGGAAAATTATTGTCTCTCCTTCGTTGTTAGCAATTTTGGCATTAAAATTGAGTCTTGAGAACCGAATGCTATTGTTGATTGTTAAGCCGTTGTTGGGTTGTTGATACCACACAAACCACATTTAGTCATTCTTGATGTTGGCTACTCTTTATTTTTCTTTTCGCCGTAGAAATAATGCGGTTATGTGCTGTTGGTCTGCGGCTCATACCTCTTTTTCCTACGCACTTTTCTCCTTTGTTGTATGAAGTTTCTCCGTTATCTCTCTATCGGCAAAAAATTTGCTCTTGTTATAGCTGGTTTTGCTATTCCAATTGCGGTGTTGCTCTTTTTTTTCATTCAAGAATCGAAAAAAGGAATTGATTTTGCGGCAAAAGAAATAGAAGGAACAGCGTATTTACGACCATTGCGGGGTCTTTTAGGGCAATTTTCTTATCATCGCTTGTATGCAGAGCGCGTTCAGTCTGGCGATGGAACGGCGCAGGACAATCTTATGCGCACGGCAACGAATGTGCGTACCTTGTTGGCGGAATTACAGGAAGCAGATAAAAAATATGCTGAATCGTTGAGTATTGGTGCGCGTTCTGCAAATCTTATTGCGAAGTGGAATTTGCTGGCTTCAAAAGTAAGCACAATGACCTCGGAAGAATCACAAGCCGAGCATGATGCCCTGATTGCTGATGTCCGCACTCTTATCGTGTGGGTAGGCGACAAATCCAATCTCATTCTCGACCCCGACCTCGACACCTATTATGTGATGGATGTAATGCTGATTCGTATGATGGATTTTACTGATTTGCGCTATCAAGCTCTCTTGCAGGTAGAGCGTGCTGTTCGGCGTGGCGCGGCGACAGCGAATGAGCGTGCGGATGTGAAAGTCTTGCTTGTGTTGATGAGCGCACACTTAGTTGGCATCGAAACAGATTTTGCTACCGCCTACGACAATAACACTCTTGCCAATCTCAAGCCTAGTCTCGATGCAAATTTACGAGTCTATCTCAGCACACAGCGTAGTTTGATAGGAACATTACAAGAAAAATACGTGCAAAGCGAAGTCATCAGCATTGCCCAATCAGATATCGAAGAACTTACCAAAATGACTTCTGGCGTAGGAAACAAGCTCTGGTATCATACCACCGACGAACTCGACACATTGCTCTATGAGCGCATCAGTGGCTTTCGTACCAAGCTCTATGTAAATCTTGCTGTGGTGATTATTATTGTGCTAGCGGTACTGCTTATTGTCATGCGCATTACTCGTGATGTGAAAGGCGCGATTGATAATCTTGTGGAAACGGCACATCATGTAGAAACAGGTAATTTAGCAGCACAATCGAACGTACTGAGCAAAGACGAGCTTGGGGAATTGGCAACATCCGTCAATACAATGATTTTTCAGATTCGTCGAGGTATTAATGATTTACAAGCCGAGAAAGCAGGAATCCAGCAAAAAGTGGACGAGGCAGTGCATGATTCCGAGCAAAAACGTGAATATCTCGCAAAAAACACCCAAGTGATGCTCAAAGAAATGGATCGCTTTGCCAAAGGCGACTTAACCGTGCGTTTGCACCACGACAAACAGGACGACGTGGGTGCGCTCTTTGAAGGGTTCACGTCGGCAGCACAAAATGTGCGCAATATCATTGAAAAAATGCACGAAACCGTGAGCGTTACGGCGGCAGCTAGCACAGAAATAGCGGCAAACGTCAGTGAAATGTCGAGTGGCGCACGCCGGCAAATGAGCGAAGTAACATCTGTGGTGTCGGCAATCGCGCAAATGAGCCAAAGCATCAACGACAACTCACGCCAAGCAATTCATGTTTCTTCTGCGGCGCAAGATGCAGGGAGGCTTGCCACCGAAAGCGGTGTGATTCTCGCAGCGACGACGCGCGATATTAACGCCGTTGCCACGATTGTAGAGCGTTCCTCTGGTACGGTGCGCGAGCTAGGCACCCAAAGCCAGCAAATTGGTGAAATTATTCAAGTTATTAATGAAATTGCTGACCAAACGAATTTGCTTGCGCTCAATGCTGCCATTGAAGCAGCTCGCGCAGGCGAGCAAGGGCGCGGCTTTGCGGTTGTTGCCGATGAAGTCCGCAAACTCGCCGAGCGCACCACAAGCGCAACGAAGCAAATTGCCGAAATGATTCAGCATATTCAGGAAGCAACCGAAGATGCGGTTGATTCTATCAATCAAGGAATGAACGAAGTGCAACGCAGTCGGGAGTCGGCAAATCGGGCGCAGTATTCGATGGATGCAATTATCAGTCGTGTGAATGAGGTTGCTAGTTCGATTTATTCTCTCGCAGCAGCAAGCGAGGAGCAGTCCCACGCAAGCGATGAGGTTTTGCGCAATGCAGAAGTTATTCAGCAAATTACCGAGCAGAATTCGTCAGGCTTGGCACAAATTAACCTTGCCATTGAAAATTTAAGTCACCTAGCAATAAACCTTGAGCGTATGCTTGGACAATTTAACATTGGTTTCAGTGCGCACAAGCAGCAAGCACGTGTCGTGCAAAAACCTACTACAACCTCGACGGTATCTCCACAGATACGCTTGTAGGAAAGTGAGCGCATTCCATCGCTTACGACAAAAAATTGTTTAATCTTTTCCACTTGGGCTGTTATCTGTGTCGGAAACCTTTGTGCCAGAAGCCCCACCGCCGCCACTGCTATTTCCATTAGTAGGTTTTTCGGGCGATACTGGTGCTTCCATGCCACTTGGAGTAGCTTGATTAGAATCCTTGGTGTCTAACTTATTATCAGGCTTTGTTGCGCCTGGCTTGGAAATGAGCTTGCGACGCGGTGCTGCGGCAGGGCGGTCTGTAGCAGATTGCTTTACCACTCCCAAGGCAAGTGAGATTCTCCGCTCGCTGCCAATATCTTCTGCCGTACCGCCACGTACGACCATCCCGCTTGATGCGCCACCGTCAAGGCTCATTGCATGGTACGCACCAAGCTGTTTCATTCCCTCAGCGAGTTGTTGAATTGTCATGCCTGTTGTGTTGTTTTCTGATGATGTACCTTCGACCACAACAAAATAGAGCATCGTGCCTGTTGCGTCCATTCCAAGCGCAGTACGAGGGAGTTTTTGCGACATAAAACGCTCGCCACGTGCGCCCTCAAAATCCGCCTCATTTTTTGCAATGCCTCGATTGACAAGGCGTGGTGTGCCAGAAAGCGCGTGCAGAAAGGGAACGCTTGAGAAAAGATTTGTTTTGAATTGTACCATGATTTTATCCCCTGGCTTTGGAATATCTTCCGCTTCAATGTTATCGCCAAAGGTAAGCACAACTCCATTTTGTGGAATATTGACCGCGCCAGTATCTACCTCAATCACACGGCACTGCACTTCTTCATTGACGGCAGGTTGTCCAGAGTACAGCAGCACGGCTTTCGGCAAACTGCGCTCTAGCTCTACACTGCGCTGTTGCTCTTGCAGCATACGTGCCAATTCTGTTTTGGAAGATTTGGTGTCGGAAAGTTCGTCGGGAGTAGATTGTTGGCCGCCTTCTACCATCTGTTCTACTTGCAATGGCGGCTGCACAGGAACATTTTTTCCTGCAAAGTGATTATACAGCACCACCCCACCCTTGTTTGTGCGGCGATTAACTTTGTCAATATCCAGCGTGATAGACTTCAACTTTATCATTCCTGTCATGTTGAATCGCTCAATATACATACGGTTTTGGCGGTCAAAAAAGCACGCCGACCACTCTTTGTATTGTCCCATTTCCAGCACTTCGCCATTGACGATAGTTGCTCCAAGTGCCATATTTCCTGGCGACTTCCAGAAGCTGCCGTTTATCATACCTTGCAGAACACCATTTGTTGAGTCGGTACGAGCAGCCATATCGCTCAGACGTTCCAAACCATTCATTGCATTTTGACCTTTGAACAGTGCAATAGCAATATCTGGCTTGGTTCTATCTACTTCCAATACGTGAACGGAGTGTTTGTTTCCAGTGCTGATGAGATAATGTTTGTAGCGCACCCCTTGCATCAATTCAGCATCTTTCAAGGTTTCATGCCAATTCTGTGCTAGACCAGTGCGTACACTGCTCACGGCATCGGACACGCGAGCGTATCGCGTATCAGACGAGGAGCGCGAAGAACGATATTGCCGTGCGTACCGATGCCGTCCGCGAGAATACTTGCCGCTATGTCGGCTGTATCGCTTGCTGTATCTGCCTTTAGAGTACGACCTCCGCGATTCGTAGCGTGTGTAGGAATGGTTTTGCGAAGTGCGTTTTCTGCCTCCACGTCCCGACGAAGCACGAGAAAATTTGGATGAGTTCCGTGATGATACTTTCGCACCAGATTTTCTTGCCGATGAGGATGACTTTTGTTGCTTTTTTTTGCTCGAAGATTTGCTAGAAGATTTACTTGCTTTGCTGGATGCTTTGCTCCGAGAACGACTGCGGCTGCGAGAATATGACCGTACTAGTGCTGTACTTATACGCAAGTGTGCGTTTAGCGTTACGGCGGCACTTACGTGCGAAGCGGAAATAGGCGCAGAAAGCGCAGGAAAAGGTGACTCTAGTGCGGTTTCGCATATGGGCAAAGCAGACGGTAGCGCACGGTCATATTCCGCAGCAGGAGCGCAGGCAATGGCTTCCGCCATTACCAAAGGAACTTCAACAAACTCTAATGCCACAAGGCTGAATGCCAGAAGTCGCGCAATGATAGTAGAATATCGCATAATTTTTATATCAAAAATTCACATCAAAATATATCGCAAACGCTATGAACGAGAAGCAAAAAATGTGTGTCAATGGTAAACCGTTAATGCAAGCTCTGGCAAATGTTATATCTTAGAAATTTCTTTTTCCACTGCGTAAAATGCTTCGTAAATAACTAACGTTGTATGGAAAAATAATTGACCGATTCAGATTTTTTAAGTAATTCAACTTGTTTTCAAATGCTAAATGCGGGAACATACGACTAAACCATACCGTTTCGCTTACAAACGAACCAAAAAAGAACAGCAGTGTCATCACCGAAAGATATGTCATCATTAAGCTCACTTTTACGCCAAAATATCGCGCAGTAATGACAAAAACTGCAACACTGAGTGCCAAGCCAAATGATTCAATCGTATCGCCCAAAAGCCGTCGCGTATTGTGCTGGTCGAGCGTTCGGCGTTCTTCGCGGGAGTTTGTCAGCATCCATGCTAAACCAAAAGAAACGGGTGCTGCCAGCAACGCCTCCGTTTCATGCGTTGCATGAAGCAAGCCCGCCGCTAGAAAGCCCTGTAAGCTAATTAAGCCAACATATTCGACAAAACGCTGCCGGCGTTTCATTGCTGCAAGCCTCTCTATATCTGCTTCGGAAAGCATTTTTAGTGAAGGAGGGATGCGCGTATTCTGCGTATTCATAGTGTTTCTCTTGAAAACCTGCAAAGATAAAAGTGGCAAGCACATCAGCAAATGTACATTGAAGAAAAAACAAATGCAAGCAATGATGTAACAAGAGCTTAGACCGAGACGGATAAAGAACACAAAAATACGATTCCTTTGTGGGATGACCAACACTTTTTTGCTGCATTATGCTGTACGGTGCGGCAAATCAAGAGAAAAAACTCAACTGCACGAGAGATGAAGTCAAGGAACAATATCCCGCCCTTCATAAGCAAAAAAATGGGTTTACGAACGATAATCGCTCATAAACCCCAATCAAATCTCATTATTCGTTACTCACGTAGTGCTTTATCCATCTTGGCGGGGAACTTCCATTCCTACAAGGCGCGTCGTTGCGCCATCTTTCACTTGTAAGAGGACTGCTTGTCCTTTTTTCGCGCTCAAAATATCGCGTAATTGCTTTGTGGAGGTAATTGCTTGTTTATCCGCTTTCAAGATAATTGCTCCAGTGCGCAAGCCAACTTTTGACGCTTCGCTATACGGCACAACTTTTGAGACCACTACACCGTTTTCTACATCCAAGCTCTTACGCTGCTCGCCGCTCAGTGCCTCGACGGTAATACCGAGATTGTCAAACTTCACGGGCGCATTGTTATTTCTGCTTTCCTCGCCATTGGGTAAGCTGCCAGGCGTTGCGACTGCTACGTCGTCCTTGTCTTCACGTGCCTTCAGCGTTACGTTTTTGATAATGCGCTTGCCGTCGCGCAAGATACTGAGCGCAACCACATCGCCTGCACGACGCATAGAAACAATGCTTTGCAGTTCATTGGACGAAGTAACGGTCGCGCCATCAACTTCCAAAATTACATCGCCTGTTTGCAAGCCTGCCGCTTCGCCCGCGCTTTTTTTCAAGACATTTTGCACCATTACGCCCGTTACTTTGTCTAAGCCAACAGCCTTTGCCGTTGCCTCGTCCACCGACGTAATGTTTACGCCAATGTAGCCACGATTGATTTTGCCATCGTCAATCAAATCCTCGACAACCGAGCGCATAAGGTTCGACGGAATAGCAAAACCGTAGCCTTGAAACGTACCCGTATGCGTCGCAATCGCTGTGTTGATGCCGATGAGCTTGCCTTCTAAATTGAACAAACCACCACCAGAATTGCCCGGATTGATAGCCGCATCAGTTTGGATGTAATTCTCAACATTATACCCGCCGCGACCCGACAAACCACGCCCTTTTGCGCTGATAATGCCTGAAGTAATTGTGGACTGAAGCGTACCAAACGGATTGCCTACCGCCACCACCCACTCACCAGTATTCGACTCGTCACTATTGCCGATAAATGCTGGCTTGAACGATACGCCAGGCTTCATTTCTACTTTGATAAGCGCAAGGTCGGTGAGTTCGTCGCGTCCGATAAGTTTTGCCTTTAATTCGTGGCGGTCGAAGGTGGTAATCGTGATTTCCTTTGCATCTTCGATAACGTGATTGTTAGTAACGATATAGCCGTCTTGGGTGAGAATCACGCCAGAGCCACTTCCTTGCGAGCGAAAGGGCGCGTCGTCGTCCTCTTCGCTGCCCTGACCATTACCGCCACGCCCGCCACCTTGACCGTTGCCGCCGCGTCCGCCCTGACCTGGACCAAAGCGAAAGCCGAAAAAGTCTTCAAATTGCTTCATGCGCGGGTCTGCTTTGCGCTCGGTAACAACGGCAACCGTTACCACAGAAGGATTAACCGCTTTGCTGACCGCCACAAACGCATTGTTCAATGCGGCTGCGGCTGGCTCGACCTTTACGGGCGGCTGCCCCGAACCCAATTCAATACGCTGCTTCACTTGCGCAAAGGCAGACGAGATGCCCTCTTCACCAAAAAATGATACCAAGCCAGCACCTAAAACAACCCCGATAGCAACTAGCACAACGGCAGCAAGCATCGGTTTATTTTTCATAGACATAAAATTGCTCCAAGAATGGAAATGAAATGGGAAGAATAAAAGTTCACAGTTTGAATGACTGATACACAAAAATACGACAAAGGAAGGTACGAGTTACAGCCTTAACACATTTTAACACCTTGCCAGATTTTGCGGGGAGAATGAGTTTGGCTGCTGCTGCTGCACCGAGAACACTTTGCTCACACTTTGCTCAATAGATTGACGGCTCTCTGTGATAGACGAATATGCTTGATTTAAGTTGTCAAAAAAGACCTTGACAGCATTATTGTACATTTCTACAAGAGCGCGTTGGTCTTTTGATTGGCGGAAGAAGAAGAAGAAGAAGTTATAATGCGAAAAAACCGTAAAAACAGCATAGCGACTGTCTCTACGGTTTTTTATTTTTTCATTTCTCTGACAAAACAGTGTACAATTTTGGAAATGATATAATTCTTTAGAACTGTAACAGCTTACGGAACTCGCGCATGAGGCTTTGAATACGGCTCAGAGACGATTTGGAGCGGACAGCGAGGTTTTGTACTTCATTCGCTACCACCGCAAAACCCGCACCCTGCGCACCTGCACGGCTGGCTTCAATCGTTGCATTTACCGCAAGCAAGTTGAGCGACTTCAAGATACGGTCAATTTCATTCCCAGACTCCTCAATTTCCGCGCTCTTTGCAGCAAGGGTGCGCAAAAGGTCGGAATTATCGCCCTCTCGGCGGTCGTGAATACGAACAATAATACCTTGCAAACCCATGAGTTTACCGCCCTCAGACACACCGCGTCCATGTTCATGCACCCACGCTGGCGAACCGTCGCGGCGGACAATACGATATTCCACATCCCAATCCACATTGCTTTTGATTGCCGATGAAATCATGCTATCAACCATCGTGCGGTCTTCGGGGTGAATCACCGATGAAAAGGTGCGATTGCGTCCATTTACAAAGTCATTTGCCTCAAAGCCCGTGAGACGGCGCACAGAATCAGAAATGTATTGAATTGCGTAGCCATCATCCGCTTTGCAGCTATACACGCAGCCTTCTAAATGCGACATCACCGACTGCATAAGGCTGCTTACCTCGTTTGTATTAAAATCCATAGCCAAATTCCTCTCTGGAAATTGCGTAAAATGTAAGTAAGAATTGAGTTATTTGCTTCTTGAGATTGCGGCTTAATCTTTTTCATCCTTATTAGGTTTGTCGCCTGGTTTGTCAAATTTACGGTCACCAAATTTACGGTCACCAAACTTCTTTTCGCCGAATTTTTTCTCGCCAAATTTACGGTCGCCGAATTTTTTTTCACCGAAATTGCGGTCGCCACGCTTGTCATCGAACTTTCGGTCACCAAATTTCTTTTCACCAAACTTTTTCTCACCGAAACTCCTCTCACCACGTCTATCATCAAACTTTCGGTCGCCAAACTTCTTTTCGCCAAATTTTTTCTCACCGAAATTGCGGTCGCCGCGCTTGTCATCAAATTTTCGGTCACCAAATTTCTTTTCGCCGAATTTTTTTTCACCGAAACCGCGCTCGCCGCGCTTATCATCAAACTTTCGGTCGCCAAACTTCTTTTCGCCGAATTTTTTTTCGCCGAAACTGCGCTCGCCACGTCTATCATCGAATTTTCGGTCGCCAAACTTCTTTTCACCGAATTTTTTTTCGCCAGCGGGAGCGTCGCTGCGAGATTCAGAGCGGTCTTCAAATCGTTTTGCTTCAAATTTGCGGTCCGTAAAATTCCGCTCGCCAAATTTCTTTTCGCCAAATTTTCGGTCGCCAAACTTTTTCTCGCCAAATTTTCGCTCCCCGAAACTCTTTTTCTCGCCAAAGCTCTTTTTCTCAAATCTGCCCTCGCCACGAGGTTCAAAGCGGCGTTCAGAGCGAGCTTCTGCGGGCGCGGAAAATTTCGCGCTGGATTTTGTTGCGTGTTTATCGCCCTCGAAACAGAACACAAATTCACCTTTGAAGCGCAGAACAAGAAATTTCGTGTATAATTCGCTGACCGTGCCGTAGTGATGCGTTTCGGTGTCCATTGTGAGGTTGCATCCCAAGTACGCACGGCGTGTGGGCATGATTTGCCGAGCAGCTTCCAGCAAAGGAACAAGGCGGTACGGCGTTTCCAGCAGCACGACGGTGCGGGATTCCTCTGCAAGCCGCTTCAGTTCTTGGATGCGCTCGGAAGGTTCGCGGCTGACGAAGCCCGCAAAAACGAAAGAATCCATCGGCAAACCGCTCGTAACAAGAGCAGTCATAATGCTGGACGCGCCTGGCACTGCTTTTATCGCAATACCTTTTTCAATACAGCGACGAACAAGCTGCGCACCTGGGTCGGCAAAGAGCGGCGTACCAGCATCGGAGACGAGCGCGAGCGATTTTCCTTGCTGAAGAAGCGTCAAGAGCGCGGCTGTTTGCGTGGCTTCATTGTGTTCGTTCAATTCCTCCAGCTTTTTTGTAATTTTATTCTCATGCAAAAGTCGCGCCACTGTTTTCCCTTCTTCGCCGACAACAACATCCGCCATTTTTAGCGTTTTCACGGCGCGAGCCGTCATATCCTCGCTATTGCCGATGTGGGAAGAAACCAAAAACAACGTGCCGCTTTTCTGTGCGTTGGGTTTTTCCTTGTCTGCGGCAACTTCGGGATTATGAAGAAATTCTGAAGGAATAAAACTCTCCAAAGCGGTGGTTTCGGAAATTTCTTCACTGCTTTGGGCTGCGCTATCGCTTTGTATTTCAGTGGTTAGCTCAGTATCGGTGGTTTGTTCTGTGTCGCTATTTCGTTCAGTATTGGTCGCTATATTCATCGGTCGAAAAAAAAGGTGAGAGAGTAAAAACGTGCAGCCGAAAAGATACATAAAAAAACGGCTCTGAGAGCAGAAATAATGCAATCAGAGCCGCAAATCTACGGAAATTTCGTTTTTTTTATGTACGACTTTTCTAGTATCAAATAATATCAGGCAACTACCATTCTAAAAAGGCAATTCCTCGTCAGAGGGACTAGAATCACTAGCATTTCCAGCGTTCAAAGAAGTTTCGGCGTAATGTTGAACAAACTCATCCGCATTCTTGCGCCCATCCAAGAGCAGAACGTTATCGGCAACAATCTCGGTAACGTAGCGTTTTTCACCGTTTTTCTCGTAGGAACGGGTCTGAATCTTGCCCTCAACCAAAAGGCGCGAACCTTTTTTCACAATTTCTTGAATAATTTCTGCGAGTTTGCGCCATGCAACGACGTTGTGCCAATCGGTGCGCTCTTGTGGCGAACCGTCTTTATCTTTCCACATCTCTGATGTGGCAAGTGCAAAAGTTGCAACTGGCACGCCGCTTGTGGTGTAGCGCACTTCTGGGTCTTTTCCAACGTTCCCAATGAGAACAACACGGTTAAATCCACGAGACATAAAAGCCTCCGCTTTTTCTGGGGATAGATATGATGAATAAGGGTGATTGCAAGGTCTGAAGAAGAAATCTGAAAATGACACACGGTAACAAATGGACGTTTTTTCAGCACTTGTAGAGCGAATCTACAACAAAAAAAATCAGCGAAAAAGTGCAATAAGATAGTAGCAATTTTCGGCTAAACAGGTCGTTTTATGCGGTGTTGTTCGATACAAAAGAGGCTCTGACGTACTGCCCGTCAGAGCCTCTTTTGTATGTGAATGTTTTCTGTACAAGTCGCATTAAAACGTTGTTCCTGCGCGGAAACTCGAGATAGTGCGGCGTTCGCCTGGAGCAGTGATGCGACCGATAATAGGAATATTCCCTAAAACAACGGTGTTTTCTTGCAGGCGAATAATCGTGCGCGGCGTATTTTGCTGTGCTGGAATGCCGTAATCAGTTTCCAAACTTGCCGATGAACGAAGTGTTCCAGCAAGCGGGATTGCCGTGCTGATAGCGTAGCTCTGGGCTTGGCGGTGTGCGCGATAGGAATTGCTGCCCACTGCTTGTGTTACTACACCTTGATTTTTGCCCGTAACTTTCAAACCAACACTCAGCGAGCCAAACATAGGAACCATTGCGGATGCAGAGAAATCGGCGGAAGGAAAATCCATGCCAGCAGCGTCGCGCAATTCAGCGATTTTTATCCATTTTGGCTCCAAGCCCATAATACCAAGCGTACTCACATCAACTGTTGCACCAAAGCTAGAGGCAATCCGCCGAATAATGCGTCCAACAGCGTTGATGTCGAAATAGTAAAATACTTCGTCATTTGCAACGCGGTAGTAAAGCGTATCAACGCTCGCAATACGTGGCGACGCGCCAGAGGTGAAGGTACTATCGCGCACTAAAATAGCATCGGACTGTCCGCCCAACGTCACGCCCGTGCGAACAACAGAGCGGCTTACGCGGTAGGTTTTGGGAGTGGGATTATTGCTTGTGTCCAGCTCGACTGCGTCATACACGGTGTAATCGCCCGTGCGATAGCCGAATTTATCTGTTTGGGCGGGCTGAAATAGCTCACACGAGCTTACAAGCATTGTCAAGAGCAGGGCTGCAAGCACAAGCGGGAGAGACAAACGCGGCTGTCTGCGAGATATTTGCTGAGGTTTCATGGAATTCCCTTGAATGGTTATTGGAGTGGGGAAATTGTTACTGTGGTGAAAAATTTATTCAACATCAAATTACAAAAAGGGGCGAAAAACTTGTCCATTTTTCGCCCCGCTTCTTTGTCTATTGACCAAGCATTACTTACGCCTGCGCTGCTAATTTCGCCATGTTCGTGCGCACGTCGTCGGCAGATTTGTTCAATGCTGCTTGTTCGTCGTCGGAGAGCTTGATTTCAAAAATGCGCTCCATGCCGTTTTTGCCAAGCACAATCGGCACACCGCAGACAACATCCTTCAAGCCATATTCGCCTTCCAACCACACAGCACATGGCAAAATACGACGCTTGTTTTTGATGATACATTCTGCCATTTCCACTGCCGAAGCCGATGGCGAATAGTACGCGCTGCCTGTTTTGAGCAAGCCGACAATCTCCGCGCCACCATTTGCGGTGCGCTTGACGATTGCATCAATTTTTTCTTGTGACATAAGCTCTGAAAGCGGCACACCTGCTACGGTTGTGAAGCGTGGAAGCGGAACCATTGTGTCGCCGTGTCCGCCCAAAACGAAGGCATTGATGTCCTCGACCGATACGCCAAGTTCCATCGCAATAAACGTGCGATACCGCGCTGAATCAAGCACTCCCGCCATACCGATAACTTTGTGGCGTGGCAAACCTGTTGCTTTGAGTGCAACGTAGGTCATGACATCAAGCGGATTAGAAACAACGATAAAAAACGCATTTGGCGATTTCGCATATGCTTGCTCAATGCACGATTTTACGATTTCCGAATTTTTAAACAATAAGTCGTCGCGGCTCATTCCAGGCTTGCGAGCGAGTCCGGCGGTCATAATCACGATGTCTGAATCTGCGGTAGCATCGTAGGTGTTTGTGCCAGTAACAATCGTATCTGAGCCGATAACTGGCATTGCTTGGAACATATCCAAACCTTTGCCCTGCGGCAAATCTTCGACAACATCCACGATGACAACTTCGTGTGCGAGTTCATCGTATGCAATTTTTTGAGCAGCCGTCGCGCCCACGTTTCCTGCGCCGATTACGGTAATTTTCATAACAAACCTACGTTGAATGAGAGTAAAAATGAGGGTGAATTGAAAGGCAATTTTGGGTGAGAAGAATCGCAAATTACGCGCTTTTTGGGAATCTTGGAAGAGAATCTTTCCACAGCAGAACAGACAAAAAAAGAGAGCCTCGCCAAAGAAGCGAGACCCTCATTGCAAACCCAGTATGTATCAGCTTTGCAGCTTGTTTCTGCTTATTTTTTCGGATTCAAAATATTGTCAATCACTGCAAGCAAATCCTTCAAATGTGCCTTCGTTGCATCGTTGGCGGCTTTTCCTGTTGCGCTTTGGCACGTGTTTTTCAGATTCTCCAACTGCAAGCGCGAAATGCTGCGAACATCAGTATTGGAGACGTCTGGCTGTCCAATGACGCTGAAAATTTTGTTTTGTGGCAAACTTGGAGGTGCTGCGGAAGCCGATGTGAACTTCGCACCAAGTTCGTTCACGTAGGCGCGTTGGAGATTGCGGCGGTATGCGTCAATATCGGGCTTGCCTTGCTTTACTTCCGCAAACAGCGCGGCTTCCATGTCGTTGTACAATTCCCGCACCGAATACGCATTTGCGCCGCCTGTCGCCTCATGCTCCAAAAGGCGCAAAAGTTTGTCATTGCTCACCATCGTCCGCACGGTGCGGGCTTGCGCGTCCATGAGTTGCTTGATTGCGCCCGAAGGCTGAATTTTACGGAAGATGTCCTCACGCAAAAACATCTTCGGAGCTTTCCACGCATTTTCCGCCACAAACTGCACTGCCTCGCGCTGCTTTGCCTTCGGGAGCGGCGTGTATTGGTCGCCTGTTTGTCCATACGTCTTGAAAACAACATCCACGCCGCCCGGATAATTCGCCACGTGAAGAATTTCGCGCAACCACTGTCCCAAAACTTCGGTGTACAATTCCTTCAATTCGTCGTAATCCAAGCCTTCTTTTGTGGGCGCGTCCACGAGGTTTTGCATCACGCGCTCAAGGTTTTTAATGCCGTAAGCGGTTGATTTCATCGCGTCGTCGCCCAAATCTTCGGTTTGGGAAAAGGGGTCGAGTACGCCGCCAAATTGCTGTGCGCCGAAGCGGTACATTTTGTTTGTTTCGGTCAAACGCGCCCATTTATTGAGCGTGTCAAGCTCCTCGTCGGGCGTTTTCGCGCTTGGAATGGGACGATAGCCCCACTTTGTTGCAAAAAGGTCGTAGGGACCGACTTTCGGCATCATTGCTGCGCCGTCGCCGGGTTGAGCAACGTAGTTGAAACGCGCATAATCCATGATGCTGGGCGCAGTGCCAAACTTCTCGGTAAATGTTTTCGAGCGCAAGGAATCGACGGGATACGCATTGGAAGCCTTCATGTTGTGCGGAAAACCGAGCGTATGCCCCACTTCGTGCGCCGAAACAAACGTTATTAACTCGCTCATAAGACTGTCTGGCAAGGGCAGTTTTTGCGAGCGCGGGTCGGCGACGGCTTGCACGAAATACCAGTTGCGAAGCAGGTTCATCACGTTGTGGAACCAGCCAATATCGGATTCCAAAATCTCACCCGTGCGCGGGTCAATCACGTTTGGACCGTAGGCATTTTCAATCGGCGAAGGATAATAGCGAATCACGGAATACCGCGCATCTTCAGGCGACCAAGCGGGGTCTTCTTTCGCGGAAGGCGCGTCAATACAGCGAATGGCATTTTTGAAGCCGGCTTGCTCAAAGGCGACATTCCACATTTCTACGCCTTTTTTGAGTGCGGGTCGCCATTGTGCGGGCGTTGCGGGGTCGATGTAGTAGGTAATAGGCTTTTTCGGTTCAACAAGTTCGCCACGCGCAAATGCCGCATCGTCTTTGGGTTCGAGCCGCCAGCGACGAATGTAGGTGCGCTTTTCGGCGCGTTGCGTCGGCATTCCAAAATCGGTTTGATTGATGAAAAAATATCCCACGCGAGAATCCTGAAGACGAGGCATCATCGGCTTTTCGGGCAATTTCACCATTGAATGGTGCATTGCAAAAGACATCGTGCGCGAAGCGGGATTCTGCGGCGCGTTGTCGGCGGAATAGGTGAGAACATTTTCAATTTCAATGTTTTCGGGGAAACTCCGCACGTAATCAATGTAGGAGCGGCTTGGGTCGAGACCACCAATGCGATAGGCATCGCGCTTGGCTTTTGGGGGCGTGAGCAAGCCAATATCGCTCGTGAAGAGCGAGGTAACATCAATCACGAAACCCGTTGTGTCTTTGTTGTGCGCTTGAATCGTAAAGGAAGCAAGCACTTCCTCAAAGTTGCCATTTTTCACCGCTTTTGCGATGGGCAAAGAATCCGCCGCAACATTGGTGTATTGCACAGCACGAAGCAAAATGCGATTGAACTTGCGTTCCCAGCGAATAACGGATTCTCCTTGCGCCTGCTCGCCACCGTAGCCGTCTTGCGGCGTTTTTGCTTGGCGCGAGACGAGGAGCATCTCTTTCCCCAAGAGCTTATTCGGAATTTCAAAAAAAACTTTTTCTTCAATGCGATGCACGTTGAACAAGCCCTCATCGGACTTTGCTTGTGCGGTAATGACATCCTTGAACGCCTTGATGCTGCTTGGGTTTGCGGTCGGTGGTGGTGTGGCGGGTGCTTGCGCGGACAGATGCACGGCGGAAAGGCTCATTACGCCCCACGCCAATAATCGTGCAATGTTGCTGCGATGCTTCATCGTGTTCTCTCCATGAACGGTTGAGTAAAAAAGAAAGCGCAAGAATACGGATTTTTTTTGAGAAAAGTTGCAAGGTTTTCCCGTCATTGCTTCCGTCTGCCCGTGATTGGTGTTTCGTGAAACCCGTTCTACTGTTACGAAACCTCGTCTATGCACACAAGTCTGAAGGGCGCATCAATACGTGTGTTGTGGTTGCCGCAAATGTAGTCCACCTTCAAGGTGGACTACATTTCACTCGCATAAAACCTACGTTTGCAGCAAGCAGGCAAAAGAGTATGTGCATAGACGAGGTTACGAAAGGGCAGGACGGGAAGATGAAGGCTTCAAAACAGCATTTTCCAGCAACAATCCGACCGTGATTAAACTTTTTCCCTGAACGAATCATCAAATTAACGTAAATTACCAATGTATAATTCTTGATTTGCTAAACAACCATGAGCTACGCCCTTGCTGTGAAGAACGATGACGCACTTCTAACCGCCTTGCGAGAAGCCACCGAATCTAACAGTGCGGCGGCGAATGAGTTCGTGCGGAAGCATCAAAAATTCGTGTATTCTACGGCACTTCGCTATTTGAAGTCGTCGGACGATGCATATGACGCAACACAAGAAGTGTTCATCAAAGCCCTGAAGAGTATCAAAAATTTTCGCGGCGAAAGCTCCATCACGACGTGGTTATACCGCATTACACAAAATGTTTGCTCTGGTATGAAGCGGAAAGAAAAAGTGCGTCATTTTGTGGGATTGGACGTGATTGAAGAAATTGAACCTGACCATAGCATTACCCCTGCACAAGCTACTGAAAACAATGATTTTAAGGTACGATTTGAAACACTTTTGGCACAACTCCCCGACAAACAGCGCGAAACCTTTATGATGCGCTATTTTGACGAATTATCCTACGAGGAAATCTCTCAAACTCTCGGCACAAGCGTCGGCGGACTGAAGGCGAACTATTTTCAAGCGGTGAAAAAATTAGCGCACCTCTTGAAAGAGGAGAAAAAATAATATGGCTATCTATTCCGATACTTCCAATGCGGCATCGCCACCTGCGGGTGCGCCGTTGCTCCGCCGCGAAGAGCTTGAAGCTCTCTTACCCGATTTTGCCTTCGGCGAACTGAGCGAAAGCGATGCGGCGCGTGTTGATGCCTCGCTTCCAGCATTTCCCGACCTTCAAGCCGAACTTACTCTTATCCAAGAAAGTTTTGCCGATATTGAAGGCGAAATAGAAATTCTTGAGCGTACCAATGCTCAACGCTTGCGCAATCTCGGCGTTCACGTGCAGGAGCGTTTGCGCGAGGAAAATGCCCGTTCCAAGCGGCGTTGGCAGTGGTTCCGAATTCTGATTCCGAGCTTGGCGGCAGCAGCCATTCTTGCGGTGGTTGTTATGCCAAATCGCCTGTCCGACGCGCTGCGTGAGCGTTTGGGCATTGCTGCTGGTGCAAAGACAAACGAAACCGCACTCGACCTGAAACCCGAAGAAATTGAGCAAATACGCGCCATTCCTGAACCGAATGCGCTTCAATCAGGCTTGCTTGATGCCGATGCTGGCGTGAACGACAAAGCACTCGCTGACGCAATGAATACGTCGTTTTCGACACAAGAAACGACAATGGCTTCTAAAATGCTGCGCAAAGAAACCATGAAAGCCCTTGCCAACAATACATCAGCTTTTCACGGTTATTTTGACAATTCCGCCGATATGCAGAACATCAGCGATGAAGACGTAGCCAATGTTGCTGCGGCACTGACGGAAATGTGATGTTCTTCATCAATGCAGCAACCACCACCAAACGTATGAATCTACCTACTCTCTCGAATTTCATGGAGAATTTTTATATGACCTTTCTTCGACGTTTTTCTGCCTTTTCGCCGCGAATACCAAGCATTTGCCTTGTGCTTGTGAGCGTATTCCTTCTCGTCTGGGGAAATGCTTCCGCGATTGCAATGGGCGCACCCAAAGCAAAACAGCAAGAGGGAGGCGAAGCGAAAATCAAGCAATTAAAAAAGCTCAAACTTATTGAAAAACTTGACCTCGACGATGCAACGGCAGAAAAGTTTTTTGTCCGCTACAATGGTGGGCAGAAAAAAGTGGAAGAAGCCCGCAAAGCTCTCGACGAAGCCACCAACGAGCTTGACAAGGCAAAAGCAAGCGGCAATAATGATAAAATTAAGCAAGTAACAGAATCAATGCTGCAAAAACACAAAAACTTGCAAGATGTTACCAATGAAATGCTCAAGTCTATTCGCGGTGTGCTGACCGAAAAGCAATATGCAGAGTTTTTGGTGTTCGAGGCGAAATTTCCAGAGATATTGCGAAAATCCTTGCAAGAGCGCAAAGATTCGACACGGAAGTAAAGCGGAAATACATGAAGAAAATATTGCCTTGAAAGGCGCATACAACCTACATTTCGACACTGACGATTATTCTACGGTAGCGTAGAGGAAATTGCCCACAAAGCGGCGCATTTTCCTCTGCGCTATCAATGTTTTTTGAACTAGACACACTCTTTCTCTCCTCAAACACAAGCACGATATTTATGGCACTTTTCGACAAATTCAAAGAAAAAGTCAGCATCGCCCGTGAAAAAGTTTCCGATAAAATGGCGGAAACACGCGAAAAAGTATCTGATAAAATGGCGGAAACACGCGAAAAAATGAGTACGGCGGTTCAGAACACAAAAGAAAAACTCAAATTCAAGCGTTTGCGCGAAGGGCTGAACAAAACCCGTACAAATCTTGTCAATCGCTTGGCGGGCGCACTCCTGCCCGGACGCAAGATTGACGAAGCCTTGATGGGCGAAATTGAGGAAATTCTTATCACCGCAGACATCGGCGTAAAAACGACCACCGCGATTCTTGCTGCTGTGCGCCTCCGCGTTCGCAAAGAAGGTTTGGACAATGCGGCGGAATTGTACGATTTTATCAAGCAAGAAATTTTAACCATTTTGCTGCAAGGACGCGACACTATCAAGCCAATGGACGCAACGAAGCCGTTTGTGGTGATGGTTGTGGGCGTGAACGGCGTTGGCAAAACGACGAGCATCGGCAAACTGGCGCGAAATTACAACGACGACGGCAAGAAAGTCATCATCGGTGCTGCGGACACCTTTCGCGCTGCCGCGACCGAGCAGCTTGATGTATGGGCAGAACGCGCCGAAGTAGAAATTATCAAGCAGCAGCAAGGCGCAGACCCCGCCGCCGTTGCCTTCGACACGCTCCAAGCCGCAGTGTCGCGCGAGGCAGACATCGTGCTGATTGACACCGCAGGACGCTTGCACAACAAAACAGGGCTGATGGCGGAACTGGAAAAAATGGGGCGCGTGATGAAAAAGCTCAAAGCCTCTGCACCTGATGAAGTCTGGCTTGTGCTGGATGCAACCACGGGACAAAATGCGATTCAGCAAGCAAAAGAATTTACCAAAGTCGCGCCCGTAACGGGCTTAATTCTCACGAAACTCGACGGCACTGCCAAAGGCGGCGTGGTGATTGCGATTGCGAATGAATTTAAGATTCCAGTGCGCTATATTGGCGTGGGCGAAAAAGTTGGGGATTTGCAGGAATTTCATCCAGCAGAATTTGTCGGTGCGCTTTTTGAAACCGCCGACGAAGCTGCAAATGAGCTGGAAGAACAGGAAGAGTGATGTGTACTCAATGAAAGAATGAGATGTAGTCCACCTTTGAGGTGGACTACATCTGTGAATACCTCAATCTTCCCGTGCTACCGCTTCTTCGCGGTCATACGGGTTTCCCGAAAAAATGATTGCTAACGATACACCAAAGCCGCATAGATACTAGCTCCTTCCTAGATTTATTCGGCTTTTATCCTTTCCACTTCCCTTTCCACTTGTTATTTCAAATGCCATGAATATTTTCCATACAGACCGCATCACATCTATCCTCCCGCAGGTTCGCTCGTTTGTGGCGGAGGAAATTATTCCGCTTGAACACGACTATCTGCACGGCACGTTTCGTGCCTTAGAACCCAGATTACACGCGCTTCGCAGCAAAGTGAAAGAAAAAGGTTTGTGGACACCTCATTTGCCCGAAGCAGATGGCGGCTTGGGACTCACGCTCACCGAGTTTGGTATTTTGAGCGAGGAATTAGGTCGCAGCCCGCTTGGACACTATGTTTTCAACTGCCAAGCTCCTGATATTGGGAATATGGAATTGCTCCATCAATTTGCTACGGAAGCGCAGAAACACACATTTCTGGAACCGCTCATGCGCGGGGAAATTCGCTCGTGTTTTGCGATGACCGAACCAGAATTTGCAGGCTCAAATCCCGTGAATATGGCAACAACAGCCGTGCGCGAGGGAGATGAGTATATTGTGAATGGTCATAAGTGGTTCACCTCGTCTGCCGATGGCGCGTCGTTCCTTGTTGTGATGGCAGTTACGAATCCCGAAGCCGCGCCGCACAAACGCGCAAGTATGCTCATTATGCCCGCAACAACGGATGGATACACGCTTGTACGGAATATCAAAATCATGGGCGACGAAGGCGACAGCTACGCAAGCCACGCCGAAGTGCGCTTTGAGAATTGCCGCATCCCTGCTGCGAATCTGCTTGGCAGCGAAGGCGCAGGGTTTGCGCTTGCGCAGCACCGCTTGGGTCCGGGGCGTATTCACCATTGTATGCGCTTTATCGGCATTGCCGAGCGAGCGTTGGAGCTTATGTGCAGATATGCTATTTCCCGCCAGTTGGCGCATGGTAAGCCGCTTGCAAGCCGCCAAAGTATTCAAATGTGGATTGCAGAAAGCCGCGCCGAGATAGACGCAGCGCGGTATATGGTGCTGCACACGGCAGACGGCATTGACAAACAGGGTGCGAAAGCAATGAAAGAATCTATTTCCACGATTAAGTTTTTTGTGGCAAATATGCTCCAACACGTCTTGGATAGGGCGGTTCAGGTGCATGGTGCACTCGGCGTTACCGACGACACCGTGCTTGCGTATTGGTATCGCCACGAGCGAGCAGCCCGCATTTACGATGGTCCCGACGAAGTGCATAAAACCGTGCTTGCTCGCACCATTTTGAAAACATATGGGTATGAGATTGAGCAGTAGTATTCACGATGGAAGATTGGAAAGATTCAGGATGAAGGATTCACAATGACAGTACACGAGGACGAACGGTTTGTTCTGAATATTCTTCGGTGCGCAAGAAACGAAGAATGAACGTTGCACCGTGTCCATACTCGGATTCGCACCACACCTGACCATTCATGGCTTCAACAAGGCGTTTCACAATAGACAGCCCCAAGCCCGTCGAATGCTCGCCGCCAGTCGGACGCGCAGAAAGGCGTGTGAATTTACCAAACAGTTTGCGTTTGTCCTCTTCGGTCAAGCCTTGTCCTTGGTCTTGCACTTCAATGCGCACACTGTTGGTCGCATCTTCATTGAAAGCGCGAATACGAATACTTTTTCCGAGCGGTGAGTATTTAATGGCATTAGAAATGATATTCTCCAGAACCTGCATCATTGCTCGCTCATCGGCGTGGATGGGAAAGAGCATCGGCTCAATATCAAGATGGAGATGAATGCCCTTATTCTGAGCAGTTATTTGAAAAGATTTCACCGTAAAACCGAGTATCAACGCCATATTTACCGTTATGATATTGAACGGCATTTGTCCTGTTTCGAGTTGGTTCATATCCAAAAGATTACTGACCAAATCGAACATACGGTCGCTTGTTTCCACGATTTGCGTTGCGATAAGAGGAATTTGTTCGCTCGCAATATAGCCCTGCTGCATAAGCTCTGCCAAACCGCGCACACCACCAATGGGATTTTTCAAATCATGCGAAACAATACCTAACATCTCGCTTTTCTCCATATTCAGCATCTGCAATGTTGCATTGACCTGAAGCAGTTCTTGATTTTTTTCGTTCAGTAATATTGCTTCGCGTTCTGCCTGAAGTTGGGCAAAATTGCGTTTCTGCCGATGAGAAATCAGCATCACCATAGCAGACAATCCACCCGCAATCAATGCGGCATATCCTCCATATGCCCAGTAAGTACGCCACCAAGGCGGGAGAATGATGATGCTCAGGCTGCGCCCTTCGGTATTCCAGTAGCCATCGGCATTGGCAGCACGGACGGTGAGCGTGTATCTGCCGGGAGCGAGATTAGTGTACGTGGCATCGTGGCGAGAACCAGCTTGAATCCACTCTTCATCTAATCCTTCTAATTTATAGGCATATTGATTCATGCTGGGATTGCTGTAGTCCAGCGCGGCAAAGCTACACTGGAGAAAATTATCTGTATAGGGAAGGCGTATCTCTTGCATATCCAAAAGCTGCGCTGCTTCGGCAATTTCTTTGCCGCGTACTTGCAGACTCGTCAGAACGACACGCGGCGGCGTGGTGTTGTCGCGCAAGGATGTCGGCTGGAAGATATTGACACCGTTGATTCCGCCAAAAAGAATTTCGCCGCGCGAGGTTTGCGCAAACGCCCGCCGATTAAATTCCTGCGATTGTAAGCCGTCTCCGATGCTGTACAGGCGTATTTGCTTGCTTTGCGGGTTCAATCGTGCAATGCCATTATCGCTGCTGAACCACATATCGCCGTGTGCATCTTCCAATGCAGCATAGATGTTTTGGTGAGGCAAGCCATCGGCGGTCGTGAAGTGCTGCGATTCCGTGCGTGCAGGATTCATGCAAAATACGCCATGCCCTTTGCTAGTAATCCATAAATTGCCTTGTGTATCTTCGTTTATCATCGTAATAACAACGTTGTCTATGGGCAATCGTACAGCCACGACGCTATCGCCTGCCATAACCTTCCACAGTCCATCGTCGCGTCCAATCCAGACCACACTATGCCGGTCTTGAAAAATTGTCTGCGTAGAAAGAGTGTGTATAAAAGGAAATGTTTTGAGAATACGCCCATTGGGTGCGATTTTATACACATCCGAGCCGCCCGCCCAGATGTTATTTTCATTATCGCGCAGAAGGCAGAGAACGCTTTCATCGTCATAGAGAAAGCCAGAAAACCGCTTGACCACTCGTGTTTTCGGGTTAATTGTGCAGATGCCGTGTATAATCATTCCCGCCCATATCATGCCATCTGCACCCTCAGTTACTGCCCAAATATTGTCGGACGGCAGCGAGGCAGAAGAGTTCTTTGGATTATACCGATAATGCGTCCATTTCCCGCTTTTGCGGTCAAGCATATTCAATCCGCCAAATTGCGCACACACCCAGAGATTTCCTTGCGAGTCCTCATACAGCCCACGAATGTAGTTATCAGTGAGGCTGTTGGAATCGAGCGGATTATGACGATACGTGATAAAGCGTTGTTGTAATTGCGGTAATTTGCTCAAACCATATGAATAATCGCCCACCCAGAGAACACCAGAATTATCTTCCACAAGTGTACGCGGCATATTCCCTGCAATACTTGTGGGGTCGAACGAAACGTGGAGAAATTGCGTTAAGTGCTTATGTGCAGGGTCGAGTGTGAAGAGACCCCGCTCGGTTGCAATCCAAATTTTTCCTGTACGACTATGAAGAATATCTTGCACACGAGCACTCACGGTCGTTTCGATATAAAAATAATCGCGTTGTGATGCTTTTGCTTTGAGCGTGGAATCAGCAAGAAAAACTTTTTCGGCAGTGAGTGTCGAAGAATTCCAACATATCAGACCGTTATTTGTTCCCATCCAGACCATACCTCGCTTATCGCGGGTCAGGCGAATTGCTTGCGTGTACAAGGGATTCAGATTGCTTAGACAAAAACGCTGAAAACGCTTGTCGAGATGCTTCTCTTGCGGAAAAAAACGGTACAGTCCATCGGACGAACACGCGAGAATAAACGAGCCATCGGCTTCTTCGAGCATATCTTCGACAAAGACTTCAATATTTTTCGGTCGGCGTGGAGTATCGGTCGGAATAGGCACAAAAAACTGTTCAGAGACTTTGGTGCGAGGATTATAGCGAATAATTCCTCCTTTCGTGCAGAGCCAAATATTGCCCTTAGAATCCTCGTAAAGGCGTTCATTCAGAACTCGTACACTACTTGGAGTCGTCTCTGATGCGAAAGCAATTTTTTCAAAAGTATTCGTAGCGCGGTGAAATCTATGCAGTCCACGCCCGCCCGCAATCCAGAGCGTTCCTGCTTTGTCTTCGAGCAATGAGGAAATCCAAAATTCTTGGAGCATGGTGCTGTCCGTTATGCCTATGCTATTATTCGGGCGATAAATCTTGAACGAATAGCCGTCATAACGGTTCAAACCATCCTGTGTGCCAATCCAGAGAAAGCCGTAGCGGTCTTGTAGTAGGCAGTTCACGCTGCCAAGCGACAGCCCTTGTTCAATTCCAAGCCGCGTAAATTCAGCTTTTCCAAGCTCCGCCGTTTCGGTGTGAAATAGCTGTGCTTGAGAAATCTGTGCTTGGGCTGACAGTGGAAACATTGAAAAACGGTGCAGAACAACAAGCAGCAATATCAGATAATGATGACGTTGGTGGTGAAATAATCTACGAACACCCATAGAGCAACGAAAATAAAAATATGAAACCAAAGGAAACAACCATTGCACCTAGAGGAATAAGTTACGGAAAAGTTATGGTTCATCAAAGATATACGAAGATATACGAAGTGGATTGAGATGAGGTTTCACAGAAGGAAGCGGAATGAAAACAACAAGCACCGCAGCTTATTTTTCTCGGCGTTGCACACTCCGTGACTTGGCAAAACGTCTCCTATTTTTTGAAGATATGCAGCCCCAAAACCCCCATATTTCCTTATCTTGCATTCTTTTTTTACAACCTTGTTTTCACGGCACGTTTCATGCAACAATCCCTTCTTCGCGGCATCAAAGCTATTGTTTTCGACCTCGACAACACTCTTATTGACCACGCTTTTGCTGAGAAAGAAGCAATGATGCGGGTTTTGGCGGCATACACTGAACATACACAACTTGGCGAACTCTTTCGCTCCACCACCGCGCCATTCCTTGCTGCCTACCGTCGTGTGAACGAAACATTGTGGCTGGATTTCGCTTTTCGTCGCATTTCGGGCGAGGAATTGAAATGGATGCGCTTTGCCAAAACGCTCCAAACACAGGTACCAAGCCTTACCGAAGCAGAGGCAATTACGCTCGGAAAGGAAATGGGTGCGGAATATATGCGCTTGTACCGCGAGCATTGGCGCGTGCTGGAGGGAGCCAATGCACTGCTGGATATCCTCAAAGACCGCTTCAAACTTGGCGTGATTACCAATGGTTTCACCGAGCAGCAGCGCGGTAAACTCGCCCAGTTCGCGTGGCAAGACCTCTTCCACACGGTGGTACTTTCCGAAGAAGTGGGCGTGATGAAGCCGCACCGCGAAATTTTCACGATTGCCGAAAAGCAGCTTGAATGCTTGCCTGAAGAGCTGTTGTATGTTGGTGATAATTACGTGAGCGACATCGAAGGAGCGCACACAGCAGGCTGGCGAACGGTATGGCTACAACAAGAAAAAATAGAAAAGCCTGAAAGCCTTGCTACGGCTTGTGTTCAGAGTTTGCCAGAATTACAAGAACTGCTCAAGCACGGATAAATGCACGATGAAAATAAAAAAGGCATTTTCTCCATTTGCGAGTTTATCAAAATAGGTTATTTTACGGCGCATTTGCACGAAAGTACGGTTTTCTTTTTTCCATTTTCTCGGAGGTAAATATGCAATTTGATGCGCTGGTCAAGGGATTATTGCAGGGTTTATTGGCAATAGTCATGTTTGGAATGGGTATGGGCTTGGTCGCAAGCGATTTTCGGCGTGTATTGCAAACACCGCTTCAAGCCTTGCTTGGCTCGGTGGGGCATTTTATTTTTATGCCGCTTGCTGCCTTGTTGGTTATCAAAATCACTGGACTGACGGGAATGCTGGCGTTGGGCGTTCTGATTGTCGGCTCGTGTCCGTCGGGTCCGACATCGAATCTTATCAATTATCTCGCTAAAGCCGATGTTGCTTTGGCGGTTGTTGTTACGACGCTTTCGACGATTCTTTGCCCAATTCTCACGCCCTTCGTCGTAACATTTATGAGCAATACGCTTGGTTTGACGGGTGCGCCCATTGCCGTTCCCTACACGGATATGATTGGCTTGGTCTTTGTGATTATCGCCATTCCGATTAGCTTGGGAATGCTCGTGCGCCAGAAATTTCCGAAGTTTGCGCTTACAGTGGAGCGTCCGTACAAGATTTTTTCTATCATTTTTTTGATAGCGGTCATTGTGATTGTTCTTGCAAAAAACAAGGAAAATTTCTTCCGCGTACTGCCAACACTTGGTCCGGCAATGGTGCTGCACAATACGATTGGTTTGCTGTTGGGGTATTATTCTGCAAAACTTTTTGGGTTTGGCAAGAAACAATGCCGCACACTTTCTATCGAAGTGGCAATTCAAAACACCACGCTCGGCATGACGCTGGCTATTCAGTTCTTCTCGCCTGATGCAGCCTTGCCTGCAGCCGTTTTTAGCTTGTGGATGTATGTGGCGGGACTCACGCTGGCATCGTGGTGGGCGAAACATCCTGTTGATGATGCAGCCTTGCCACAAGCCGCGTAAATACTCGCTTTGAAGATATAATTTCTATTTCGGGCGGTGCTGAGAGAAGAGCATTTTTCGTTCTCTCTGTACTGCCCGATGCTGTTTTTGTCAGCATTGTAGCACATTATTGTCTTTTCCTTTCGGTTCAATACGTTTCTCCCATGACACCACAGCAGCCTTTTCGGAGCTTTGCCAGCGACAACAACGCAGGTATTCATCCAGCAATTTTAGAAGCACTCACTCGCGCAAACACCGCACACGCACTTGCCTACGGGCAGGATGCGCTCACAAAAAGCGTTCAAGCGCGATTGAAAGAAGAATTTGGCAACCACGCCGAAAGCTATTTTGCCTTCAATGGCACGGGTGCGAATGTCCTTGCACTGCAAGCAATGACGCGCTCTTTCCATGCGATTCTCTGCGCAGAAACGGCGCATATCAACGTGGATGAATGCGGCGCACCAGAAAAATTCACGGGCTGCAAGCTCATTCCCATTCCAACGCCAGACGGCAAACTTACGCCAGAGCTGATACAGCCACATCTACACGGCTTCGGGGTGGAGCATCACAGTCAGGTAAACGTGCTTGCGCTGACGCAATCCAGCGAATACGGCACAGTGTATAGCTTGGCGGAACTCCGCGCCATCACGGAGCTTGCGCGGCAGCACGGGCTGTATGTGTTCATGGATGGCGCACGCTTGGCAAATGCCGCAGCACATCTGGGATGCAGCCTACGTGCCATGACGACGGATGTCGGAATTGACGCGGTGAGTTTTGGCGGCACGAAAAATGGCACGATGCTGGGCGAAGCGGTGATTTTTTGCAATGCTGAAACTGTGCGAGAATTGAGCAATCATGCGGCATTCATTCGCAAACAAAGTATGCAGCTTGCCTCAAAAATGCGGTATGTGGCAGCACAATTCGATGCCTTGCTGACAAATGAACTCTGGCGAAACAATGCTCTCCACGCCAACAATATGGCGCAAACACTTGCTTCCGCGCTCGGTGAGATTCCGAATGTGGCGATAACGCAGGATGTTCAAGCAAATGCGGTCTTTGCAATTCTTCCAAACCCAGTGATTAAGCGGCTGTTAGAGCAGTTTTTCTTTTACGTTTGGAAGGAAAATGTTGCTCCCGATGCCAGCGAAGTGCGCCTGATGGCTTCTTTCGACACAACAGACGAGGAAATACGCGATTTTGCGTATCACATACACGAAGCCATGCACGGCGGCAAAAATACTGCTCGGCAAGCTCTGAAAGTAGAGCGCATTTGAGAATAGTTGGTTGTGAAGTAAGGGCAGAAGTGCGGGTGTTCTTGCAACTTGGCAGCAGTATTGCACCTTCACACGGTATGCACGACTCTTGAATTCAAGCGGTATATGAGGCAGCAGGGTATGAACAAAAAAGAAATTTTACAGAACGAAAGAAAAAAATTTTGTTTTTTCAAAAACAAGTGATAAATTTGTAGGCTATTGTTGAACGGGTGTTTTGTTCAGAGAACAAGCAAAATTCCTGTAAACAAGCGGGTAGGTACCAGAGTGGCCAAATGGGGCAGACTGTAAATCTGCTGGCTTACGCCTTCGGAGGTTCGAATCCTTCCCTACCCACAGCACTATTCAGGTGTAATAACAAAAACAACGTTCTTTGACTGACGGTAGTGAGTATTTTTTGCGGGAGTAACTCAGTTGGTAGAGTCACAGCCTTCCAAGCTGTTGGTCGCGAGTTCGAGTCTCGTCTCCCGCTCAGGCACTTGTATAAATGCGGTTATGCAGTTTTTCTCAAGTAGTTTTTAAGTTTTTGAAAACGTGCGGGAATAACTCAGTTGGTAGAGTCACAGCTTCCCAAGCTGTTGGTCGCGGGTTCGAGTCCCGTTTCCCGCTCTCTTCAACTCACCTCGTTTTGGTTGTACGTTGTCCTCTTTTGCTGATGTAGCTCAGTTGGTAGAGCACGTCCTTGGTAAGGACGAGGTCGGCAGTTCAATCCTGCTCATCAGCTCTTGTTTGCGTTTGCGATGGCAACTCGTTTGATTTGTTGCTCGCTTCGCACCTATCGAAAATGTTGCAAAAGAGTTGCAGAAAAATACTCTTCAATCAAGCACAGGCAGCATCGTCTGTGCTGGTTCTATTGGGCAACTTTTTCGTGAAAACGTATAAATATAGCACACACGGGCGTAGCTCAACTGGTAGAGTGGCGGTCTCCAAAACCGTAGGTTGCGGGTTCGATTCCTGCCGCCCGTGCAAGTTTATCTCTCAATATTTCCTTGATTCGTTATGATAGAAAGTATCAAAAAGTTTGTCGAAGACGTGCGCAAAGAAATGAACAAAGTTTCTTGGCCCACGCGAGAACAACTTCGTGAAGCAACGACTGTTGTAATTGTTGCCTGTCTTGTTGTTGCTGTGTGCGTCTATGTTATTGACACAGGAATGACGCTCCTCATGAAAAGCCTCTTTTAACTCAGAACCTTCCTTGCCGCAAGGCTTCAAACGCCATGACAAGTTTGTGCGACTCTCTGCGCTTTGTGTATGCTAGATTCTAGGACAGTTGGGTTTTCATGTAAGCGGGTCTTTTGTAATTCACTCTTCGTCGCCACCGTGTTAGGACGCTGCGCTTTCACCAATCTTCTTCAGCTAAGGGTAGTAACTGTATGAGCCAAGACCTTAAATGGTATGCACTTCGCACGTTCTCAGGACATGAGGAGCGTGTTCGCAAAGCTCTTGTGGCTGAAATTGAGCGTTTGCATATTAAAGAACGCTTTTCCGATGTTCTCGTGCCGCAAGAATCCGTTTTCGAGATTCGTAACGGTAAGAAGTACAAGCGCACACGAAACTTCCTCCCTGGCTATATCATTATTAAAGCCGTTTTGGACAATCGTGTCAAAGATGTTATTTCCAACACACCCTCGTTGCTGGGCTTTGTCGGCACAAAAGCAGAACCCGACCCGCTGCGCGATGATGAAGTTAATAGAATTTTAGGGCGCGTCGAAGAGCGTAAGAACATTACCGTTGTGGAAACACACTTTGCAGAAGGCGACCCTGTAAAAGTAATTGATGGTCCGTTTACAGGTTTTTCTGGTACGGTGAAAGAAGTAAATCACGAAAAGCAAAAACTTAAAGTAGAAGTCGGTATTCTCGGACGTAAAACGCCTGTAGAGCTGGACTTTAGCCAAATTGAAGTGGAAGCCTAAAGCAGCAGTGCGGACGCTGAAGTATGTGAATATTCTAAGCAAGAATCCAAATAAAAATCTCTCATTCTTTTTACGTAAATAGTCATGGCAAAAAAAGTAGTCGGTGCGTTCAAACTTCAGCTTCCAGGCGGTGCTGCAACAATGGCTCCTCCAGTTGGTCCCGCTTTCGGTCAGCGTGGCTTAAACGGTATGGAATTCGTGAAGCAATTCAACGCCAAAACACAGAAAAATGCTGGGCAAGTTATTCCAGCGGTTATTACCTTCTACTCTGATAAAACCTTTACCTTTGAACTCAAGCAGCCCCCAGCTGCGGAGCTTATTAAAGCAGCAATAAAGTTGCAAAAAGGCTCTGCCGAACCCAACCGCAATAAAGTTGGTAAAATTACCATGCAGCAAGTCGAGGAAATCGCTAAACAGAAAATGCAGGATATGAACTGCGATACGCTTGAAGCAGCACAAAAGATGGTTATCGGCACAGCAAACAGCCTTGGCGTTACGCTTGAAGGGTAATGCTTCGCAGTGTTGAATGATAAGTTTTGAGGGCTAAAATCGTCAGAGTATGAGTATTAAAGCATGAGTATTTACGCGCCTCTGCAACAATACTTGCCCCAGAAAAACTTAACACGTAGCACTCAAAACTCAAAACTTGAACAAAGCGGGAGGGTTACAGAAAGCCCGCACGTACCGCATTCTCTCATTTTTTCTGAAAAATTATCATGAAACGCAGCAAACGCTATACGGCTGTCGCAAAAAATGTTATCCCGAATAAGGACTACACGATTGTTGATGCCATTGCAGCCGTAAAAAAAAATGCAACGGCAAAATTTGATGAATCATTCGAGATTGCTATGCAACTCGGCGTAGATCCTCGCAAAGCTGACCAAATTGTTCGTGGTACGGTTGCGCTCCCGCACGGTACAGGTAAGGCTGTTCGTGTGCTTGTTATCGCAAAATCACCACTCGACAAAGATGCTATCGCAGCAGGCGCAGACTATGCGGGCTTTGAAGAGTATATTGAAAAAATTCAAGGCGGCTGGACGGATATTGACGTTATCATCGCAACACCTGACGTAATGGGTCAGTTAGGACGTTTGGGTAAAGTCTTGGGTCCACGCGGTCTTATGCCGAACCCCAAAAGTGGCACTGTTACTACTGACGTAGCAAAAGCTGTGCGCGAAGTAAAAGCGGGTAAAATTGAATTCCGTGTTGATAAAGCAGGGAATATTCATGCTTCGATTGGCAAATGCTCGTTTGATTCTGCAAAAATCGAAGAAAACTTTCGTACATTCTATGCCAGCATTATTCGCTCAAAGCCAGCAACGGCAAAGGGTAAGTATGTTCGCAGCGTTCACGTTACCTCCACAATGGGTCCTGGTATTCCCGTGGGCGAAGCAGAACTGTTGAATATCCAATAAACCAATACCACGATTACGCACTCCGCGATAACGGCTGTAACTTTTATCGCACCCCATATTCTCACTTTTCATTACGATTTTAACCACGGATTTCTCAGCATGGTTACAAAAGAGAAAAAACGCGAGATTGTTGCCGGACTCGTCCGTAAGCTCGAAAACTCAACATCCTTGTACCTCATGGATGCGGGCGGGGTGACAGTAGCACAAGCTGGCGCAATGCGCCAAGAGTTTCGCAAAATCAATGCTGAAATGAAAGTGGCTAAGAATACACTTATCCGCCTCGCACTGAAAGAAGACGGGAAATTTGATGTTTCCGATACCGTCTTGAAAGGCAGTACAGCAGTCGTATTTGTGTATGAAGACCCAATTGCTCCGGCAAAACTTATCCGTAAGTATTTCGAGAAAGATAAGAAACCGGCGTTGAAACTTGCTATCATCGAAGGTCAAACCTTCGACGGTTCGCAGCTTAAAACGGTCTCAGAACTTCCGTCGCGCGAGGACATGATTGCCAGCATCATTGGCAGCTTGCACGCGCCGATTTCGGGCATCGTTGGCTCTATCAACGCAGTTATGCGTGATGTGGCTTCGCTCGTGGAAGAAGTTGCGAAAAAGCAAGCTGGTCAATAACGCTCATAACCTGCCTTGCGGCATGGTTACGTGGCAATAGCCTTTTTTAGTTTCAGTTATTCATCGTACAAAACGAATTATATTACCACCATACTTTTAATTTGGAGACACAATGTCTAAAGTAGAAGAACTCGTAGAAAAAATCAGTGCGCTTACGCTTGGCGAAGCTGCTGAACTCAAAAAAGCCCTCGAAGATAAATTCGGTGTTACGGCAGCTGCTCCCATGATGATGGGCGGAATGATGCCAGCAGCAGCAGCAGCCCCAGCTGTTGAAGAAAAAACAGAGTTTGACGTAGAACTCACCGAAGGCGGCGCAAGCAAATTGAATGTTATCAAAGTTGTTCGTGAATTGACTGGCTTGGGCTTGAAAGAAGCAAAAGACATGGTTGATGGCGCACCGAAAATTATCAAAGAAGGCGCGACCAAAGACGATGCCGAAAGCATCAAAAAGAAACTCGAAGAAGCTGGTGCAAAAGTTACTCTCAAGTAATTTATTTGCAAATACTTTCGTCGTATTACCCAAACGGGCAGGTGAATATCTTTCACCTGCCCGTTTGCCATATGTGTGCGTTCAAATGCGTTCACACATCACTGGTCATCACGCTGTTCTGTTTCTATGGGCGCACGACTGCATATACCGCGACTCCTGCGGTAATGATACCCACAATCGCCGAAATAATTTGCCACACCTGACCTTGCTGCTGAAGTTCAATTTGCCGCTCTTGCAATTTATAGTTATCACGTTGAAGCTCCACAGTGAGCCGTTGCAAGCCGAGATTGGTGTTGCTGTCTGGTACGCGGGGAATGTAGATTTGGTCGCCCGCTTCAATCGCCGTCGTTTCACCCTTGCGCATACCTGATGTGATGCGGGGTTCCAGCCATAAACGATTTTTTGCTTTGATAATGCGCGTCCGTGCCGTGTCGGCATTGCCCGCAAAACCGCCGCTTGCCTGGATGTACCAGTTCGCGTCGCGCTCTGGCGTGTAGTCCACAAAGCCAGGTTTTGCCACGTGTCCGTAGATGTACACATTTTTCGGACTGGAAGCAATCATAATCACATCACCGTCTTGAAGCGTGATATTATCTACTTCTGAGCCTTTTTCCATGAGTGCCTGAATATCACACGCCACCGTCGGACGGCGCATATTTTCTTGCATACGGAAGCTGCTCGTGTCTTCGGGCGTGAGCGTGGTGTATTGCGTATTTTTCAATGCTTCGAGCGAAGAATTCATCATGCTTGCACCAGAACTAAAGCTGGAAGGCAACATTAGTGCTTTATTTTCGCGGCGCACAACGTTGGAAAGCGGTAAATGCGCATTTGCCGTAAAACCGCCCGTAAGCTGCAAGACAGATTTTATGCGGGTTGTGCCAGATTCAATCGCATACACGCCTGGATTTTTTACCTCACCAACGACCGTTACCGTGCTGCGTCGCTTCGTTGCTTGCTCGCTTGCTCGCACCAGAACGCTCATGCCGCCCGTGAGCGTTCCATCGTTCTTGCCAGAAAGAATATCCTGCAAAGCAAGTATTCGTGCGCTTTCCGAGCCATTGCCCGCCGATACTGCTTCCGTTATGCGAATACTGTTGCTGTCCGCATTGTCGGTCAATCCGTAGGCTGCTTTTATGAGAAGCGAGATTTTATCGCCCTTGCGGAAGGGAATAATGCACGGACGCTGCACCTCGCCAGCAATCGAAACCATCTCGCCCGCCTCATGCTCGAAGGGAACGTAGATTTCATCGCCTTCGCGCAAGCACGGGTCGGCGGCGGCATCGCTAGCGAGGCGTGAGCGGAGCGCGTCGGCAATATCGCTGCGCCCGTCGCGGTGGAGAACCTTGATATTGCGCTGCGCAAAGGAAATGCTGTATTGTCCGTTGGGAGAGGATTCCTGCGCAAACAAGGAATTACGCCGCTCGCCAGAAGCTGCCCGTGCTGATGGTGTTGCGCTTCCTTGCTGCACAATTTCTTGATTGGCAATCTGCACCGCCGTTGAGACGCGGAGTGAGGCTGGAAGCGTGTACAAGCCTGCCTGTGCCACATTGCCCGTGATGCGCACATACACAGTGCGCGAGCGTTGGAGCGTGAGAAAGGCTTTATTGCTGGGGTTGCGGGCTTGTACGAGGCGTTGAATTTCCGTGCGAACTTGCGTCAGCGTTTTTCCTGCACTGAGGACTTCGCCAAAGCGTGGCAGTAAAATCGTACTTTCGGGGGAAACAACAATCGGCACGGCAAGCGAGACGGGACCAACGATTTCGAGCATAAGAACATCGCCCGCGCCAAGATAGTAGTAATCGGGATGCACGGGGCTATCTGTCGGGAAGCCGCTTGGTGCTTGGCTTGCAGCACTAAACGTGCTTGCCTCTTGGGAGAGCAAGCGGTCTGCATCTGCCAGCCCAGTTCCCATGCGGGATTGAGCGAAAAGTATTGGCGAAGAAAAAGCAATGATGAGAAGAAAAATCCCTGAAAGGCGTGTGGTTGCTTGCGAATAAGGAATGTACATAATAAGAAATAAAGTGCGAGAATATTCGAGAAAAAGATAATAATCCTACCTGATAGTGGCACAGACATTCCTGTCTGTGAATGTCAGTGCTGGATGCAGACGGAAAACACAGACAAGAATGTCTGTGCCACTGAAGCCTGATTTTCTGCTCTAGCAGAGATTTTGTTGCGAGCTGATGAAGAAAAATACAAAAATGGATTGCCTCAGAGAAAGAGAGACAATCCATTGCTATAAATGTATTGAGCAATTTTGCTTAAACAGCTTATCATTACTTGGTTGCAGGCGTTTTTCCAATTCCCAAAAGTTCTTTGCCGTCTTTGAAATTGAATATCAACGACACGCGCAAGGTGTTTGCAAGCGGGTTATTGGATTCGGTCGGAATGATATAGCTTCCGTTAAATTCGACAACCGAGAAGCGCACACCCAAACCGATGGTCAAATACTGGCGATTGCCAACACGCGCTGGCTCGAAGTAATAGCCTGTGCGCAGAGCAATGGTGCGGTCGTACCAATATTCAAATCCGCCTGCTAACTCAAAATTCGGTGAATTCCAGCCCGTTGCCAGCACAACTGGAACAGCATCAAATGTACCATCGGTGCGGCGATTGATGAGGAGTTTTGCAAAATCAGCAACAAATTTCAAATCGTTGTATTCGTCCCGAACAAAGGTGGTTGCAAGCCCAGCGCGGAATTGTGTCGGAAGCGGGTCAGCGAATTGGTTGTAGGTCATGGAGTTTCCGATATTGCGAATATTCGCTCCAAGCGAGATACGGTCGCTGAGGTCGAGGTCGGCAATGCGCAATTTGAGCGGCTTCCAGAGGACAGACAAATCTACTGCGCCCGAACGACCAATGCCACCACCGCCCGAACCCGCGCTTTCGCCTAAGTTTGATTCAATATATTTTAATCCAAAACCAATGCCCCAGTCGTCGCCCAGTTGCGTGGCGTAGGCGACATTGACGGTATATTCAAACGAGCGGAAACGCCCTGTTTCGCGTCCATTTGGGTCGGTGCGGATAAATTCACCCAAATTAAATACCAACACATCTGCGGCAACGGTCCCGCCCAATGCGCTGACATATTGGGAGTAATTCAAACGATTGTACGACAAGCCCGCATTAAACTGTGGCAACCAGCTCGAAAACGAGATACCGATTTGGCGGTCGTATTGAAACGCCAAACCCGCCGGATTCCAGTGGATTGCGTTTACGTCGTCGGCAAGCCCTGTACCAACGTCGCCCATGCCGCTTGCACGCGAATCGGGACCAATCGTGATAAAGGGAACAGCCGCCCCACCTGCTGCCCCGCCGACCGCTTGCGCCTGAAGCACGGATGCGCCCGTGAGCCACGTTCCGCAAGCAATCGTGTAGGCAAGCACGAGGCGGAATGCCCGATAAAGACGAGCTTGCTGAGAATGTGCTGTGCTTGCTCCGCGCATTGCACGTGTTTTTGCAGAGAAATTCATGGGAAAAATGTAAAAGTGAAAAAGTGATTGATTGACGAAAAAATCATGACAACCTTTACCGCGCAAACATCATCAAGCCGCTTGCCGTCTTGGTTTCGCCGCTCGCGCCCGTAAGAGAAATACGATACAAATATGTGCCAAAACTTACGGCTGTGCCGTTGTCGTCGCGTCCGTCCCACGGGATTTCCATTGTGCGAGCGGTGGTGGTGCCTTGAAAGGTGCGCACTCGTGCGCCAGAGATATTCGCAATGACGACCGAATACGGCTGCTCGGTGAGTTGATTATGCCGAAAGCGAATCGTGGTGGACGCAGCAAACGGATTCGGAAAATTCAGCACGTCGGTCAAAATCAAGCCACTCGCGCCTTCGACGCGGAAGTAGGTTTCCGATTCGGAAAAATTATTAAACACATCCCACGCACGAACCCTGATGCGATGCTGTCCCGACGCAAGTTTCGGCAATACGCGATTGACCTCGCCCCGACGCGGGTCGGAGAGCGAAACGCGGAAACTGCGCGTCAGATTTATTGGAATTGGGTTGTCGTCAATCCAGCATTGAATATCATGCCCGATGCCCGCGCCAGAAGCATTGATGCCTGTTTCGTCGTACAAATCAGCAATAAGGCGCGGCATAGAATCCACGAGGTCGCCAGCGCGGAAGGAGCGTGTATCTAAGAAGATACGAATCTCTGGACCGCGTCCGTCGTTCACGGCGGTTTCGTCCACATCGCCCAGCGTGAAGCGAGAAACCATGCCGCGTCCAAACTTTTTATTGTCGCTGCTTACGCCGTAGAAAAACATTCGTCCGTTGGCATTAGAAAAACTAATATCTTTCGGCACAGTGAAACTGATGGAAAAGCGTCCATTTTGTACGGTTGCCGAGCCAACATTGAGCAATCCGCCAAGCGCAGTAAATCTATGAATGGTGCGCTCTACGTCCACGTCCACCGCCGCTTTTTGTACGTCGGTATCGTAGAGATTACACAGCATATTGCCGCTAAAGCTCACGTCTGCTTGCGTTGTGCTGCCGGGCGCGGCAATAAAGCCCGAAAGATTAACGGTCGAAAGTGCCTTGATTTGTGGCGCGGGCGTGGTATTATCCAGCAAATTCGCGCCGTTCAATTTGTCAATCACCACGCTCTGCGACGGCAAGGCAAGGCGCACGGTTGGGTCGCCGAGCAAGCAAAACTTGAGGTCATTTTGGAACGACCCTGCGTTAAATTGCTGCTTTACGCGGAAAAATGCTTCGCCAATACGCGGCGGCGCGAAACCGTTGGTGTTGCGAAAGATTTGCTCGAACAAGGCTTGGCTGATATTGGCATTATCCAGCGAATAGACGGTGCGCGAGGCGGCAAACGTACCAATCGCGCCACCATGCGGGCAAGAAACCATTTCTTCCGCGCCAGACTGCTCGCGGAGATTATCGAAGCGAGCAAAATCGCAGGTTGCAGCCACGAGAAAAAATAAACGGTCAGAATTCGTAAAGCGCGGAATGTGGATGTCTTTCAAGAAAATCTGCTCATTCGCCCACAGACGCGGGTTGCCATGCCCTACCCAGTTCAATACGACTGAGCCTTCGTTGATGGCGGCAATCAAATCTTCCGTAACGGCAGGACGACGACGACCACCCGGAACATTCTCGGTCGGATAATCGGGCATATAAAGTTTTCTCGTACGCATATCGGGCGGAACGAGTGCCATTGCGAGGGTTTCCGACTGACTTGTGTGCAAATTGCGGTCGGTCGCGCTGATGCTCGTTGTTGGTCCGTCGTCGGCGACCATCGTAATTTGTGTGCGCCAATTATCCGACGAAGCCGTGCTTTCGTATTGACGAATCTTTGACAGCATCACGTTTCCTTCGGCATTGGAGCGAATACACAAGCGTCCCAGCACCATATCCACGACGGCATCTTGTCCGACAAGCTGCACGAAATAATCTTCGGTCATATAGTTCGTATTCACCGAGTTCATGTAGCCATCGGGGTCGTAGATTTGATAGGTTGGCACAAAATTCTTCGGTTTGTTGGTCGGGTCAAGCCCGCGATAATCGAAGTGTCCATCGCCCCAGAACAAGGCGTAGCGCGGAGCTTGGGTTTTCCAACGGCGGAGCGCGTAGGCGAGAAAATCACGAATCGCGGTTGGGTCGGGTGTGCCGCCATTGAACTCGTTGTAAATCTGCTCGGTCGTCACGACGCGCGTATTCATGCCCGTTGATTGGCGATAGGTGCGATAGGCATCGGCGGAGGTTTTGAGGTCTTTGTCGGTAATCACAATCAATTCCGCACCAAGCGCGGTGTCGCGTAAATTCGCCAATTCGGTTAATTCAAACGATGCGGGCGAAAGAATCTGCGTGGTCAAGAAAAAGCGCGGCGGTAAGCTGTCTGCTGCGACAGTCGCACGAAACTGTGCGCTTTGGCGCACGGTGGAAAGATTGCGCAGAAAACGCGGACGTGAGCGCACTGTGGCATCCACGATGTAAATTTGGTCGCTGCTCGTGAAGCCGCTCACGTTGTATTCCGCTACGCCGAAGCGTCCGTTGAAGGGTTCGGCAAAAAAATCAAGCTGGTTATCAAGCGCAACAAAATTGCGCGGATAGTGAATTTCGTACCAATCAACTGCGCCGTAATTATCGCCACTGCTGGAATTGCTGGAGTAGAGAAACTCTAAACTGCTCCGATTATTGCGAATAGCTGTTGCGGGCAGTGTTGCAGCAACGGTGCGGACTTCGCCCACATCGTAGAGATATTCTGCGCCAACTAAACTCAGCGGTGTTGGCAAAATATCGCGTCCAGATTCTTTGATAAAAATTTGTCCGCCTCGACCAGAGCCGAGAGCATTGTTCCATGCCGCCGCCGCACGGTAGCTGATAGGCTCGGCATTGGTAACAAGGTTCGGCATGGGCGTTTCGTAGCGCAGCGTCGAGCCTGACGACAAGCGATCGCCAAACCACCGCCGCCCTGAGCCGTCGCCCGAAGCATCAAATGGATTGAATTTATCATCATCGCGGAAAACACGTGCGGTGTAGTGCGAAGGCGCGAAAGCAAGCGGCGAAGGCGAATCGTTCAGTGCCGCTCGAAGCCCGCGCACAGGCGCACCGACGTTGAGCAAGTAGAAATTGCGCCGCGAAAAGGTATTGACGTAGTGCTGGATAATGCCGTCCTTCAGCGCGAATCCATTCGGTGCAGCACCATAGAACACCAGCCCAGTAACAGTGCCGCTTGCATCGGTTTCGACGAAAATTGGCTGCTCGTTCATGCGATTGCTGTCTGCTGCCGCAACAAGTTCTGGCAATTCTTCGCCACCATTACCGAAGAGCCTGACGGAAGCTGCTTCCTGCGCCGTTATCGTGATGCCAGCTTCGCGGAGTTGTTGCGCCGTTACGCGGTACATTCCCTCGCGCTCCACGCCGATTCTGAGCCAGCGTCCTTCGGCGGAAAAGGCAGTTGTGGTCTGCTTTCCAGAGGATTGCGCGGGCGTTTGTGGCGGTGTAACGGGCGGTGTGGCAATGTGGTCGGGCGTGAGTAATATTTCGCCAGAAGCCGCAGTATTGCTTGCTTTTTGCATACGCCACAGATTTCGTGCGCCGTCGTTGATAGTTTGTGTTATATCGCTGTTCTGGCTATTCGGTAATGAGAGTGTTGTAGGCGTAATTCTTTCATTCGTAAGGACTTGTGCGTTTTGCGGGGCATCAAATTCAAGAGCATTAAACTCAATCACCACGCGCATTTTTTGGGGAAGTTCAATCGTGCCGCGCTCGGCATTAAAACGGGCTGAACGCAAGGAAAGATGCGCAATGTAGGCATCTCGTCCGATACCAGCATATTTCATCTCCACCCACGCGGGCAAAGCTGCTGTGCGGTAGGCAGCCTCGTTGATGCTGTACGGCGAGCTATCTTCTTCACCACGACGAATGTTCACGGTTCTGCGCGGCGAGATGAGATTTTCAATGGATTGCACACTGCGCACCGATTGCTCGCTCACGCGGAAACCATTTGGCGCGGGAACAGCAACGGGCAGTTGAATCTGCAAGCGCACGGGGCTTCCTGCTTCGTCGCCGATAACGGCTGCGCCCGCAATGCGTGGTTGAAGCGTGATGCGCCCTTGCACCCTGATAGTATCAAAGCCAAGCAAGGTCGGAGTGTATTCCACCACAAGCCGTGCTTGTGAAGATTCCAGTATTTTCACGCCTTGCGGCAAGCCATCGCCAGTGTATGTGCTATTTACATTGCTTTTTTGTACAGATGTTTTTGCTGGTTGTGCCGATGGAGCTTGTGCAAAAAGTGTGTGCGTGGAAGCTGGTACGGGCAGAAGCAGTGCGCACACAAGGGCAATCCTCCAGCAGTGAAGCCGAAGGGAAGGCAGAAAAGGAAGAAAATTCTGTCGGACGTAACTCCGTGCATCATTGCGCGGGGCAATCATGTTCATGCGTTTTTGGTGCATTCCAAAAAAGAGAAAGTGAGACAACACAGCGATTTAGGGAGAAATTCTTCGAGGCAGAATCTTTCTCGGTAAGATAAAGATTACCCGAAGAGAACACAAAAATATCGGAACGAAACGGAGGTAGCGTGTGGAGCGTTAGCGTAGGCGTTTGCAGTGGAGGAGAAGGTGATGTGCGGCTTTCGTGTTCAGAAGCACCGCCCATATTGCTGTTTGTAGAAGGCGCAATATACGAAACTTCGCAGAATACAAAAAATATTTTCATGCACACTTGGTAAGGTCAGCGTTGCCAGTTGCCAGTTTACTCTAAAATGGTAAACGAGCCTGAAAGCCTGATATTTGCTGGATATTGCGGATAAAAGCCCACTGTCATCGCAGGAACACTGAGCGCGTTTTGGTACGTTGCACGCAGGTACGCATTGCCCACACGTGCCGCCGCGACAATATCTATGCCGTTTCCCGTCAGCCCTTGTATGGGATTGGTGGTAAAATCGTTGTCAAAATACGTCCACGTCGTTGGCATAAAACCTTGTGTTTGCACCGTCGTCATCATGCGGACGCGGATACCTGCTCTGAGAACACTTCGCCCCACAACGTACTCGTACTGCGCGGTACATCCCGCCGAAACAAGCGGAAACCGCTCTGGCACAAGCTGTGTGAGGTTTTGCGATATTCTGGAAAATGGCACCGTACAATTTGCATAGCCAGAAAATACGAAATTTCCACCAAAAAGAACATTCTGCACGTACCAATCCGCCATGAGCGATGCGCTGAGAAGCGCGTAACTGCTCGTGTCGTTCGAGGTTTGCATCGTAGGGAGGCGATTGGCTGCTTCAAGCAAAGGGTCATTTTTCCTATATCTGCTATTGACCACAATAGGATTCTTCGGCGTTGAGCGATTTATCGTAAAATGCGGAAATTCTTGAAAGACAGGCGTAGCGCGGATTTCATTCTGAATAGTGCGCAAGGCTGCCGTAACATCACACGAAAAAGCACTCTTTGCCGTTTGCTGACGAAGGCGAAGCCCACTAAGAATGAGCGTATGTACTTCGGGCTGAAGCTCTGGAAGCCTCATCGTGGCTACTGTTGAGAAGCGTGCTACGGCTGCAACATTCATACCTTGCTCGGAAAGCATTGGTGCGCGGGAACTCCGGGAAAAATCGCCCCAAAGTTCGAGCGTTGTGCCAAACGTTCCCGTTGTGCTAGTCCTGTGTTCGTCAAGCAACAATGTCGAAAAACGCGCTCCAACGGCGAGGTATGTTCTGCCATTCAAAAGCGTGAACCGCGCTCCACCACTGGTGTTTACGCGGTCGAAGAGAGTGAATTGCAATCGCCCAAAACCTGCAATTTCACCAGAGACGGTATCGCGGGTGCGAGGAATGATGATAAGGTCTGGTGATATCGGACCTTCCGCCTGCAACGAATCGCTTTGCTGCCACGCTGCACGGCGCAAGCTCTCGTCCCAATACACACTTGTTTGTACATTCGAGGCATTGATGCTCCCGCCCGCCGTAAGTGCGGCATCCAGCGCGTTGAAGAGCCTCACCCGTGTTTCTATGCGCCCTGTAACGCCCACCGTGAAGGTATTCGTTGTGGATTCTGCCATGAGCGTATCGGGGCGCACACCAGAGCTACTGCTTCTCTGTCCGTTTAAGCCCGTTCCTTGCCGCAAAGCCCGTTCAAGACTGCGCTCGTTCAGGCTGGCATAGCCCGTCAGACTGGCTGCTATGGCGGAATCGCGGGAAAGATAGGCACTGGCGGTCAGCGTGAGGTCGTGCCGGAAGGTGTTTTCCCGAAGCTCATTAAAAACGGTCGCGCTGGTGTTGAAATCAAAGCCACTGCCTGAGGTAACACCGCCGCTCAGAGCGCTTCGGTGCTGCGTCAGCAAATAACTTAGCGACACATTTGCCGACGACGACACGCTCCAATGCAGCTTTGCGCGGGCGTTCCACGATGAAATGCCTGTGTTGTTGTAAATGCGGCTGCCGAATTGCGTCCGCGCTCCCAGCGTGAAATTGAGGTTTGGTGCGACGTTGTGGCTAAAGTCCACATCGGCGGCTGTGTATTGCTCGTTGGATTGGCTAATCCACGCTCGCGTGTAAAAATCCTTCACGTTGTGGCGTATTTCCTGAAGGTTTATTGCGGCTCCCGAAGCATTATTCGCCAAAATCACGGCATCCGAACCGATGTAAATTTCCGCTTGTTCCATCATTTCTGGTGGCAGATGCTCCAAATGCGCCGCACCCAGCGCAATATCATTCGTGGGGCGACCATTGACCATGACGGCAATATCGCGCACCGAACTTCCAAAAAACGAACCGTGATTGAATGCGCCCTGCGAACCCAAAAAGAGCGGAAACATCGGCGTTTTCGCGGCAAGAATTTCCGCAAAACCGTTGTAATCCAGCCACGGAATATCCTGCTTGCCAATCGTGATAAATGCGTGTGTAGCGTTCAGAAACAAGCGTCCATGCGCTGCGAGCGGCGTGTAGAGCGGCACTTTGAGCGTTGCAAGGCTCGCCAGCGCGGTTTTTTCTGCCATGAGCGCACGGAGCGACGCGCCAGAGGTGCTGGCAATCGTGCTACTCTTCAGAAGAGAAGTGCTTGCAAGCGTGACGTTTGCTTGTGTTGTGGGCAATGCTTGTACGGCGGCTTTCGGTGCTGTTGGCAAAGAGGTTTGCGCTGCAAGAAACGACGATGCGAGGAGCATCAGAACAAGTAATGATGCGCTTTGGAGGGAATATCGAACGTGTCGAACATATCGAAAGAAACTGGTCGTACTCAATAACAACAACAATAATATCATTCAGGTCTGAGAACTTCGGAAAGAATAAAACCTTCGCAAATGCCGCAGATACTCGTGTGTGTGCGGCATTTGCGCACGTTCTAAGGTTGATGAAACGAAAGCAGTGAAGGATATCTTTGTACACGACAAAACCTCTGGACAGCGTATAAAATCTGGTTTCGGTGGCACAGACATTCTTGTCTGTGTTCGTCACCTGAGACCCGCACCAATACTCACAGACAAGAGTGTCTGTGCCACTATTGAAGAATTTTTTGTCGTGTACAAAGGAAGGATATACTAAAAGCGGGTAAAAATTGCATATTAAAAAGCGAAAGAATGAGATGTAGTCCACCTTTGAGGTGGACTACATCTGAAGCCACAAACCTTTTTTAGGATAGTCTTAATCGCACAATAAGCCCAAAACCCGCGCTAATGTTTGCTTCATTTCCTTGCGGTGAACAATTAAATCCAAGAACCCGTGTTCGAGAACGAACTCGGAGCTTTGGAAGCCGTCGGGTAATTTTTTGCGAATCGTTTGCTCAATCACACGCGGACCAGCAAAGCCAATCAGTGCGCCTGGTTCGGCAATGTTCACATCGCCCAGCATCGCAAAAGACGCGCTCACGCCGCCTGTGGTGGGGTCGGTGAGAATAGAAATGTACGGGATTCCAGCCTCCGAGAGCTGCGCAAGTTTTGCGCTCGTTTTTGCCATTTGCATGAGCGAGAGCGCGGCTTCCTGCATTCGTGCGCCGCCAGAAGCGGAGATGTTGATAAAGGGAATGCGCTCTTGCAGCGAAAGATTGGCTGCGCGGGCAAATTTTTCGCCCACGACCGAACCCATGCTCCCACCCACAAAACCAAAATTCATGCTCGAAAACGAGATTTTACGCCCTTCGATTGTGCCATAGCCTGTGGTGAGCGCGTCGGGAAAGGGCGATTTTGCATATGCCTCTTCTAAACGCCTAGTGTAGGGCTTGGTATCAACAAAGCCCAAGGGGTCGGTGGAGCGCACATTTTGGTGTGTTTCGACAAAACTGTGGTCATCGAAGAGAATGCTGATGTATTCTTGCGTGGAAATGCGGAAATGATTCGAGCATTTCGGGCAGGTGTACAACATTTCTTCGAGTTGCTTTTTGTAAATAATCTCCGCGCATTTATCGCATTTTGTCCATAAGCCGTCGGGCATATTGGTTGTTACTTGCGAACGCTCCGAGAGTGCTGTTTTGGGACGAAAGAACCAAGCCATGATGAAAAATAAAAAGTGAGGGAAATTTAAGTATGTCAATCTTACTTCTTCGCGCTGGAAAAATTCTTGACGCAAAGGTCTTCAAGCGAGCATCTATCGCAAAAAGGGCGTGTTCGTGCGGTGCAGATGGCGCGTCCGTGCGAAATCATCAAATGCGTGAAATCGCGCCATTCGGTGCTGGGCATGAGCTTCATCAACTCAAACTCAAGCTGCACCGCATCTGTGCCGTCGCACAGCCCCAAGCGATTGACAAGGCGCGTAACGTGCGTATCAACAACCACGCCGGGCGTATCGAAGCAATGCGAGAGAACGACATTTGCCGTTTTGCGTCCCACGCCCGCGAGCGACGTTAATTCATCTAGTGTTCGTGGCACTTCACCCTGAAAATCTGCAAGTAATTTCGCGCAGCACGCTTGAATATTTTTTGCTTTTGCTTTGTAAAATCCCGTCGAAAAAATATCTTGCTCAAGCTCTTCTTGCGGCACTTTTATGTAATCCTGCGCCGAGCGATATTTCACAAAGAGCTTTGCCGTTACCTTGTTCACGCGCTCGTCGGTGCATTGCGCGGAAAGCATCGTGGCAATGAGCAATTCAAACGGCGATGAGTAATCAAGCGCGATGCGAGGATTTGGGTAGTCTTTTTGTAAGCGAGTTAGAATCTCGCCAAGCCGCTTTGTTGCTTGTGTGAGCGAAGGAGGTTTGGGCATACATTTTTCTTGTATTTTTACGAACAAATCGCAATATACGATAGAGTTCTTTCCTATGGAAAGATTGATTTTTCTCCGCTTGCAAAAGTTTTTCGTACTAAATCGAAAAATCTTGTAAATTACGGGAACGTGCAAGTGTTACGGTGAAAATCACCAGTTCAGAGAGGAAAACGAGGGATACGCAGAGAAGAGCTACCAAGCATGATTTCATGCGGTATTTCATGCGGTCTTTGCGCATTTTGTACCTACTTTCTCCTTCCAAGCGACCATCATTTTTCATATTGTCCACTTTTTAACCCCAATTATGGCAAAAGCATCTGCGTCGAAAGCAAGTAGTAAAGCGGCTTCTAAGGCTGCTTCTCACAAAGAAAAAGCGGCAAAAACCAAAGCCGCATCGAAAAAAGCGGTAAAAGCAACTGCAAAAACTGCTATGAAAACTGCTGCCAAAGCCGCATCAAACAACGCTCCTTCGGTAGCGTCGGTAGCAGAACAAATGGGTTTCCCTGTCAAGAAAGCGGCAATTCCGCACGAGCAGGTTATCCATCGCACCAAAATTTTATGCACGTTTGGTCCAGCGATTGCATCAAGCGAAAAGGTGCGCGATCTTATTGCTGCTGGCGCGACGGCATTTCGCTTGAATATGTCGCATGGTTCGCACGAGGTACATTTGGAGTCTATCAAAATCATTCGTTCTGTTGAAAAAGAGCTGGGAATCCACATCCCGATTTTGGCGGATATGCAAGGTCCGAAGCTGCGTGTGGGCGACTTGACCGACGGCGCGGTCAGCATTATGAACGGCACCGATATTTTCCTTGCCGATGAATCGGTCTGGAACAAGCGCGGCAAGCCCAATGATATTATTCCCGTGCGCTACGCCACCTTCGCAACCGACGTAAAAATTGGCTCAACGGTGCTGTTCGACGACGGTTTGCTGAAAGTAAAAGTACGCAGCAGCGACGGCGAAGTCGTGCAGGCAATCGTGGAAAATGGCGGCTTGCTGAAGTCGCGCAAGGGCATCAATATGCCCGACGTTCACGTGAGCCAGCCCGCCATGACCGAGAAAGACAAAAAAGATATTATTTTTGCGATTGACAACAAAGCAGACTACATCGCGCTTTCCTTCGTGCGCACGGCAGAGGACGTTACCAATGCGAAAGAGTACATTAAGAAACACGGCGGCGACCAGTGGATTATTTCCAAAATCGAAAAGCCTGAAGCATTGAAAAATATCGAAAGCATTTTGGAAGTGTCGGAGGGAATCATGGTGGCGCGTGGCGATATGGGCGTGGAAATTCCCGCATCCCAAGTGCCGATTGAGCAAAAGCGTATCATTACGCTCTGCAACCACCAAGCAAAGCCCGTCATTACAGCAACGCAAATGCTTGAGTCCATGATTCAAAACCCACGTCCAACCCGCGCCGAAGCCAGCGACGTTTCCAATGCCGTGTTCGACGGTACAGATGCCGTGATGCTGTCCGCCGAAACCAGTGTTGGTGCGTTTCCAGTGGAAACCGTTGCATATATGCGCATGATTTGCGAAGCTGCCGAAGCCGAAACCTTCCGTACGCAAGAAATCACGAAAAAACGCGCCGAAGCTGCTCTGGACATCAATCTCCCCGACGCGCTTGCCGATGCTATTTCTGGTGCGGTTGGCACTGTTATTCGGGAAATGAAGGTGGACGCGATTGCGGCGGTGACCTCGACGGGGAAAATTGCGCGGTATATGGCTTCGCGCAAGTTCGCCTTGCCAATTTTCGCCTTCACGCAAAACGACAAAGTTTCCCGCAAAGTGAGTTTGCTCTGGGGCGTGAAAGCTGTGCAGATACACGATTCAGAATCAACCGACGATACGATTGAAGAAGTAAAAGAAATGCTTGTCAAGCGTAAGTTTTTGCCCGTAGGTGCGACGGTGGTTATTTCGATTGGTCGCCCACTCAAATTGCGCTCAAAAACGAATATGCTGTGTATTGAAAAATTGTAATTGGTCAGGTCTCAGCAATGAAGAGTAGGACGCAGATGAAGATGATTGGATTGATAAAGATGATATTGATGAAAATCAAGATGAATGCAAACTTCATCTGTTGTTGATGTTTTCTGCACGTTCAATCATCTTTATCCATTCAATCATCTTCATCTGCGTCCAAAAAAAATGATGACCTGACCAGTAAAAAAGCTCTCACGCCAAATCTAATCATGTCCACTTGAGGGAGAAAAATTGTATGGCTTTAACATGGAAAATGCGCCGCGAGGCAATGCGCGAAGTTGCTAAAACGGTTCGTCGTATTCACGTACCGCCGCCGCCCAAGCCCCGGCGCGGCTTTCTGCGGGATTACGTGTTCAATTCACAAAACTTCTTTTCAACGCTTTCCATTTTTGGATTGATTGCGCTGATTGTCTTTTCGCCTGGAAATATTGAAATTTTTGACCCTATCAAGTATGCGCTGAGTGATTTTGAGTTCAAGGATGTGGAGTTTGGCTCACACAGCGAAGACTTTCCTGTGGATCAAGACATTGCGCTCGTGAACATTGGGCGGAATCGTGCAGAAATTGCATATCAAATAAAGGTTTTATCGGCAATGCAGCCGAAAGTGGTAGCGGTGGATGTGCTGTTTGCTTCGGAAAAGGAGGCGGATATGGATTTACCACTTATGGAGGCATTATCCTCAACAAAAAATGTAGTTCTCACCTCGAAAATAAGCGGCTTTGTGAAAGACACTTCCAAACCGCAATACACCGAACTTCGGATGCCGCATGAAAAATTCCGTTTGCCGAATGTTTCCTTCGGACACGATGCCTTCATTCCCGACGAGGAAAACCGCTCCCTTCAAACGATTCGCCTTGTAGAGCTTACTGTTCCGTACAAAGATACTACGCTTAACTCTTTCGCTTTAGAAGTTGCCGAGCGGTATAAGCCAGGTATTGCAAAACGAGTAAAGGAACGAGAAAATGAAACGGAGATTATCAATTTCAAGGGCAATTACAATAAATTTGTGATGCTTGACATTGAGCCTGGAATGCCGATAGATTCTGCTGTTTCGATGTATGGAAGCCTTGTGCGTGATAAAATCGTGATTCTTACCTACATGGGGCAGCCCTTCGACAATCCTAACGACATTCGTGGAAAACTCTACACGCCAGCCGCGAAGGTGTTTATCGGCAAAAGTGCGCCCGATATGTACACGGGCGTGATTCAAGCAAATACGATTTCCATGCTCATTCACGACCAAATGATTGAGAAAATGCCAGAATGGATGGAATTTGCGATTGCCGTTATCATTTGTTATTTCAACATGGCACTCTTCCACTGGATAACTGCTCGTTTTCCCAGCTTCGCTGGCGGCGAGATGAAACTTATCCAGTTAATTCAATCTGGCATGATTACGCTCGGCGCGATGTACTCTTTTTATCTCATCAATTACAGCTTCCAAACGGGTTTGATGCTTGCCGTCGTGCTGCTTGCCTCCGACGTATTGGAAATTCACGAAAGTTCAATAAAACGGCTCATTGAGCGGATTCGAGAAACAACACGATAGTTTTTTACCGAACGCTCATTCCCAAAATTTTTCTACCTAAGGAGCAGCATATGACCACAATTTTTTCTCGCTTTGCAGTCGTTCATATGCTGCTTCTTGCGTTTTTATACTGTTATCCCGCAGTTGCTCAAATGCCCGACAAGCCAGCAAATACGACCCTTGCCGAGCAAGTCTACGCCGTTACTCTTCTCGCGCCCAAAAACGCGCCCGTGCCGCCACTGTTGTTGCATCACGTCGAAATTATGCTCGATTCCGCCACCTACAACGCCGTGAAGCAGTCCGACTTTTGGCGCACAGAATTTGGTGCGCATCCTGCCAAAACCTTCGCCACCGCCGAAGAGCGCACCACGCCTCAGGTTGCGCCGCAAGCCTTTGAATGGCTTTCCTTCAAGGTATTTGGGCAGGACACCTACGCGCAACTCCACAACCGCGATGCTATGTACGCGCTACCAATACCGCCAAACACCAAGGATTCACGGGCTGTGCAGACAGTCGCACCTCCAGAGCCGAAGCCATTTTCGCAGATATTTCCCGAGCGTAGTCATCTTGTCTTTGGCATTGAGCAAGAAGGCGGCTCGGCGGCACTCTTGCACGCGCTCCAAAGCACAGACAGTGCCTATACTTCCAGCACGGCGAGCGTCCTGTGTCCACGCCGCGTCGGGCTTGCTGCAACGAAAGTGCAATCGCCAGAACAAGCTAATACGCTGCCTACAAGCCCGTGGCAGTACATCACCACAACGCGCTATCTTGGGCAAGCTGAACGCCGCTTCAAAGCTCATGTTGTGGAATATCACCCTGCCTACCAACGCGCCGCAAACCCGAACTGCCCGCCCGTAGAAGACGGCATCACACGGCGGCAGCATCTTGTACGCGACTACGCGCCAGCGAAACTCTTGCAAAATATTACGTCTGTGTGCGTTGCACTGGATTCCATCGAAGCGCATGGTTTGGTGCGGCTTCTGAAGGCAAGCGCGTACACGGTGAAGGAAGGCAAACGCGAGATAAAAGCCACCTTGCACACCAGCAACCATGAGCCGTTTCATCTGCGTATTGTTCGTGCAACGGCATCGCGTCAGGGCATTATCGAACTGCGTATGAAACTTCACCACCACGTGCCGCACCACATCACCACCTTTGGCGAAAACTCTACGCTCATGCTCGACGGCGAAGAAGCCGTCTGGACGTTTTAGCAGTGGCAGAATGCTCGTTCACCGCACTTTTTACCACCAACACCGCATATAATCATGCTCTCAACCATGCTTCACAGACTTATTCTTTCTCTTGCCCTCTTTTTTCTCGCCTCAAGCATTTCCGCCCAAGACAGCGCAGACGTTCTTCTCATCAACGCCCGTATTTACACGGTTGATGGGCGTTTTTCTGTGCAGGAAGCCGTCGCAATCAAAGGCGGGCGAATTGCAGCCTTGGGGACAACCCGCGACATCACAAAAAGCTGGAAAGCCGCAAAAACACTGGATGCAAAAGGAAAATGTGTGTATCCGGGTTTTTACGATGCTCATGCGCACTTGCACAGCTACGGACAAATGCTGCAATACGCAGATTTGCAAGGAACAACCTCCTACAAGCAAGTATTGGAGCGGCTTGTGGCATATCGCAAAGCAAATCCGAATGGGCAATGGATTTTGGGGCGTGGCTGGGACCAAAACGATTGGGCAAGTAAATCTTTCCCCACCAAAGAACCGCTTGATTCCTTGTTTCCCAATGTTCCCGTCTGCCTGACGCGGATTGACGGACACGCACTCGTGGCAAATTCCAAAGCACTCGCGCTTGCGGGCATCACGGAGGAAACCCGCGTGGAAGGCGGCTTGGTGGAAAAAGTGCAAGGAAAACTGACGGGAATTGTGCTGGATAATGCAATGGACAAAGTGTATTTGCGTATTAACTCGCCAACGCAGCAAGAAGTGGAATCGGCTATTCTCACCGCAGAAAAGCGTTGTTTTGCTGTCGGGCTGACGAGCGTTGCCGAAGCAGGAATTTCGCACGAACTCTGCGAAACCTACAAAAAACTCTACGCGGAAAAACGCCTGAACATGAGAGTCTATGCGATGCTCACGCCAACCGACGAAAATGTAGAGCGGTATTTGAAGGCAGGAATTTATCAAACGGAGTATCTCACCGTGCGCTCATTCAAGGTGATGGCAGATGGCGCACTTGGCTCGCGGGGCGCGTGTTTGCTTGCTCCGTACAGCGACAAGCCCACAACACGCGGCTTTCTCACGATTGATTCTGCGTGGATGGAGCAGTTCGCGGCGCGTATCAGCAAAACGCCGTTTCAGATAAATACGCATTGCATTGGCGATTCGACAAACCGCTTCATTCTTGATGTGTACGGGAAATACCTTGATATTTACGGCAAAACCAAGCGGTGGCGCATCGAACACGCGCAGGTGGTGAGCAAAAAAGATATGAGCAAATTCCGTGAATACGGCATCATTCCTTCGGTGCAGCCGACGCACTGCACCAGCGATATGCCATGGGCAGAAGAACGCTTGGGCAAAGAGCGCGTAAAAACTGCCTACGCTTTTAAGGAATTATACGAACAGCGAGGAATTATCGCGCTTGGCAGTGATTTTCCCGTTGAAGACATTAACCCGTTGTACGGTTTTCATGCTGCCGTTGCACGGCAAGATGCAGCAAACAAGCCCGATGGCGGCTTCCAATCCGACCAAGCTCTTTCACGCGAAACAGCTCTGCGCGGGATGACGATTTATGCGGCAATCGCAGGTTTTGAAGAGAATGTGAAAGGCAGCTTAGAGGTTGGTAAACTTGCCGATATGGTGATATTGGACGGTGATATTATGACGCTTCCTGCCAATAAACTGCGCTCAGTTAATGTTCTGCAAACGCTTTCTGGCGGGCGCGTTGTCTTTGAACGCGGGCAGAAAAACTGATAGTTTGAAAGCAGGTGCTATTCTTTTACTGCATATCATTTTACTGCATAATATCTTACTGCCCATATGGACGCTGCATAAACTGACGTGCGTAGCGATGCGTTTCAAAAACATCGTCCCATGACAGCACTTTTTGATATTGCTTCAACGCAAGGTCCCGTTTGCCTTGCGCGTCGTATATGTTCCCGATGTGATTATTCAACAAGCACATCCAGCTTGAGGGCTTGGGGTCGAGTTTGCGGCAGAACTCATCGCATTTGTAAAAGTATTGAAGCGCGAGGTCGTACTTGCCGCGTTGTTTCAGGGAATAGCCGATGTAGTACATTGCTTCGCGGGCAATGATGTTATCGTAGCCGCGCCGTTTATCCATGCAGTTTGTCAGCACATCGCGCCAGATTTCCTCCATCTTTTCGTAGTTCCCCAAATAGGTGTAGCTCCGCGCCAGATACGCCTTAAAGACTGGGTTGCGGGGATAATTCGTGTGCAAGTCCTGCGCGACGTTTAATGCCTCGCCATAATTTTTTTCCAAACCAAAATACACCTGCAACAGCACTACTTTTGCCTCCGTCGCCGCATACCGCGCCTGTTGCGAAGCCAAACGCAGCTCGGCAAGCCCCATTTGCTTATCGCCTTGCGGGAGCATCGCCACGAAGGGCTTTGCGGCGGGATAGCGTTCTGGAAGTGCTTCGACAAAATAATGATACAAGCCTGTACCCAGCATCACATCTCGGTTGCCGGGCGCAAGCTGCTGGCAGCGCTGGACAATATCGAATGCCGTTTTGCCGTCGAGAGCAGCCTTCAGCCAGTTGTCCCGCGTAACGTAGTACCGCCCGCGAAAGCCGATAATTCCGCCCTTGAAAAACAGCCCAACGATGTCATTGGGATTATTTCCCAAAATGCTGTCGCAGAGCGTAATGATGCGGTCTATTTTGTGCAGATAGCGTTCATCAAGGCTTTTGTCGCGTTGGTTGGTGTAGATTGCCCACCAATCCACCATTGCATCCAGAAAATAGCCAACGGGATGCTGCGGATATGCGGTCGTTACTTTTTGAAATTCCGCTGTCGCGCTGTCAAATTCTAGGTTGTAAATATGACGAATGCCAATGCGCACGGCTTGGTCGGCATCGGTGCGCATGAGCGCCCACTGGGCTTCGGCGGGCGCGGGTGCGAAAAAGCTCCATTGCACGAGCAAGACCACAAGACCAATAAATATGCGTCCTGTGGCGCGGGCAGAAGTGCCTAATGTTATTTCGCTCAATACCATACAAAAAAAATAATAAGTGGCACAGACATTCTTGTCTGTGAGTATTGGTGAGGGTTCTAGGCGACGAACACAGACAAGAATGTCTGTGCCACTGAAGCCAGTATTGAAGCTATTTCTCGCCTCTCAAATCTTAATCTGCAAATGCCTATTTCTGCAAATCCAGCACGAGTGCGCTTTTTGCAGGAATCGTAATACGTGAAAGGTCGGAAACGCCCGCGCCCGTCAGCACATTCTTTGCCGACGTAAAGCCGCGCAAACGCTCGCTGAAACGGTCAGTAGGGATTGTTTTTTCGCTGTCGTTGTTGTTCAAAATCACCATGACGCTTTCGCTGTCGTTGTGGCGGAAATACGTGTAGGTGCCGTCGAAAGGAACAAAGTGCGTGAGCTTGCCGCTATGGATGCACGACTTGGTTTTACGCCAGTTTGCGAGTGTTTTTGTGTGAGTAAACACCTCATTCTGAAGCGCAGTGCGTCCTTTTTCGGTGAAAGCATTGGCGGAATCTTCTTTCCAGCCGCCTGGGAAATCTCTGCGCACAAAGGGGTCTTGCTCTTTCCAGCCCGCCATTGCTATCTCTGTACCGTAATAAATCTGCGGTGTTCCGCGTGTGGTGAGCAAAAATGTGAGTGCCATTTTGTGTTTTTTCACATCTTCCTGCACTGCCGAGAAATAGCGCGAAACGTCGTGATTGTCAAGGAAAATGACATTTTTGTTTGCATTCGGATAGAGAAAATCTTGTGCAAGCGTGTTGTAGAGCCGTATCAAGCCCGTTCCCCAGTCATCTTTTTCGTTGAATGCCGAGCCGAGCGCGTTATTCATCGGGAAGTCCGTAATAGCGGGTAGATTCGAGTTAAAACCGTCGGCGTTCCGCGCATTTGCTTGCCAGTACGCGCTCACGGCAACGCTCTCGCTCACCCAGACCTCGCCAACCATGCCAAGTGTGGGGTATTCTTCGGCGATTGCTTTTGTCCATGCTGCGGCAAAGGCTTTGTTTGGATAGGGGTAGGTGTCAATCCGCAAGCCGTCCACGCCAGAGTATTCCACCCACCACTTCATGTTTTGAATGAGGTACGTGGCACAATGCGCATCGCGTCCGTCGAAGTCGGGCATCATCCAATCGAACCATCGCTCGGTTGTTGCACGCTTGTCGTAGTCGGAAGAATAGGGGTCGGAGTGAGTTGTGGTGCGGTAGTTGGGCTTTTGAATATCTTTTTTGCGGTCAGCACTTTTGAGCAGAGAAATATCGTTCAACCACGACTCGGCGGGCGGGTCGAGCGCGAGATAATTTTGGTCGCCCAAGTGATTCAGCACCACATCCATAATCGCTTTTAAGCCCTTGGCATGGCATGAATCCACGAAGCGTTTGTAATCGGCATTCGTACCAAAGCGGCGGTCAATCGCGTAAAAATCGGTGAAAGCGTAGCCGTGATACGAATACTTTTGCATATTATTTTCAATGAGCGGCGTATTCCAAATGGCGGTCATGCCTAAGTCTTTGATGTAGTCCAAACGGTTGATAATTCCTTGCACATCCCCACCATGACGCGCATTCAGGGAGTCGCGGTGCATGATGTCGGGAAAGCCTGAAACCACATCATTGCTGGGGTCGCCGTTGGAAAAGCGGTCGGGCATGAGCATATAAATTGCGTCTTTCGCACTGAAGCCTTGCGGAGCTTTTTGGGTGCGGGCAAGAAGTTCGTAGCTACGAATCGTGCTTGCGCCCTTGTTTTGGAAGGAGAACATCACCGCGCCAGGCTTTGTGTTTGGCGCAATAGAAAGTGTGAGATAGACATAGTTTGGATTTTTCGCCTTTTCAATCTTCTCTACTTTGACTCCTTTGTAGGGCATAAGTTTAATTTCTGTCTCGCCAACATTTTTGCCATAGACCAGCAATTCCACGGTGGGGAGTTTCATACCAATCCACCAGTTTGGCGGGTCAATGCGTTGAACAGCTTGTAGCGTTGTATTTCCTTGCCCAAAAGCAGAAGAGGTAATGCCGAGAGCAAACATCAAGGACAAAAATACCGAAAAGCAGAACCCCTGCGCACAAGCAAGGAAACGAGAAGGACGAAAGGTAGTCATAAAAAAAAGAAAAAAGAACAAAGAAAGAATTTGCAAAAGAGAAAAAAATACGGTAAAAACGCTCAAAAGCAAGATAAAGACAGGCATTCAACTACGCAAATTATTACTTGGCTTTTCCGAGAAAAACTGTACTGTCGGACTATCTGCTCTTGAACAAAAAGAGTTCTATCGTGCATCTTTCTTAGGACTTACGAAAAAAGCCTTGGCAAGGGGTCAAGACCCCTTGTTAAATAAGAACTTAAAAGCCTTTGGGCTAAAAAAAATGTTGAATAATGTAGGGCAGGAATTGCCCGAACAAACGCTTGGGGAGTCTGCCACCACGAGGGGCGACGTTGAACCAAGAAGCCCCCGCCTTTAGGCGTGGGGCTGTTGCATCCTAAGCACTGGAACAATAGTCGAACAGTATGTCAATTTTGTTCGCTACCATTCGCTGTGCTTTGGTGATACTGTTTCCCTGTTTGG